>JBIOTX010000387.1:0-28581 GCA_044866315.1 Thermoanaerobaculia bacterium | reverse complement strand
CATCCGTGTTGGGGAAGATCTCGATCTCGAACTCCGGGGTGGGCTGGGGGAGGCGGCGCAGGACGAGACCAGCGCCGCGGCGGACCAGCTCCAGGTTCCGGGTGACGCTCGCGCGCCGGACGCGCTCCACCTCCGACGCCAGCCGGCCCACGTCGAAGTCGCGCGCGTGAGGGTCGAGCCGGCGGATGTGCCGGTGCAGCAGCGCCGCGCGCAGCCAGCCGTCCTCCGGCCAGCGCAGGAACGCCGTTTCGTCCTCCCGGATCTCCGTCGACGCGCGCTCCGCCTCGTCGATGGCCCGCTCCAGGATCGGCCACTGCTCGCGCGCCTGCGCGGCCACCGCGGCGAGGTTGTCGACGGCGCCCAGCTCGCGGATCAGCGGGCGGATGCGATTGCGCAGGAACCGCCGGCTCTCGTTCGAGCGGTCCAGGCGCGGCTCCACGCCGCGCTCGCGCAGGAAGGCCTCGATCTCTTCGCGCCTCACCTCCAGCAGCGGGCGGATGAACCCGTCCTCGCGGACCGGATGAATCCCGCGCAGACCGGCCATCCCGCTGCCCGTCAGCAGCCGCATCAGCACCGTCTCGGCCTGGTCGTTCTTCTGATGCGCCGTCGCCACGTACCTCGCGCCGCTCGCGGCGCGGATCTCCGCCAGCCGCGCGTAGCGCACCTCCCGCGCCGCCGCCTCCACGCCGCGATGGCGGACCGTGTCCGGATCGAGCGTGCCGTCGGCAACGTGCAGGGGGATGCCCAGGCGGGCGCAGAGATCGCGGACGAAGGCCTCGTCGGCGTCGGAGTCCGCGCCGCGGAGGTGGTGGTTCACGTGGGCGGCGACGAGGTCAGTGTTCAGCTCCGCCAGCGCCAGCAGCAGCGCCGTCGAGTCGACGCCGCCGGAGGCGGCGACGAGGAGGCGGGCACGCTCGAACCCGTGCTCCCGGAGAAACCGCCCGACCGCGTCACCGATCACCGTGCGCTTTCGGAGAATTCCAGCGCGTGGTAGGTAATGATCAGATCCGCCCCCGCGCGCTTGATCGACGTCAGGATCTCGTTCATCACCCGCGGCCCGTCGATCCAGCCCCGCTCCGCGGCGGCCTTCACCATCGAGTACTCGCCGCTGACGTTGTACGCGGCGATGGGCAGCGGGAAGCGGTCCCGGGCCTGGCGGATGATGTCCAGGTACGACAGCGCGGGCTTGACCATCACGATGTCCGCGCCCTCCTCGACGTCCAGCTCCACCTCGCGGATGGCCTCCCGTCCGTTCGCCGGATCCATCTGATACGTGCGCCGGTCGCCGAACTGCGGCGCCGACTCCGCGGCCTCGCGGAACGGACCGTAGAAGCCGGACGCGAACTTGGCCGAGTAGGCCATGATTCCGACCTCGGTCATCCCGCGCTCGTCGAGGCCGCGGCGGATCGCGCCGATGCGGCCGTCCATCATGTCCGAGGGGGCGACAAAGTCCGCGCCGGCGGCGGCGAAGGAGATGGCCTGCTTCATCAACAGGGGAAGGGTCTGGTCGTTGTCGACGTCCTTCACCCCGTTGTGGTCGACGATCACCCCGCAGTGGCCGTGGTCGGTGTACTCGCAGAGGCAGACGTCGGCCATGATCGTCATGGCCGGGATGCTGCGCTTGATGGCCTCGATGGCCGCCTGCACCGGTCCGGAGGGATCCCAGGAGGCCGAGCCGATACCGTCCTTGAATTCGGGAAGGCCGAACAGCAGCACGGCCCGCACGCCGGCGTCGTAGGCGCGTTTCGCTTCCTCCACCGCCTCCCGGACGCGCAGCTGGAAGACGCCCGGCATCGAGCCGATCTCCACGCGCGGCCGCGCGTTCGGAACCACGAACAGCGGGTAGATCAGGTCCTCGGGGCGCACGATCGTCTCCCGCACCAGCGAGCGGATTGCCTCCGTCCGTCGCAGCCGCCGCGGGCGGTGCCGGAGGGCGGCGCGGGTGAGGGAGGTCGTGTCAGTCGTCGTGCTGAGTATCTTCGTCGTCATCAGGATCTCCGGTGAAGTAATACGCACGGGTGCATTCGGGCGAACAGAACTTCCGCCCGAACCCTGCCCGGTGCGCGCAGTCCGGGCAGAAGTAGCGGCCGCAGATGCTGCACGGCTCCAGACGGACGAGATCTTCCGCCCGTTCGCAGCCGACGCAGATCCGGTCCCGCTCGCTCACGAGAATATCCTGCCGTACACGCTGTTTAAGTGTAGCTCTGACCACACTTGCATGAGTGTGGGCGCTCCTTGACGGTCCGGGCGGGTCCCCCTACAATCCCCCGGCCCCCCACGCATCCCGGCGGTGTAGCTCAGATGGTTAGAGCGGGCGTCTCATAAGCGCTAGGTCACTGGTTCGACTCCAGTCACCGCCACCAATATCCCCTCTATTTTCAGCGGCTTCGGCGATCAGATCTTCGTGCATGCGCCGCGAGTTGCCCAATTCTTGTGCACTTGCGTGGGGGAAAAAACTTTGCGAGCCGGGATTCTCCCGGCCGCAAATCACTGGCTTGTCGAGGTTTGTCGCAACATGACGTGGCGACTTTGGGACGCTCGGTCAAGTTGGCAATCTGTGGCAGGAGGTGGCAACACGAGCGAAGCGAGGCGTCTCGCTCCTACTGTCTTGACGAGAGCCGTCAACCACCTGCAGGCGTTTATACTCTGGGCGGGGATGCCGGCGAGCGACTTTAGGGATCTGGAGACGCCATCAAGCGGGGGAGCGCCGAGCGGTCGCACAGACTACGGTTTACCAGTCCCAGCCGTTCAGCGGCTTCGCATCATGTCCTCAAGCGAGTGGGAGGAAGTCGTCGAGGAGTGGGCCGCTTCCCTGAAAACGAAATACAGCCGGGTGCAGCGGTATGCAGGCGCGAAGGATCTCGGCTGCGATGTTGTCGGGTTTGTCGGCGATGAAGACCTCCACTCTGTCTGGGACAACTACCAGTGCAAGCACTACAAAGATCCCCTCAGCCTGTCGGCTGTCCGTGTTGAGTTCGCGAAGGTCGTCTATTACTCCTTCATCGGTGAGTACGCTCCGCCACGGCGCTACTACTTCGTTGCTCCGCTCGGACTCGGAACGACCTTGAAAAAACGAATCGGAGACGCAGAGTGGCTCCGAGGACAACTGCTGGAAGCCTGGGATGAACACTGCGCCGACGCGATAACTGACACCAAGCGTATTCCTCTCGACGATACGTTGCGGGCGTACATAGCAAAGTTCGACTTCTCGATTTTCGATCACGTCACCCCGGTCGAGATCATCGAAGGGCACAGCAAAACGCCGTTTCATGCGACACGCTTCGGAGGGGGCCTACCCGATAGACCCGCAACACTACCGCCACCGGCCGAGGTTCAGGAGCACGAGCTAAGGTATGTGGAGCAACTCTACGAGGCGTATAGCGACCACTTGAAGACTCCTGTTGCCACCCTCAATGATCTAGCTGCAGAGCAGCGTCTCCTCGATCATTTCCATCGCTCGCGTCAGAATTTCTTCTCGGCCGAAACGCTCAGAAACTTCGCGAGGGACCACTTGCCAGATAAGACGTACGACGATCTGCTCGATGATCTTTTTGCGGGGGTAGCGGACACGTGTGAGGGTGCGCACTCCGACGGGTTCGCGCGAGTCTGCGCGACAACTGCCAAAGCCTCGGATCTCCACATGTCCGGGAATCCCTTGTCCGGTCATGCGAAGATCCGAGACAAGCATGGAATGTGTCACCAGTTAGCGAACGAGGATCGCCTATTCTGGGTGAAGAAGAAATGACTGCTCAGGTTTTCAACAGCGCACTCGAATGCGGTGTTCGATGTGTGTTTCTTCTCGTCGCCGCTCACCCGCGCGCGCTCGACCTGCAACGTGTTGTCGACTTTGACTATCTCTCTATCCATTCCGCTGACGTCGGCGGAGAAAAGAGCCTCCACGCCCCCCTCCCACTCAGATCGGCGGAACTGCTCATACGGCGCGCATTGATCCAGCGAGGATTGTTGCTGATGATCAGCCGTGGGCTCGTAAAGCAACGGTGCTCGACGGACGGCATCTTCTACGAAGCCGACGAGAGTGCCGCCTCTTTCACCGACGTTCTCTCGGCCCCGTACGCGCTGGCTTTGCGAGACCGAACCGAGTGGGTAGTCAGAACGTTCGGTGATACCACGGACGACGATCTGCGGCGGCTCATGAAGTCATTTTTTAAAAACTGGACCTCCGAATTCCAGCCGACTGAAACGCCTGCGGCGCAGGAGCCGACGTGATGATGCGACTTGCTCATCTCGCCGTGCTAGGGCCTGGCCGCGATGCCGCCGCGATTGACTTCGCATCCGGGCTAAACGTTGTGTACGGAGCGTCTGACACCGGTAAGTCGTTCCTCGTGTCGGCGCTCGATTTCATGCTCGGGGCCCATTCTGGGCTGAAAGAGATACCCGAGCGACAAGGGTACGACAGGATTGTTCTTGGTGTGATCTTCGATACCCAGTCCGAATTCACACTGCAAAGAAGCGTAGACGGTGGCAACTTCCGAGTCCACGACGGGTTGACCATCGAACCAAAAGGAAAGGGCACTGCACTTTCCGCGAAGCACAGCGCAAAATCGACAACGAACATCTCCCGCTTTCTGCTATCACGAATCGGACTGGACGGGAAAATAATCCGAGAATCGAAAGCCGATGTCAGATCGCTATCGTTCCGTGATTTGGCACCGCTTGCCTTGGTTACTGAAACCCGCATCATCGAGGAAGACTCGCCAGTTTTTAGCGGCCAATACACCAAAGCAACAGAGGAACTCAGCGTATTCAAGCTGATCCTGACGGGCGTCGATGATTCGGCGTTTGTTGCGGCGAAGTACGCTTTGAGCGCCGCTGAAACGGCGAAACTAAGACTCGACACCGTCGAAGAACTCATCGGTGAACTGCGACGGCAGCTCCCAAGTGACGGTGATCCAGAAGACGACCTCAGTCGAATCGAAGCGGCGCTGGAGCGTGAACAAGTGCGCCAACACGCAACTGAGGAACTTCTCAGTCAGCTAAACGCTCGTCGTGCAGAATTGTGGGCTTCGCGTGAAACCGTCGAGCGTAGGCAGGCTGAGATCGATGAACTGATAGGTCGTTTTGCACTCCTCGATTCGCACTACCAATCCGACATCGCTCGTCTTACCTCCATTGAGGAATCCGGCACTCTGTTACTACAATTCCCGCAGCGCCACTGTCCCTTATGTGGCGCGGAACCGGCGCATCAGAGTACTAAGAGTGAATCGTGTGACGGAAACGTCGAGTCTGTGATGGCGGCTGCACGAGCTGAGATCCAGCGCATCGAGCGGTTGCGCACGAATCTGAATGAGACACTCCTTGACCTCCGGTCAGAAAAGGCCGCACTCGTCAGCAGCCGATCAGACGTGGAACGCAACGTGTCCGACGTTCAGCGCCAGTTGGCGCAGTACGTCACTAACGAAGCGGACTCGCAGCGTTTACGGTTTTCAGAGGTAGTTGAGAGGCGCGCGGTACTCCGCCAGCAGACGGCTGTCCTCGCCCGTGTTCGTGAACTTGAAGCGACCCGTCAAGAACTCGAAGCGACGGTGACCAAACCCGACGAGCCGAAGCAAGAAACCGGCATCTCGGCGACAGCAGCAGATCAGTTCAGTGAGGCTGTTCGTGCGCTGCTAAGTGCATGGCACTTCCCAGCGCCAGATCGCGTTCATTTTGAGCGAGCCACTGCCGACATCGTTATCTCCGGAAAACCGCGAAGCAGCTACGGGAAGGGATTGCGAGCAATCACGCACGCCGCATTCACGCTCGCGCTTTTTGACTACTGCCTCACGAAAGGGCTGGCCCACCCCGGATTCGTCGTGCTGGACTCCCCTCTCTTGGCCTACCGCGAACCAGACCCGGATAGCGAGGGAGTGCGAGCCTCTGATCTCAAGGACCGCTTCTACGAATCCGTTGCGGACGTCGCGCGACGAGGGCAAGTGATCATCATCGAGAATGAGGCCCCACCATCCTTCCTGCTGGACACAATCCACAGCGTTCACTTCTCAGGCAACCCGAGCATTGGCCGATACGGCCTGTTCCCCCACGCCGCGAGCCGTTAGGCCCAGCGGCTTCTGTTTTTCTGTCTTCGACTCAAAATTCGTGACAGCCGCGAAAATCGGGAGCACCTCGCAATTCTGTGCGAGTGGACGCGCCATTACCGCTCGCTAATCACTGCGTGTCGTTGTCGTCTGCACTAAGACCGACACAAATACACCAATCAAAACGACTCCGCAAGCAGCTTCAGTAGTCGCTAAACCACGCGCGATAGCGTTGCCGGGCGAAATGTCGCCGTACCCGAGCGTTGTGATTGTCACGGTGCTAAAATAAAGCCCGCTCCAGACGTCGAGATATACAATTTCATCACCTACCACGAATGCCGGCGCCGCACACATCAGCCTCGGCCCAATTATGGTCGCAGAAAGCGCCGATAGTACGGGGTGAGCAGAGTACAAGAGCCCAAAAACAAGCCACGTCGCGAGCGCCCAGCAACCGATCCGTCCAGCAGACCGTCCGTGATTCGACAATATATAAAGCACAGTGCCCCAAATCGGATACCGATGACGGATGGCCTCGGCCTCGGCCTCGTCGGCTATATACCGTCTCAGCCACCTAGGCCCTCTCGGATGGAGCGTAGTTAACGTCTGGTAATCGCCACCAAAACGCGTCCATTTACGCCGCCACGACAAGAACCCGAGCGCGCCCTCCATCGATATGGTCACACGAGCAAGATTCGTATCGCGCAGGTCAGAATCACGAAGATCGCAGCCGGACAGGTCGGCGCCGGATAGGTTCGCTCCGTTAAACGACACGCCTCGGCAATCGCAATCTCGAAATGAGGAACGGACGCCAACGGAGTTGGAAAACGAGCAGTTGTCGCTGAATGTTGACCTATCAAAACGGCTACCAGTGATGCTTGCTTGTTCGAATTGGACATTCACGAAACGCGAGGCATCAAAAGCTGTATCAGCGAACGCTGTTTCTCCCGAAAGGTCAATGGCCTCCAGAGTAATTCCGCGAAGGTCTCGCCGAGCAGCCTCCCCTTCGACTACCGGCAAGGAACACGTGGCTACATGCGGAATCGGGTCCACCTCACCATTCACATCCCGGAGAAGCAGCATTGTCCAGTCTGATCCGCTTCGAGCGGCGGCGACGATCGCCGCTAACCGGCCAGGACGCTCCACCCAGCGTTGCCGCAGCGCCGCGTCTGAAACGGCATTCACGGTGCACCAACCAACTTTGCGATCACATCGATCAACTTGTCGTCTTCTGAGCCGGCCATGAAATAGTCGGTACAGCCGCTTCGTAGCGCTGCGGCACGCACGTGAATTTCGCCACGCGCAGTTCGCATGAAGATAGGCACTCCCTGATTGAGCTTTCCATAGTAACCCTTGCGGCAGCGGCGTAGAATTTCGATGCCAGTCCAACCCTCGCCCGTGTACCCTTCGGTTTTCCCTGTCGCCGCGGCGTCAATCCATTCTTGCGGCATCGCGGAGATAACATCGAGCACAATCGCAACAAAAGGCCGCATCCGTAGCAATCCCTCAAGCCGCTGCACAATCTTTTCTTCGACAAGATCAATCTTAGTGCCTCGAAGTCTACGTCTTAGCAGGCCAGTGAAAAGTTGGTTTTCCTTCTCCAGAGGATAATCATCGAAAAACACTATCTGTCGCGCCATCTACCCACTCTCTCTCGCTGCGCAGCCAGCGGAAGCGTTACCGTTACCGTTGTCAGCCAATTGTCGCCCTCGAATCGCCGTACGCTGGGTGTTTCGGCTGCGCGGCTGGAGAGCCCTATATCGCCGCGGAATACCTCCTTTACAACGCGCCGGCAATATGGAAGGCCAAGACCAAGTCCCTCGATACGGCGCGACGTATCCTGGAATCGAGAACGCCGCAAGCGTTGGAACACCGCTTCCACTTCGTCTGGCGCAACACCGACACCAAGGTTTTGAAATACGACAGTGCACGTCTCGGCGCTCGAGCGTAGCGAAATTTCGATGAATGTGTTCGCGTAAGCAAACTTCAACGCATTATCAAACAAATTTAAAAACGTCAATCGCAGGAGTGTCTCCGGACCGCGCACCTCCGCTCTGGAGGGACGTAAGTCCATGTGCGTTGCCTTCAGACCGCGTTCCGTCGCTTCGCGCGTGAAGAGACCTCGCATATCGTGCAATAAAGCGACGACGTCGAATGTGCGCGTCATTGCCTGTGAAACATCGCCACTTTGCTCTTCACCGCCGACATCGAAGTGGCGTCGCTGGGCGCTGAACCAGTAGAAATTGTTGCGGATCAGCTCTAACCGAATCAAGCCATCTTCGACGGCGTGCCCAGCTAGCGTGTGTAGACGGATGTCCTCCTCGGATGAGTTGGCAGTCATCGGTCCGAGTTCATTTAGCGTTCTCACGCCACTTTGTACTTTGCCAATCGCGCGCCCCAGCAGGTGACCTGTCTCTGATGTCAAGAAGTCCAACTCGATGCCGAACATAGCGTTATCGACATATGGGTAGAGCTGGGCCGTTACCGCCTCGTATAGCGTAGCAATCTCGGAGAATGCGAGCGCACGATGCTCCTGCAGGCCAAATACCAGAACAATTAAGCGTCCACCGGTGACCTCGTGTCCGAATATCACCGCGCGAGGGGCCGCAGCCATACCGCGAATATCGATCCATTCGAGCCGTGAGTCCTCGTGCGGCAACACGGTATAAGTTTGTTGCTGGAGCCAGCTGAATTCCTCAAACGACGGAAGGCCGAAGCGTTCGACGGTCGTGCCTGGCGTCGTCGAAACGACTCGTCGAAACTCACGATAGTCTCGGTGATGGGATATGTATAACGCCGCTGAGGGAAGTCGAATTAGATCGATAAGGCGACGTAGCGCCAACGCAACATGACGCCACAATTCGTCTTCACCGATGCTCAGGCTCGGCTGTGGCTCGGTGCCAAATAGTCGGGTATTGAGTAGTCGGAATGCGTCTGTCAGAACCGAACTAGGCGTATGCGGCAGTGTCTCCGGAATGGGCTCGCTGGGCGCAAGTTTGTTAAGAAGCGATGTCAGAGCATTCAGAGCGCCGGTTAGTCGTCGCGCATGCAGAGCAGCGCGCTCCGCGGTACTCTGACTGCTCAATGCCGCGGCGGCGTCGCGAGCCTGTCGGAGAGGGATCAGCGCTTCACGCACGAGACGGCCGGACACTTCGATAGCTGCGGTTGTGCGCGCTGTTATTGTTGCGAGCGCGTGCGTTCGCGTCGTCTCTTCGATCGCTGAAAGATCATGGATAGCAAGAGAAGCACCGGCTCCCAGGATCCGCAGGACCTGACGATCAATGTCGATAAACGGCGATGCCGTTCGAAAAAAAAGATTGATGACGCCCAGATCGCGGTCCGCATCGGTTCCAGAGCCACCAACCATGAGCGGAACAGATACCATCTCGGTAAAACCATTAGCCGTCGCGAACGCCCGGTTATGAAAAAGCGGGTCGTTCAAAATATCGCGGAAGACCACCACATCGTGCGAGCGCAGTGCGTCCCAGCATGCCCCGACACCGCGCGGCAGAACGCTGTCTGCAGTATGAATATTCACACCGTCAGGGTAATGTGTCTCGGTATAAAGATGATCGGTTACGCCGTCCAGTAACAACACTATTGAGGCGTCGGCGTCGACGAGCTCGGCAGCGCTTTTTGCGATTTGCACGAAGACACGCCGCCTATCGCGTCGCGAGAACTCGATATTGGCCAATCGCATAGTGGCATCAAGGAGGCGATCACGCTGAAAAACCAGAGCGGCATACCTGGCAAGTGTTTCCAGCAACAACACGTCGTTGTCACTAAAGCACTGGCGGTGGCTTGAGTCGACAGCGATCACACCGATAACCCGTGACGTATGCGTCAGCGGAACCACCAGCTCCGATTTTGTTCGGCCGGCGGCATCACCGACGAAGTCGACATATACAGGGGCAAGTATAGGATCAGTGTGGACATCGTTACAGCGGACAGTCGTCGCTGTCCGTGCGGCGAGAGCAGTAAGCCCCGGACCGGCGATATCTATCGTAGGAACTTGATCTGCGAGTAACCCACCGGCGTAAACATCCGGATGTAATCTGGCATCACGATTAGAACGAATCGCGATGTAGCCCTGTTCCGCACCGGTGAGATCGCATGCGCTTGCGATGATGGACTGAAGCAGATCACGCTGTGACGCCGGCTCGGATATGATGTCGCTCATCTGCTGTATGAGCCGTTCACGCGATGTCAGAAGACGCACAATCGCAGTGGCGGTACCGAGTTGGCGACACAACTGTTTCAAGAATCGAAGTTTTGTTTCATAGAACGTATAGTCGTACCAGACGTACACGGCCAGCGTGCCGATGTTTTCGGTCTGAGAGCGAATCGGAAATATTGCGGCCGTCTTGAAGCGATTAGTTTCCAGCCATGCAGGGTCATAGAACTCGGCGAGATGTGCTGGGACGTCTTCGATGACGACAGGCTCTCCGGATTCCAGGGCTCGCGATATAAAGCCAACATCCGGCGGACGGTCGTACCGATCCTTGTCACGCGTGGTTACGCCCGTTGCAGTGGAGAGCGTTTCTAAGCGGAGGTCACCATGCCGGTGGCGAATCCGAATGGAGCAGGCTGCATATTCCGTCCATTGGCTTACCAGCGCCGTCGCAACGTGTTCATACGCCCGTGTCACATTCGTTGGGTCAGCCGTAAGAATGTCATTGACTCTTGCCACGATGTCTAGTTCGAGTTTCCTTCTCAAGCTAGAGATCGAGGTTGCCACCTGATGCCCGAAGACCTCCAGGTCCGATAAGTCATCGTCCGTGAAAGCCGGTCGTTCATCTGGGCTGCTCACGCCTACCAGCCGAATAACCCCGTATGAGCGGTTCGGACCGTTAAGTGGCAAATAGACGACCTGCGAGCCCTGGTCAAGGAGATGTCCGAACGCGGACCTAAATTGCTCTGAAACGCCGTTGAACGGCCAATTTAGAACAACGGAGCGCCCGTAAGCGTCCTCGTCGTCCGGTTCAGCACACAGGTAAACGGCGTCCTTATCGCGGACATAATTCTCCTCGACCTCGATCGGAGAGCCGGAAGTCGCGACACGCGCGAGCGTTCCCGTCTTCGAGAACAGGAATAAGGAGGCGGCTGTCGCACCAAAATCGTGGACGAGCGTCTCCACCGCTGCCTCACACAGCGGTTGTAGCTCCGCCGCACCAAGAAGGTCGCGGTGAAATTGAACTCTCCTCGCAGAAGAACCCTGCACTATCGTAGGAGTGACAAGAGCGGGCAAATCCCTACCCACCGGAGCAGCCGGAGCTCAGCAGGTGAACGCTGAGCTACACTTTTGGCATCCCGACGAGCGCTAGTGCGTTAGCCGCCTTCCATTGCTGATCGCTCAGATGTCGCCATCGAGAAGTCGCCAGAGTTCCACATAATTGTGATCCCGCTCACCTCCCCCCGTGCGGGGCGTGGAGGAGTCCGCGGGCGTTCGCATGGAGCTGACGAACGCCTCCAAGTCACCTACTCGATAGAAGATGCGCCCTCTAATCCGAAAGAAGGCGATCAGGCCCGCTCGGCGATACCGCGACATCGACCGAACACTGACACCGCTCGGTGGGATTAAGCGCGCTGCATCGGCCTCGGGCACGAGTTCGTCCGGATCACCCGACACTTCCGTTGCAGCGGTGCCCGCGGCGATCACCTGCATCTTTCTCCAGGCTCGCCCATACTTTGGCTGATCGCTACTCATAAGTAGCATGCTACTCATAAGCTGTAGACTGTCAAGTAGCGCGGTCGAAGAATCGGAGCGAGAGCGACTGCGTGAAGGATCATGTATGTGCTGCTTTTGGCGCTGCCGTTCGTCGCCTGCGAACGCGCCTCGATCTTTCGCAGGAGGAGTTCGCTGATCGAGTCAAGATCCACCGAACCTACATCGGCGGGATCGAGCGCGGCGAACGAAATCCAACGTTGACGATGATCGCCCGCATCGCGGCAGCTCTGAACGTGTCGGCTGCGCAACTACTGCGCGAGGCGGAGAAGGATTGAGGCGAAGCGTTGCCGTTTCTTGCCAAGTCGGCCCGGCGCTTTTTGGACGCACGTTCTTCCCCCACTTTCCCCCACACTGCTTCCCCCACATTTGCGCTTGCCGAACGTTGCCATCGGTTGCCGATTCTTGGCGGCGCTTGCCACGCAAACGATTGATGGTTTGCCGTTTCTTGCCGTTTCTCGCCATCCTACCGGCGCCGCTTGTCGTCCGTTGCCAACCACCAGAAGGGACTCATAAGCGCTAGGTCACTGGTTCGACTCCACTCACCGCCACCAAATCCCTACCACCTCCGCAGCCAGCACTTCCGTAACACCTAGGTACCCGTCAACAACGTCGGCGATGTCCGAGAGGGGACCCGGCATCCGCAGGGGATGTTACGATCCCGCGGAAGATGTCTTCTACGACACTGCACCCGGCGCAGCCCCAACTCGGTCGACTCATGACATTCGAGGAATGGGCAGCGATGGACGAGGACGAACCGGGCGAGTTGGTCGACGGCCGGCTCGAGGAGGAGGAAGTGCCGGATCTCATCCATGAGCTCGTGGTGTCGTGGCTGATCCACGTGCTGCGGACGTGGCTCGGGCGGAATGGATTCGTTTTCGGCTCGGGTGGCAAATACAAGGTTCGAGCGGACCGCGGCCGCAAGCCCGACGTTGCCGTGTATCTGCATCCGGAGACCCGGCGACCGCCGGCGCGGGGGCTCGTGCGCGTTCCGCCGGACATCGTTGTGGAGGTCGTGTCGCCGTCGCCGCGCGACGAGCGGCGCGATCGCATCGAAAAGATGGACGAATACGCGTCGTTCGGCGTTTCTTATTACTGGATCCTCGATCCCAGCCTGCAGTCCCTCGAGATCTTCGAGCTCACCGGCGGGCGTTACGCACGCGCCGCACGGGCAACCGAGGGGCGGCTGGAGTCGGTTCCGGGCTGCCCCGGACTCGAGCTCGATCTCGACGACATCTGGAGTGAGATCTCGCGGCTCGGGCCGTCACAAGAGCTCTGAACTGCTCGTCGCCGAAGTCCGGCGTCCCTGGGAGCCGCCTCCCGTGCCGGAAAATGTCCCTTGACATAGTTCCATCTCTCACGGAAACTTTCCCGTCCTCTAAAACCACGCCATTTCGGAAGGAGATTCAATGAAGCGCCTCTCTCTCTATCTGTTGTGTGTCCTCGTGGCGGCCTCGGCCTTTGCCGGCGGGAACAAGAACACCACCCTCGACCTCGACGGTCTGCCCGATCTCGTCCTCAGCGACAATCTCGGCCAGCAGTGGGTCGTCCGCGACGAGAACCTCGCCGCGAACTTCTGCTCGGTGATCGAGGGCGGCGTCGAGCCGGGGCTCCGTCGCCTGGTGCGGTTCACGGTGACGATCAACAACGTCGGCGATGCGGACGTGTTCATCGGCGATCCGAACGACCCGCAGCACGCGGGCCTGTTCGAGTTCGCCGAGTGCCATCACCACTATCACTTCAAGAACTACGCGCAGTACGAGCTGGTCGACCCGCGCACGGGCTACGTGTGGCGCGCCGCGAAGCGCGGCTTCTGCATGCTCGACACCGACCCTGTTCCGTCGGCCGACGGCAATGAGCCGCCGCGCGCGCGGCAGTTCAACAGCTGCGGCGCCATCGGCATCCCCGGCTACCAGGGCATCAGCCATGGCTGGGCCGACACTTACCGCTTCTTCCTCGGCGGTCAGTACTTCGTCCTCGACGGCGGCGACGGTCAGGCCCCGGTGCCCCCGGGCGACTACATCATCCGCATCACCGCCAATCCGCCGTACTCGCCGGACAAGCGCGGCAACTGCCCGCTGGCGAAGGACCCCCTGACGGGCCTCTGCCACAACTTCGCCGAGTCCGATTACACGAACAACGTCGGCACGGCGGTCATCAACATCCCGGCCCACCCGGGCCGCGAGGGCGTGGGCCCGCTCAAGAACGAGCAGGCCCTCGGCTACGAGCCGGCCGAGCACCAGTAAGCGTTCCGCGTTGGGGGACAGGCGGGATCGCCTGTCCTCCACCTACCCGCACCACACCGCGGTCACCGCATCCGGGTGATCCAGCAGGTACCCATCCTCTTCCGGATCGTACTGAATGACCGCACCGTCGAGTCGCGAGGCGGCCATGGTGTCGAGTGCGACTTGCACGCCCTCCACCTGCACCACCTCGTCGCCTTCGGCGGGCTCGGAGGCGTAGCTGAGCCGGTAGCCGGAGCCGCCGCAGCCGGTGGTGAAGGCCACGCGCAGGACGCGGCCGTCGAGATCGCGGCCGAGGTGCTCGGCGGCGTCGGGGGAGAGGGAGAGGTTCATCGCGTGGTCGCCGGTCCGTGGACGATGCGCCATTCGGCGTCTTCGCGCTTCCACCAGTCGCGATCGAGCTTGATCAGCTCCAGCTCGCGCTCGAGCTCGACGATGTGGGCGCGCTTCTCCGTCTCCAGATAGATGAGGAAGTTGCGGTCGGCGGCGACGGAGTCGTTGATGAACTCGCGCAGCTTGCGCTGCATGGTCCGCTCGCGGGCGATGAGGAACTCCGCGGCCTCGCGGTAGGAGAGCTCGCCCTCGATGATCTCCTGGAAGATCATGTCCGCGCCGAGGGTCACCCGCACGCGGTGATGCCCCGGCTCGGCGACCTTCATCTCGATCAGATCGCGGCTCCCCCGCTCGTCGACGGCGAACTGCTTGAACATGTTGGCCGTCATCGGATTGGGCAGGCTCTCGGCGAGCTTCTCGAAGGACTTGTAGGCCTCCACGGTGTACTGGAACAGCAGCGCCAGCTGCTGGTCGGTGAGGCCGGTGGTGGGTTGGGTCTCGACTGCGGTCATGTTGTTACTCCGTCGTCAGGTTGCGGGGGTACGAGGGCACGGGGGCACGAGGGAAAGAGGGGGATCTCCCTCGTGTCCCCGTACCCTTCGTGCCCCCGTGCCCTCGTACCCGCTCATTCGATCTTCGCCACTTTCACGATCACGTCGCCGATCAACTTCGCCTGGCAGCTCAGCCGGTGCGGGGCCTCGAGCTCCTTGTAGGTCTCGTCGGGAGTGGGCGGCGTGAGCCGGTCCCAACCCTCCATGACCTCGACTCTGCAAGTCCCGCACGCGCCGTCGCCGCCGCAGACGTGGCTGATGACCACGCCCATCTCGATGGCGGTGGAAAGGAGCGTCCGTCCCGCGGGAAATTCGCCGCTCTTGCCGACGTCAGCGAAGGTCACGCGCGGCATGGAGGGGCGATTCTACAGGATGGCTTTCTTCCAACGCGCGATGGGCCATGTAGCTCGACCGGACCAGCGGCGCGGACTCGACGTGATGGAATCCGAGAGCCCTGGCGCGACGGCCGAGGTCGGCGAACTCCTCGGGGGTGTAATAGCGGCGCACCGGGTGGTTCCGCTCCGTCGGGGCGAGATACTGGCCCATGGTGAAGATGTCCACGCCCGCCGCGCGCAGGTCGCGCGCGACCTCCAGGATCTCCTCCTCGGTCTCGCCGAGGCCGAGCATGAGACTGGACTTCGTCAGCATGCCGTGATCACGCTCTTCGCCTGCCCAGCGCAGGATGTCCAGCGAGCGCTGGTACTTCGCGACGGGACGGACGGCGGAGTAGAGCCGCGGTACGGTCTCGACGTTGTGGGCGAGCACTTCCGGCTCCGAGGCGAGGACGACGCGCAACGCGTCGCGGTTGCCTTCGAGATCGGAGATCAGCACCTCGACCGCGGCGCCGGTGCGCTCGCGCACCGCGCGCACCGTCTGGGCCACGTGTTCCGCGCCGCCGTCCGGCATGTCGTCGCGGTTGACCATCGTGATCACCGCGTGGCGCACCCCCATCTTTTCCACTGCCTCGGCCACACGCCGCGGCTCGTCGGCGTCCGCGACGAGCGGCTCGCCGCGGCCGACCGCGCAGAACGTGCAGCGGCGGGTGCAGATCTCGCCGAGGACCATGAACGTGGCCGTGCCGGCGCTCCAGCACTCGAAGATGTTCGGGCAGCGCGCCTCCTGGCAGACCGTGTTCAAGGCCAGGTCGTGCATCAGCCGCGACACGGGCAGCTGGTCGAGCTGTCCGGGGACGCGGACTTTGAGCCAGGGCGGACGGATTCCTGCGCGCTTGTTCATTGAATGGTGCGCTCCAGATGCTCGAGCGCCTCGCGGTCGTCGCTCCAGCGAATCCTTTCATAGGCCTCGGCGAAGGTAAACCAGCCGTAGGTATCGTGCTCGACCGCGTCCAGCTGGATGGGCGCGCGCGAGTCGATCCTGGCCACGAAGCCGACCTCGCTGGCGATGATGGGCGCGGGGTAGCGCGACTCCAGGAACTGCGACTCGATCAAAAACGACTGCCTGAGATCGAGCGCCTGTGGCTCGCCGGTGTGCCCCGTTTCCTCGGCCAGCTCGCGTCGCGCGGTCTGGTCCGGCGACTCGCCGTCCTCGATCGAGCCGGTGATCGGCTGCCAGAAGTTCCCGCGCTCGGCGCGGCGGTGGAGGAGGAGCACGCGCTCGCCGTCGTGCACGAGCACCTTCACCAGCTTGATGGTCTCTTCGCGCGGGACGAGCTCGCGCTCGAAAACTTTCGCGAACTGCGCGGCCAGGACTTCGCGCACCTCCGCGAGCGACACGCGCTGCCCGGTCTCGCGCTCGATGGAGGTCACGCCCATACCGTGAATGCCGCAGGGGGTGATGAGGCGGAAGTGGTCGAGATTCGGGCTGACGTTGAGCGCCCAGCCGTGCGAGGTCACCCAGCGGGCGATGCGCACGCCGATGGCGGCGATCTTGTTCGAGCCTACCCAGATCCCGCGCTTGCCGTCGATGCGCGCGGCGGTGATGCCGTACTCGGCGACGGTGCGGATCAGCACCTCCTCGAGCTTGGTCACGTACTTGCGGACGTCGCGGTTGCCCTCGCCGAGGTGGACGATGGGGTAGCCGACGATCTGGCCGGGGCCGTGGTAGGTGATGTCGCCGCCGCGCGTGGTCTCGAAGAAGCGGACGCGTTGCGCGGCCAGGAAATCCGGCGTCGCGAGCAGGTTCTCGGGCTTTCCGCCGCGGCCGAGGGTGATCACGGGCGGATGCTCGAGCAGGAGGAGCTGGTCCTCGAGCTCCTCGCGCTGGCGCATGTCCACCAGCTTCTGCTGCAGTTTCATCCCGTTTTCGTAGGTGACGAGGTGGAGGCGATGGAGCTCACACTTGCGCATGGGCAGCGGCTATAGCGTGAATGGTGGGCCCGCCGCTCCACGTCACTGGCCACTGGCGACCGGCTGCACCAGCTTCTCCAGCCCCACCGCCTGGGCCTCCAGCTGCACGCGCGTCCTGCCGTGCATCTTCGGGGCGAGCTCGCGCAGGATGCGCGCGGCCTCGGCGAGGTTCCCCGCGCGGGCGAGGCCGTCGGCGCGGGTGATGTCGGCGTCGAGGAGGATCCGTCTGGCCTCGTTCACCTTGGGCGAGAGCAGGAGCTCATTGAACAGCGGATCGGCGGCCTGGCGCTCGCCGCTCTCCATGTAGTGCGAGTACAACGCGAGAGTGATGTCGGCGCGGTCGGGCATGGACCGCCGGGCGCACAGGAGATACGGCAGCGCCTCGGCGCGCTTCTCCGCGGCCAGGCTGAGGGCGATGACGGCGTGCGCGCGTAGCTCGTCCGCGCCGCGCACCAGCGCCTCCTCCGCCGTGAGCCGCGCCTCGCCGCTACGCTGCAGCTGCATCAGGAACTCGGCGTAGCGGATGTAGACCGTGGTCTTCTGCGGGCGGGCGTCGAGGGAGGCCCGGAAGTGGCGGTCGGCTTCCTCCTCGCCGCGCGGGACGCGAGCGAGCAGCTCGGCCAGCTCGTAGAGCAGCTCCGATCGGTCGAGCGGACGCAGCTCTATCTTCGCATCCGGCTCGCTCTCCCGGAGCGTCGTCACCGGCGCGCCGGCGCGGCGCATCGCTCCTTCGAGCCGCGTCGGAGTCATCCCGAAGTGCGTCTTCAGCGCGGCGACGACGTCGCCGCCCTGCTCGACCTCGCTCAGGAACGCGAAGAACGCCTGGGGACTGGTCCGCATCAGCGTGGCCACTGCGGCCCAGCTCTGCGCGTAAAACTCGTAGGCCCGCGCGCGGGCGTCGGTCGGCCGCACGGCGAACATCTGCAGCAGCGGGATGCGGTACGGGCCGCGCAGCAGCGAGACGTGCTCGATGATGGGCAGGCCGCCGTTGCTGTAGTACTCGGCCAACCCTTCCTCGATCCAGAGCGGGAGGGGACGGTCATTGTGACGGAGGAGGTCGTGCACCAGCTCGTGGCGCGGCGTGAGGCTCGTGCCGCCGCGCGAGCTGGCGTCGATGAGCATGGTCGTGCCGCCGTCGCCGTGGCGGACGGTAATGCCGTTCGCGTCGACGGGGACGCCGTAGGCGGCGTTGAAGTACGGCTGCACGTCGCGCCGGTCGTCGAAGACGAAGACGCGCGTGCGCCGGGCGGACGGGCGAAAGTGCGGGCTGGTGCGCTGGAGCAGCGCGGCCAAAGATTCGAAGTCGTTGGCAATCCCGCGCGTGCGGCGCTCCCCGGCGTTACTGAGGACGATGAAGTGCGCCGTGTCGACGCGCAGCCACAGCTTCTGCGCGGGCGGGAAGGGGATGAACAGGTGATGGCTGAGGAAGCGGGTCGACTGCAGTTGCCGCGTGTCGAGGACGAACGACGGCATGGTCACGCCGGTTCCGCCGCGGGGCAGTCGCCCGCTGGGGCGCTGGGCGGCGATGGGCACTGCGACGAGGACGAGGGCGAGCACGGCACCGGTTCGGTTCATCGTTCGGCCACCTTGCGGCGGAGGCGCTGCGCATCGCGTACCACCTGCTCGTCCGTCGCAACCTTGAGCAGTTCGTCCAGAATCTTACGCGCCTCCCGGTTTTTTCCCACATTCGCCGCGGCCACGGCGTCGTTGTAGAGGGCGATGTGCCTGTTCACCGTGGCGATGGACTCGAGCTGGGCGGCCTGCTGCTCGAGCTCCCGCCGGCCCGCGGGGTCCGTGATCGAGCCGGCCAGGCCGCGCACGACCACCGCCGCCTCCTCGAGCCTGCCTTCTTTGGTGAGCTCGTTGGCCCGGTTGGTCTCCGCCTGCACGCGGATGTTCCGCGCGGCGAAGACGATCTGCTTCTCCCGGGCGTTCGCGAACGCGGCCTCGAAGAGCGCGTCCGCCTTGGCCTGATCGCCCGCCTCCAGGTACAGCGCGTAGAGGTTGAGGGCGACGTCCATGCGCGACGGGCTCAGCTCCCGGGCCCGCTCGAGCTGGCGAATCGCCGGCAGCGGGTCGTCCTCGACGATCATGCTCACGCCGATGGCCGCGCGGGCGCGCCCCTCGTCGCCGCCGAGCTCCATGGCCCGTTCGGCGCTCTTGCGCGCCTGCCGGAAGCGCGCGAGGTCTCCCTCCTCGGGCTCGAAGATGCCGGCGAAGTCGCCGAGGGCGGAGCCGAGGAGCGTTTCGGCATAGCCGAGGTGGATCTCGGGATCGTTCGGCGCGGCGGCGAGGGCTTCTTCGAAACGCCCGAGACGGGCCAGCGTCGGCGCGTGCCGTGGCTGGACGCGCAGCGCCTCGGCGAAATGCCGCTCGGCCTCGGTCTCCGCGCCCGCGACGTAGGTGAGGAAGCGGCCGAGCTCGAACAGCAGGTCCGCGCGGTCTACCGCTGCCACGGCGATCTTCACGTCCACCGGCGGGATGTCGAGCTTGACCTGGGCATTGAAGCGCCGCGGTGCCTGCAGCGCGTCGACGAGGTCTTCCCGGGTTTTGTCGAACCGCGCCTTCAGCGCGACCAGCGGCTCGACGCCTTCCTCGAGGTCGTGCACGAACGCATAGAAGGCCTTCGGGTCGAGGCTCATCAGCCAGTCCACCGCCGCCCAGCTCTGCGCATAGAACGACGGTGACGTCGCCTCGGCCGACTCCGCCCGCACCGCGAACATCTCCTCCACCGTGCGCGCCGGCTTCTTCGCCAACAGCGCGACGTGCGCGTCGATGCGCCGCCCGGCCAGCGCGGTCGAGCCGCGGATCTCCGCATTCGCAAAGTACTCCGCCAGCCCTTCCTCGACCCACAGCGGCGGCGTGACCTGCGACTGGCGGAGGAGGTCGTGCACCAGCTCGTGCATCGCCGTGCGCTCGAACCCGCGCCGCGCGGCGTCGATGAACATCGTCCCGCCGCCGCCGTGACGGACGTACAGACCGGACAGCTTCGTCTTCTCGTGGACGAGCAGGTCAAAGTACGGCTGACTCTCCCGCCGGTCGGCGAAGACGAAGATCTTGGTCGGCGCGCTCGCCGACTGGAACCGCGCGCTGGTCGCCTGAAGCGCCGCGGCGAGCGTCTCCAGGTCCGAGGCGATCGCGCGCGTGCGCTCCTCGTTCGCGCTGCTGATCAGCTCGAATCGCGGCGTGCGCACGCGGATCCACGGCTCATTCTCGGCAGGGAAGGGGATCAGCCGCTTCGCCGAGCGCGTCTTCCCCTCCCGGACGATGCCCTTCGGCACGGGCGGGACGAACACATCCTGCGCGGCCGCGGCCGTGGATGCGGCGAGGAGGAAGAGGAGGGCGAGACGGTTCACCTTTCCCTAGGGAACGAACCACCCTCATGAAACCTTTCCGACTGTACGGTGTATAATGACACTATACAGTTGGCGGCTGCGCACATGCACATTCTGATCGACGAATCCGACCCCCGACCCATCTACCGGCAGGTGGCCGACGAGATCCGGCGGTTGATTGCCGCGGGAGCGCTGGCGGAGGGAGAAGCGCTGCCTTCGGTGCGGCAGGTGGCCGTCGACCTGGGCGTCAATCTGAACACGGTCGCCGGCGCCTACCGGGAGCTGCAGACCGAGGGCCTAGTGAGCATCCGTCACGGCTCAGGCGCCGTCGTGGCGTCGCGGAAGTCGAGCACGAGAGACGCCGCCGAGTTGCGCAAGCCCCTGCGCTCTGCGCTGACGGCGCTGGTACTGGCCGGACTTCCCCGCGCCGAGATCGTCAGTCTCGTGCGCGACGAGCTCCGCGCGCTGACGAAGAGCTCCAAATGAATGCGAGCGAGGAAAAGTCATGACCGAATCCAACATCGTGCAGACGGCCTTCTTTTCGAGCGTGATCGCCCTGTTCGGCGTCTTCGCCTGGATGCCCGTCACCCGCGGGCCGCGCGCGTTCTTCGGCGTGCGCGTGGAGACGAGCTATTTCGACGGAGCCGGCAAGGGTGTCCTGCGGCGTTATCGTCTCGTGCTCGCGGCGGTGTTTCTCGCCGTCATTGCGGTCGCGGCGGGCGCGAGATCGCTCGTCGGTGAGCCGATCGCGCTCATCGGTGCAGAGCTGATCCTCGCGATTGCCGCGTTCCTCGTCTACATGCGCTTCGCCTCGGCCGTGCGGCCGCACCGCAGTGCGGGCGGTGCGACGCGTTTCGCCTCGTCCATGCGCACGCGCGACGCGAGAAATCGCGCATGGCTGGATGCGGTCGTGGCCATGCTGACCGCGTTGACGTTCGTCGCACCGGTCCTGTTCATCCCCGCCCTCGGCGCCTACCTGCAGTTCTTTCTCTACGTGATTCGCCGCGATTTCGCCGGGGCGAAGATGACCCTTCCGGCCGACTCGACGGAAGACTATCTGCTCGCGAAGGAGAAGTACCTGCAGACGAACATCGACACTCTCGATTGGACGCGCCTCATGATCGCGGTGACGTTCTGCAGCATCTCGCTCTTGCAGATGGAGCCGATCGCGCTCGCGAGCGTCGTCCTGGGAGGGGCGGCGCTTCTCGCCGGAATCACGTTCTTCCTCGTGCGCATGATCCGGATCAATGCGCGGCTGCAGCAGCAGACGGGCAACGACTACGTGCAGCGCTCCGTGGACGAGAGCCACTGGCTCCACGGCGGGTTGACCTATTCGAATCCCGAGGATCCCGCACTCGTCGTGGAGAAGCTGGTCGGCGTCGGGTACACGTTGAACATGGCCCATCCCGGCCTCCGCAACCGCCTGCTGCTCATGAGCGGCATCCCGGTCTTCGTGATCTGGGCCGTCCTGGCGATGTAACGGTCGCTGAGGTTCAACCTGCCCGCTTCTGCGCGGCTACCCATTGTTCGTGAAGCCGGATCCCGTACACCATCCGAAGAAACTCCGCCGCGACCTCACGCTCCGAATACTCCGGGTGCCGCCGGCGAATGCCCGCGAGCGCTGTGGCACGAACGGCGTCGCTGAGGTCGACCGCGATCTGAGCGCGACGCGCCGGGCCGGCCTGCCGGTACAGTTCCAGATGGAACGCGGCGACCTTCGGGGTGGTGTCGCTGATCGGCATGGCGCAAGAGACCCTTCGACTTCGCTCAGGGTGACGGCGCTTACGCGCCGTCACATCGTGAACTGCCCCGCCTCGATCGTCGCCTTCACCACCGCCATGAACTGGTCCGCCACGGCGCCGTCGATGAGGCGGTGGTCGAAGGTCAGGGCCAGGTAGCACATCGAGCGGATGGCGATGAAGTCGCCTTCCTTGGTCTCCACCACCACCGGGCGCTTCTTCACGCCGCCGACGCCGAGGATGGCGACCTGGGGCTGGTTGATGATCGGCATGCCGAAGAGGCTGCCGAAGATGCCCGGGTTGGTGATGGTGAACGTGCCGCCGGCGACGTCGTCGGGGCTGAGCTTCTTGCCGCGGGCGCGGTCGCCGAGGTCGTTGACGGACCGGGCGATGCCGAGGATGTTCAGCTCGTCGGCGTGCTTGAGCACGGGGACGATCAGGCCCCACTCCAGGGCCACGGCGATGCCGATGTTCATGTCCCGGTGATAGACGATGTTGCTCTCATCCATCGACGCGTTGAGGATGGGGAACTCGCGCAGGCCGGCGATGACCGCCTGGACGATGAAGGGCAGATAGGTCAGCTTCACGCCGCGCTCGGCGTAGCCCTCCTTGTACTGGCGGCGCAGCTTGTCGATGGCGGTGAAGTCGACCTCGAAGACCGTGGTCACGTGCGCCGAGGTCTGCTTCGACTGGATCATGTGCTGGGCGATGCGCTTGCGCATCATCGTCAGCGGCTCGAGCCGCACGCTCTCCCCCTCGGCGAACTGCGGCGTGGGGCGCGGCGCGCGCGCCTGCGGCTGCGGAGCCGGCGCCGCGGGTGCGGCAGCGGCGGGCGCGGCCGGCTTCTCCTGCGGCTGCTGCAGGAACTCCAGGATGTCGTTCTTGGTCACCCGGCCGGAGACGCCGGTGCCGGGGATCTGGGAGATGTCGACGTTGTTCTCCTTGGCGATCTTGCGGACGAGCGGCGAGGACTTGGTGCGCCGGCGCTCGTCGAGGGAGGTGACCTTTTCCTCTTCGGCCGGCGGTGTGGTGCGAGCCTCCGGCTTGCTCTCGGGTGGGGGCTCGGGCTTCGGCTCGGGTTTTGGTTCAGGCTTCGGCTCGGGGGCCGGGGGCAGGCTGGCAGCCTGCTCCACACCGCCACCGATCCGCGCCACCACGGCGTTGACCGGCACGGTGTCGCCTTCCTTGACCAGGATCTCGGTCAGGGTGCCGGCGGCGGGGGAGGGGATCTCGGCGTCGACCTTGTCGGTGGAGATCTCCAGCAGCGGCTCGTCGCGCTCGACGGTGTCGCCCACCTTCTTGAGCCAGCGGGAGACCGTTCCTTCGGCGATCGACTCGCCCATCTGGGGCATGAGGACATCAGTGGCCATCGGGTGTCAGCTCCTGAATTTTCGCGAGGCGTCTTTTATCACGCCCGGACGTGCGATGTGCCGGTCCCGGATACGCGAAGAGCCTCGGCAATGCGGCGCAGCGGCGGGCGCCTCGCGGGATCGTAGTCCAGCGCCTCCATGATCACGTCCGAGAGCGGCGCCGGCACGACCGGGTTCCGCGAGTGCAGCGGCTTCGGGCGAGTCGTCAGATGCAGCTTCACCATCTCCCCGACGTTCGGCTCGTCCACCGGCAGCGGCATCTCGCCGCTGAGCGCGTTGTACGCGAGGACGCCCACGCTGTAGATGTCCGACCGCTCGTCGTACGCCGAGCCGACCAGCCGCTCCGGGGCCATCCAGGCCGGCGTCCCGACGAGCGTCCCGCGCTGGGTCAGCTCCTCGCCGCCGTCGGCGCGCTGCAGGTCGGTCATCAGCTTGGCGATCCCGAAGTCGACGACCTTGACCACCTCGCCGGCCAGCGTCTCGTGGAGAAAGATGTTGTCCGGCTTGATGTCGCGGTGCACGATCCCGGCGGCGTGGGCCGCCTCCAGCGCCGCGCAGACGGGACCGACGATCGCCGCGCAGCGCGCCACGGGCAGCACCAGCGTCTCGCGCAGCAGCGAGCGCAGCGTCCGGCCCTGCAGGAGCTCCATGACCAGGTAGGGGATGCCGCTCGAAGACACGCCGAAGTCGAGGACGTCGATCGCGTTCGGGTGGGCGACCCGGCACGCGGCGATTCCCTCCTGGCGGAAGCGGGTCAGGTTCTCCGCGCCGTCCGCCGGCCGAAGCACTTTCACGGCCACAGCCCGGCGCAGCTGCAGATGGACGGCCCGGAACACCGCGCCGAATCCGCCCTCGCCGATCTTCTGCTCCAGGCGATACGTGTCGTCCAGCACCGTTCCCGGCAGGGCCTCGGCCAGCGCGCCGAACACGCGCTGGGTCCGCTCCTGGGCCAGGACCAGCTGCTCGTTCCGCCGCTGCAGCTCGACATTCTTGAGGCGCAGATCGCGCTGGGCCCGGAACAGCTTCACCTGCGTCGACACCCGCGCCAGCACCTCCGCCGGCTCGCACGGCTTGGCCACGTAGTCCACCCCGCCCACTTCGAAGCCCTTCACCTTCTCGCTGGTCTGGTCGTTCGCGGAGATGAAGATCACCGGGATGGCCGAGAGCCGCGGGTGCGCCTGCATGGCCCGGCAGACCGCGTAGCCGTCCATCTCCGGCATGTCGATGTCCAAGAGGACGACTTCCGGCGGCGCGGCCTCGATCAGCGCCAGCGCCTTGCGCCCATCGACGGCCGCGCGCACGGCGTAGCCCGCCCCCTCGAGGATGTTCGTCAGGATCTCGCGGTTGACGAAGCTGTCCTCGGCGAGGACGACACTGCCGGCGGTGGCGTTCATGGGCGTTTTCGGGGAACGCGCGATTGTCGCATACGTCCGTACGCCAGTGGCCGGCACACGGTCGCGGCGGCCTCATGACGTAGGGCTCACGCGTTGCTCACGCGTCGTTCAGTCTGATACAAACAACTGATATACCAAGACTTGCGGCGCAAAACGTGCGTGAGTACGCGCATGCGCCTTGCACTTTGTCTGGGATGTGAACGAGGCTCGAAAAGTCCCGCTGCTGATCGTCGACGACGACGGCGCGATCCGCAGGCTGCTCTCGCGCATCGCCGAGCGCGCCGGCTTCGACGTCGACACGGCCAAAGACGGCATCGAGGCGCTGGAGATGCTGCAACGGAAGGACTACACCATTGCCATCGTCGATCTGATGATGCCGCGGCTGAGCGGATACGAGCTGGTGCAGAGAATCAGCACTCTCGAGCCCCGCCCCATCGTGATCGTCGCCACGGCGCTGACCAACGGCGACGTCGCCAGTCTGGACGACTCGATGGTCCGGCGGGTCATTCGAAAACCGTTCGACGTCCAGGCCGTGGCGACGGCTCTGGTCGAGACCGCGCGCCAGATGGCGGACAACCTTGCCGGCGAAGACCGCTCCCGAGTCTCGGACGAGGTGCCGCCGCCCGAGAATGCCCCGATACGGCCCCCCGAGGATGTCGATCGCTGAGCTCTCCTAGTAATCGAGCAGCTCCCGCGCCGCCGCCAGCACCTTTGCCTTGTTCGGCAGAAAGTACTCCTCCAGAGGGGGCGAGTACGGCGTCGGGACGTCCAGCGCGGCGACGCGCTTGATCGGCGCGTCGAGGTAGTCGAAGGCCTTCTCGGCGATGCGCGCCGCGAACTCCGCGCCGGCGCCGCCGGTGAGGGGCGCCTCGTGCAGGATGATCACCCGGTTGGTCCTGGCCACGGAGTCGAGGATGGCTTCCTCGTCGAAGGGGAGGATGGAGCGCAGGTCGAGGATGTCCACCGATACGCCGTCCTTCGCCAGCTCGTCCGCGGCCTCGTCGGCGACGTAGATCATCGCTCCCCAGGTGAGGATGGTCAGGTCCTTGCCCTTGCGGCGGCGGTTGGCTTTGCCGAGGGGGACGACGTAGTCCTCGTCCGGCAGGTTCTCCTTGATGCGCCGGTAGAGGTACTTGTGCTCGATGTAGATGACCGGGTCGTCGTCGCGGATGGCGGCCTTGAGCAGGCCCTTGGCGTCGTACGCCGTTCCCGGCGCGACGATCTTCAGGCCCGGCCGGTTCATGAACATGGCCTCGGGGTTGAGGGAGTGGAACGGCCCGCCGTGCACGCCGCCGCCCGCGGGTCCGCGGACGACGATGGGGCAGGCGCTGCCGACGCGATACCGCGACGTGGCGGTGAAGTTGACGAGCATGTCGTAGGCGACGGTGATGAAGTCGATGAACTGCATCTCCGCGATCGGCCGCATGCCCATGAGCGCCGCGCCGGACGCCGCGCCGACGATGGCCACCTCGGAGATCGGCGTGTCGATCACCCGCTCGGGCCCGAACTCGTCGATGAGGCCGGAGCTGGTCTTGAACGCGCCGCCGTAGGCGCCGACGTCCTCGCCGAGGAGGAAGACGCGCGGATCGCGGCGCATCTCTTCCTGCATCGCGGTGCGAATGGCGTCGAGATAAGTCAGCTCAGGCATCCCAGTATCCGTCTCCCGCAAACAATCCCTTCGCTACTTCCTCGCCCTTCGGCATCGGCGAGCGCTCCGCCTCGTCCGTGGCTTCGTCCACCTCACGGCGCACGCGCTGCTGGATCTGCTCGAACGTCTCTGCGGTGGCGACGCCCGTCTCCATCAGCGCGCGTTCGTAGCGCTCCAGGGGATCCTTGCCGCGCCACTCGTCGATGATCTCGATGGGGACGTAGGACTGGTTGTCGTGCTCGGCGTGGCCTTTGAGGCGGAAGGTCTTCACCTCGAGCAGGGTCACGCCTTCGCCGTTGCGCGCGCGCTCCACGGCGCGCTTGGTTGCGCCGTAGACCGCGAGGACGTCGTTGCCGTCGACGGTCTCGCCGTGACAGCCGAAGGCGTAGGCCTTGTCGGCGAGGGTCTTCGCCAGGGTCTGCTTCGAGGTCGGGGTGGAGTAGGCGTAGCCGTTGTCCTCGATGATGACCACCAGAGGGAGCTTCTGCACGGTGGCGAAGTTCATCCCCTCGTAGAACGCGCCGGTGGAGGAGCCGCCGTCGCCGATGAAGGCCAGGCCGACCAGGTTGCGCTTCTGCATCCGCCCGGCCAGGGTGATGCCGGCCATGACCGGGATCATGTCCCCGAGCTGGGAGATCTGGCCGATGAAGCCGTCGCGGTCCGGATGGCCGAAGTGGATGTTCAGCTCGCGCCCGCGGGTCGGGCTGTCGCCCTTGGCCATGTACTGCTTGATGATGTCCGCGGGCTTCGCGCCGGCGACGAGGATCGCTCCCATGTTCCGGATGAGCGGCTGCACGACGTCGCCCTGCTTGTAGTCGAGCGCATACGCCGCCGCGACGGACTCGCCTTCCTGGCCGAGGGAGCGATACAGGCCGCCGATCACCTTGGCCTGGCGGAAGAGCGCGACCAGGCGCTCCTCCAGCGTGCGGGTGAGGCGGAGGTAGTAGGCGATGTCCAGCAGTTGCTCGTTCGTCAGGCCGTGCATGTTTTAGGAGTGCGGCGGCCGTAGCCGCCGCTGTCGTATCCGGATTGAAGAGCGGTGGCTACGCCACCGCACTCCTAGATATGAATCGCGTGTCCCGCCACATCCTCGGCCGCCTCCATGAGCGCCTCGGAGAGGGTCGGGTGGGCGTGGATGGTCTTGGCGATGGACTCGCTGGTGGCCTCGAGCTCGAGGGCGGCGCAGGCTTCGACGATCAGCTCGGTGGCCTTGTTGCCGACGATGTGCACGCCGAGGAGCTCGTCGTACTTGGCGTCGACGACGTATTTCACCAGGCCGGCGGCGTCGCCGACGATCTTGGCCTTGGAGTTCGCGGTGAAGGGGAACTTGCCGACCTTCACGTCGTAGCCGCGCTCCTTGGCCTTCTTCTCCGTGAGGCCGACCGAGGCCACCTCGGGCTCGGTGTAGGTGGCGTTGGGAACGTGGTCGTAGTTGATCGGCCGCACCTGTTTGCCGGCGATGTGCTCGACGGCGAGGATGCCCTCGGCCGACGCGCAGTGGGCCAGGGCGGGGGTGGGCACGATGTCGCCGATGGCGTAGATGCCCGGCTCGGTGGTGCGCATGAGCGAGTCCACCTGCACGTAGCCGCGCTGGTCGAGCTTCACCTTCGTGTTCTCGAGCCCCGCGTTCTGCGTCACCGGGCCGCGGCCCGTCGCGGAGAGGACCAGCTCCGTCTCGATGGTCTGCTGCTTGCCCTTGGTCTCGATCACCGACTTCACGCCGCTGCCGGTGACCTCGCAGGAGAGCACCTTCGCGTCGGTGAAGACCTCGATGCCCTTCTTCTTGAAGATGCGCGTGAACTCCTTGGAGATCTCGTCGTCCTCGATGGGGAGGAGCAGGGGCATGACCTCGACGATGGTGGTCTTGGTGCCGAAGCGCTGGAAGATGGAGGCGAACTCGCAGCC
>JBIOTX010000386.1:0-7113 GCA_044866315.1 Thermoanaerobaculia bacterium | reverse complement strand
GCAGGCCTGCGCGCTGCTCGCCGAGGTCGCGCGGAGCGGGCGGCGGATCGTCGGGTTCGACCTCGTGGAGGTCGCGCCCGGCGAGGACGGCGGCGACTGGGACGGCAACGTCGGCGCGCGGCTGCTCTACAAGATGATCGGCTTCGCCCTGCTCACTCGCGATGCGGATTGAGGTTCGCACGCGGATCGAGGCTCCGATCGAGCGCTGCTTCGACGCCGCGCGCGATCTCGATCTCCACCTCCGATCCATGCAGCACACCGGAGAGACCGCCGTGGCCGGACGCACGTCGGGCCTGATCGAGCTCGGCGAGACCGTGACCTGGCGCGCGCGCCACTTCGGCGTGCGCCAGCATTTCACCTCCAGGATCACCGCCTTCGACCGGCCACGCCACTTTCAGGACTCGATGGTCAAAGGCGCGTTCGCCGCCTTCGTGCACGACCATTATTTCGAGCCGGTGGACGGCGGCACGCTCATGATTGACGTGGTCGAGCTCCGCTCGCCGCTCGGCTTCCTCGGCCGCCTCGTCGACCGGCTGGTGCTGCGGCGCTACATGCAGCGGCTGATCTCGGAGCGCGCGCTGGCCATCCGCGATGCGCTCACTTCGCCTTCTTCGCCGGAGTCATCGCTTCCAGCCGCTCCCCCCTCGCCGAAACCCCGATGACGTGCTGCAGCCTCCGCTGCCGCGTCTCGTCCTGCTTGGCCGAAAGCACGTACCACATGGCGATGCGGCGATAGCCGGGCGGCTGGGCCTCGAAGAAGGCCCAGGCCTTCCTGTTCGCCCGGAACTGCTTCTCGTACTCCGGGCCGAAGGACTCGGGGCGCTGCTCGAAGGAGTAGGGGGCCTTGTCCTTCGGACGGCGCTCGTACGCGGCCATGCCCGCGGGAGCGACGCGGCCCGCCTGGATCAGCGCGTCCATCTTCCGGAGGTTCACCGCGCTCCAGATGCTCTTGTCCGTACGGCGCGGGGTGAAGCGGATGGTGTAGCGCTCGTCGTCGACGCTCCTGCGCACGCCGTCGATCCAGCCGAAGCAGAGGGCCTCGTCCACCGACTCGGGCCAAGTCATGCTCGGCTTCCCGCTGCCCTTCTTGTGGAAGCCCACCAGCAGCTCGTCGGCCTGGTCGTGGTTCTTCTCCAGCCACTTCCGGAACGCCGCCGCCGACTCGAAGTAGATCGGCTTCATCGGCGCAGCCTGGCCACGATCCGCGGCACGTGGACGTGGCAGTCCTCGACGATCACGCGCACGCGCTGCAGCGGCGATCCGGAGATGGCCGTGCCGGCGACGAAGACGCCCGGGACGTTCGTTTCCATCGTTTCCTCATCGTAGCGCGGCACGCGCTCGTGTCCGCGCATGTCCACGCCCAGCATCTCGAAGAGCGATGGGTCCTGGCGGTAGCCGGTGAGGGCGAGGACGAAGTCCGCCGGCACCTCGCCGATTGGGTCGAGCACGACCGAGCCGCCGCGGATCTCGACCGGACGCGTGTTCGGCAGGAAGCGCACGCGCTCGTCGCGGATCATCGAGCGGATCTCCGGGAGGAGCCAGAACTTCACGCTCGTGGCGTCGAAGTCGGCGCCGCGATAGCTGAGGGTCACCTCCGCGCCGGCGCGCTGGCAGCGCACTGCCGCCTCGATCGCGGAGTTGCGCCCCCCGATGACCAGCAGCTTCGTCGCAAAGTAGGTGTGCGGATCGTGGAAGTAGTGGTGTACGTGCGGGAGCTCCTCGCCGGGGACGCCCAGGAGCCGGGGCATGTGCATCGAGCCGACGGCCAGGACCACGTTCTCCACCTCGTAAACATGTTGACCGTCGACGGCGCGGGTCTGCAGCTCGAAGCGTCCGTGCCCTAGCCGGCGGGCCAGCTCCACGCGCTCGTACGTCCGCACTTTCAGGTCGAACTGCTGGACCACTGCCCTGAGGTAGGCCAAGTACTCCTCCCGCTTCGGCTTCTGCTGGTCCGGCACCTGGATCGGCACGCCGGCGATGGCCAGGCGCTCGGCGTTGGAGTGGAAGATCATCTCCAGCGGGTACCACTGCATGGTCGCGCCGATCTGCCCGGCGTCGAGCTGGACGTAGTCGATGTTCTCCCCTTTGAGGGCGACGGCGAGCTCGAGGCCGATCGGACCGGCGCCGATGATGGCGACCCGGGCGCGCACTACATTCCCATCTCGCGCAGGACCGCCGACTTCGCGTCGATCATCACTCGGTGCTCCAGCCCCAGGAGGTCGGCCAGCTTGCGCACGAGGTAGCCCTCGTAGTCGCTCAGCTTGCCGTCGCTGTAGACCAGCCGCCACATCGTCCGGACGATGTCGATGCGCTCCTCGAGCGGCGTGTTCTTGCGGATGTAGTGGGTGAGGGCGAAGTGGTCGACGGTCTTCTTGCGGATCTCGTCGGCAGCCTCCATCAGCTCGCGCGCGTCGTCGGAGCCGAGCGCGAACCGCTTCGACAGAAACGCCACCACGTCCCCATCCTCGGCCGGATGGAACTCCCCGTCCGCGTAGGCGATGTCGAGCAGGATCGCGGCCGTGGCCAGGGGCAGGGGGTCGTGCCGGTGGCGCGGCTGGGGCTCGGACGTGCGTCCGGCCAGCATGTCCAGGATGCGTGCAATGCTCACGCGTGCAGTTTAGTTATTCTCGGCGTATGCGTGTAAACATCGATCAGCTCAGCGACAACGCTCACATCTGGATCTTCGGCATCTCCCCCGCGCTCGACGAGGCCGGGCAGCGCACGCTCCTCCGGGACGTCGATGCCTTCCTCGACGCCTGGGCCGCCCACAACGTCCCCATCCGCGGCGCGCGCGAGTTGCGCGAGGGGAGCTTCCTCATCATCGCCGCCGACGAGAAGCGGGAGAAGTCGGGGTGCTCGATCGACCGGATGTTCTCCACCCTGCGCCGGCTGGAAGGCGAGCTCGGCGTCTCCATCCTCGACTCGACGCGCGTCTTTGTCCGCGAGAACGGCCACGTGCGCGCGGTCGGCCGCGCCGACTTCGGCCGGATCGCCGACGCCGAAACACCTGTTTTTGACGTCACCGCCGAGGCGCTCGGCGCCGTCCGCACCGGCGCATGGGAGCGCCGTGCCGGCGATTCCTGGCACCGCCAGCTGCTCGAGGGCCGATAATGGCTCCATGCAGATCGAAATTCGCCGCGCGACGATGTCTGACTCCGAGCGCGCCACGGAGCTCGCGCGCGCGGCGAAGGCCCACTGGGGCTATCCGCCCGACTGGCTGGCCGCGTGGGACTCCGATCTGGTCATGACCTCCGCCTCCATCGAGCGTTACCCCACCTTCGTGGCCTCGCTCGAAGGCGAGGTGGTCGGCGTCTGCCAGGTGCAGGAGGCGGACGGCCGGGCCATGCTCGAGAACGTGTGGGTCGACCCGCGCTGCCACCGCCGCGGCGTCGGCCGCGCGCTGGTCGAGCACGCGCGCGTGTTCGCCCGCGCGATCATGGCTATCGTCGCCGATCCGAACGCCGAGGGCTTCTACATGAGGCTCGGGGCGAAGCGCATCGGCGTCGTGCCCGCGCCGATGCCCGGCGCGCCCGACCGGGTGCTGCCGCTTCTGGAGCTCGAGGCCGCGCACTGAGCTGCCGGGCGTCCATGCCGAAGAGAGTCTCGATCGACGATGCTCTCCTCGATGCGGCGTTCCGCATCGGCGGCCACCGCACGAAGCGCGAAACGGTGAACGAGGCGCTCGAGGAGTACATCAAACGACGCAAACGGCAGCGCGCCCTGGCCCTCATTGGCAAGGTGGAATTCGTTCCGGGGTACGACTACAAGCGTGCGCGCCAGCGGCGATGATCGTCATTGATCGTTTGTAGGACGGGCGTCTGCGCCCGTCTCCCCGCCGGACGTCCCGCCCGGCGGACCGTAAGGAAACCATCCGTGTCTTTCCCATCCCGTGCGGGCGTGCTAGATTGACGGAGTTCCGTCATCAGCCGGAGCGCACCACCTGCACATGAGCGATACAGACCATCCCAACGAGCTCATTCAAGAGGAACGATCGGCCGCCCTCGGCGTGCTCGACGACGCGCTGAGCGGCCCGATGAGCTGGTGGCAGGCGCGGGTCTTCTCCAGGCCGGGGGCCCTGACCTACGGCTTCGCCGTGGAGCTGGTCGAGCGCGCGGTCCGGCTGCTCGATACCTCGCCGGCCGAGGCCACGGAAGTGGCGTCGATCGCGGTCGCGGTGGCGGAACGGCTGCGCGTGGATGCGTATCCCTTCGACCTGGTGATCAGCGCGCGCGCCGACGCCTGGCGCGAGTACGCCTACGCGTTGTTCTACATCGGCCGTCTGAACGAGGCGGCGCATGCGGTGGACGTATCGGAGCAGCTGTTCAAGCAGATGCCGGTCCCCGAGATCGAGCTCGCCCGGACGTCGTTGATCCGCGCGGGACTGCTGATGGCTCGCGACCAGATCGCCGAGGCGATCCCGCTGGCCGAGCAGGCCGGCGGCGTGTTTCGGCAGTTCGGCGACGAGCAGCGGTACGTGAAGGCCCGGATGACGGAAGGGACGCTGCGCTACCGCGGCGGCGATATCCGCGGCGCTCTGGCGATCTGGCTTGCCCTGGAGAAGGAACCGGCGCTGCAGCAGAGCGACGCCCTCGGGATGCTGCTTCACAACATCGGCCATGCCTACCGAGACCTGCAGGAGTTCGCAAAGGCGCGGGTCTTCCTCGATCGGGCGACCGCGGAGTACGCGGCCCGCGGGATGGACGTGGAGAAAGTCCGAACGCAGTGGGTCATCGGGCAGATGCTGGTGCTTGCCGGTGAGCCGTCGGAAGGCCTGCCCGTTCTGCGGGCGGCGCGGCGCGAATTCGAGCGCTTGGGGATGGAGCTGGAAGCGGCTCTGGTCGGGCTGGAGATGGCCGAGGCGCTGTTGATCCACGGGCGCACCGACGACGTCGCCCAGATCTGCCGGACCATTCTCGATCGGTTCGTCCAGGAAGGGATGATGTCCCGGGCCATCACCGCTCTCGCCTATCTGCGCGAGGTCGTGGCCGCCGAGAAAGCGACGCCGGCGATGGTGCGCGAGGTCCGGGACTTCCTGCGCGCCTTGCCGCAGAGCCCGACCGGAGCGTCCGCGCCGCCGCCGTTGCCCTAGCGATCCCAGTTTTTTCCATCCCTCCTGCTTGTTACGCTGGCACCATTACGCGGCAAGGAGGAGGATTCATGCGTCGAGTTTTTGGAAAGAAGTTCCGTGCAGCAGTATTGACCCTGGTGTTCTCGGTCACGCTCGTCCCGGTCGCCGCCGCGGCGCCGTCGCGCGATCAGGGCACGCCCAGCCTGCGCGACGGATTCGTGCGGATCGTGCGGGTGATCAAGAAGAAGCTCTCGCTGGTGACCAACATCGACAGCCTGGTGGTTCCTCGCCCGTAGATCGCAGTTCGAGCGGAGTGCTCTCGGGCCGCGGGCGGTGCAACCGCGTGGCTACGCCCGCGGCCCGAGGAGTGCTCACAGCGTGGCGGCGTTCTTCTCCAGATCCACGAGGAACGTCCGCAGCAGGCCGAAGTACGTCCGGTCGCGGCTCTCGCTCTCGCTGGCGGCCGAGCGCTGGGTCTCGGAGTTTTCCCATGGATTGGGCGTGGCCTGGGTGCAGTAGTTCGACGTGAACGGCTGAGCGACGGCCTTGCCGTCGCGGGTGAGCTGACCGGTCAGGCGTCCGCAGGACTCCCAGCGCCCGAGGCGGTATTGGGAGTCGAGGTAGTGCGAGGTGACCTTCAGCGTCAGCGGCGCGCGGCCGGTGACGTTGAGGCCCGCGTTCTTCAGCGAGCGCTCGAGGTCTTCGCGCAGGAAGCCGTGGATGATGGCCAGGCCGTGCTGGTCGCGCAGCTCGAGGGCGACGTCTTGTCCCTTCAGGGAAGTCAGCTGGATCGACGGAAGGGCCTCGGGGTAGGGTTGGATGCGGTCGGAGTAGTTGGTGCAGGCGGCGAGGGCGACGACGAAGAGGGCGAGGGTCGCGCGTTTCATGGGGCACTCCTTTCGATTGTGCCGTCCATCTGCAACCGGAGCGCCGCGGCCGTCGCACGCGGATTCAACGACTTAGCACCGGTGAACGAACCGTGTCGTCCTTCGGCGCGAGCAGGGATGTCCTCGGTTGAGGCCGGGCCTCCTCCACGATCTTCGCGATCGCCTTCTCCCGCGAGCCCTTCCCCTCGAGCACCGGCTTCCACCACGTGTCCATCGACTTCACGTATGCACCCATCGGCCCGTCGAACGCGCCCTTGTAGGCCATGGGCTCGTACGCGATGCCGTCCGCAGCGAGGGCGCGGCGGGTCAGCTCGCCCGACGTGTAGAACAGGATGGCGTGCCAGAGCTGCGGGGGCGGGGGGATGCCGAGGCGCTTGGCGTTCTCCTGGATCGCACCGCCGACGGTGCCGCCGTTGGGATTCACGATCTGGTGAGAGGTCTCGTGCATGACCATCTCCAGCGACGCGTAGCCGGCGTACCCGGGCTCGATGCTGGACATGACGGTCTGCGGTCCGGCGGGGGTCCAGTTGGTGAACGCGCCGAGCCGGCCGCCGTAGCGAGCGAGGTCGATCCTGGCCACGGTCGGCCAAGCCGTGCCGTAGACGCGGGCGTGCTCGGCGGCGAGGGGCCTGCCGTAGCGGTCGAGGAGCGGGCGGGCCTTCTCGATCCAGGCGCGGTTGGCCGCGTCATCCTCCGTCCACCAGTACTTGCGATACACGGGCGCGGCGCGATCGAGGAGCGGGCGCCACTTCGCCGGCAGCTCGCCGCGGGCCACGGAGACGACGAGCGATGAGAGGTCGCGATCGAGCCAAGCCATCTTGCCCTTGAAGGCGGCGCTGTACTCGGCGACGGCGGACTCCCAGATCTTCCGGTCCTCGGCGCTCAGGGCGTCGTACTTGGGCGGCGACTCGCCCTCGGCGTCGCCCATGAGGCGCTGCAGGAGATTGACGTGGAAGTCGCTGCGGAGCTCGAACACCGGCTCGATGATCCGCCGCAGGGCCTCGTCGCGCGCGAGCTTGCCTTCGAGATACGCCTGCCAGTGCGTCTCCAGGCGCTTGATGTACGGCTGATACGAGCGGCGATAGATGCCGAGGGTGTAGGCGTACGGGGTGTAGGCCACGCCGCGCCGCGCCAACGCGCGCCGGGTCAGCTCGCCGG
>JBIOTX010000385.1:0-14254 GCA_044866315.1 Thermoanaerobaculia bacterium | reverse complement strand
CCGGCCAGGTGATCACCGGCCGCTCCTCGCGCGAGGCGTAGTAGAAGAGCGCGGCCCAGGCGCTGGTGTCGCCGAGGAGGGTGCCGTAGTCGTCGCGGCAGGCGTACTCGACGTACCAGCGCAGGCGCGGCGAGGTGAAGCCGCGCGCGTCGAGCCACTGGGCGATCGAGATCGCGTCGAGCTCCGGATCGGGTGCGCTGTACGCGAGCGGGATGACGAAGCGTCCCGTCTTCGCCAGCTTCGCGATCTCGCTCTCGAAGGCGTGCAGCTGCCGCAGGTCCTCCGCCGATGCGCCGGCGCTCAGGTACAGCCCCTCGTACCACCGCCCGCGATAGAACACCCGCTCCTCGGGGTCGCGGACGAGGAGCTCCTCGCCGATGACCCCGCCCTGCATCACCCCCATCTCCTCGATCAGCCGCGCGAGCACGCGGTTCTGCTCCGACGGCGCGATGATGTAGTGCGCGCCCCACGGATGGCCCGCCGCGCTGCGCGAGGTCCCGCCGATCGCCGGCTCGAGCTCGAGCACGAGCGGCTTGCCGCCGAGCCGCCACGCCGCCGCCAGTCCGGCGACGCCGGAGCCGACGATCACGACGTCGTGTGACTCCCACACCGCAGGACGCGGCGGCGGCGCGCCGCGCAGCCGATGCCCCACTTCGTGCGCCGCACCGACCAGCTCACCGGGCGGGAGGGCGGGCGGGCGCTCGCGGCAGGCGAGCGCGGCGAAGGGAGCGCCGAGGAATGCGGTGAGCAGGTCGCGCCGGCTCAGCTCCACCGGCGCCATTCGTCCTCGTAGTAGCGCACCAGCATCTGGTTGTCGAGGCGGTTGATCTCCACCGGCACCGGGGCCATGTCCCGCGCGAAGACGAACATCGCCGCGAGGGTGGCGTCGTCGAGAAAACGCACCGGCACGCGCACGTGCGCCGGCGCGTCGAACGGGCGCTGCATGGCCACGGCGAAGCCCCACACGCCGAACGACGGCACGGTGGCCTGGTACGGCCGCACGTGCAGGCCGGCGGCCTCCATCGTCCGGATGATGCACCAGTACGACCGGCGCGCGTAGAGCGGCGAGGTGCATTGCACCGAGACCGCGGCGTGCGGCGCCAGCCGCGCGCGGAGCAGGCGGTAGAAGCGCGTCGTGTACAGCTTGCCGAGGGAGAAGGAGCTCGGGTCGGGGAAGTCGATGATGGCCACGTCGAAGGTGTCTCGCACGCGCTCGATCCAGAGCATGGCGTCCTCGTTGACGACGCGCACACGCCGGTCGCGCAGGGCGTGCCCGTTGAGCTGCCCAAGCGGCGGGAAGGCCTCGGAGAGCGCGGTCATCTTCGGATCGAGATCGACGAGGGTGACGTGCTCGACGCCGGGATACTTGAGCACCTCGCGCAGCGCCAGCGCGTCGCCGCCGCCGAGGATCAGCACGCGTTTCGACGAGGGCGCGGCGGACATGGCCGGATGCACGAGGGCCTCGTGGTACCGGTACTCGTCCGAGGACGCGAACTGCAGGTTGCCGTTCAGGAAGAGCTGGAAGCCGGCGTTGCTCTTGGTCACCAGGATGCGCTGATAGGGCGAGCTGGTCGAATAGACGATGTCGTGCGCGTACAGCTCATCCTCGGCGAGCGAGGTGAGGGCGTTCGCGCGCACGAGGGCCACGGCGAGAATCACCACCACGATCGCCGCACGCACGCGGAGCACGGTCACACCGCGCAGCAGCGGACGGAGGAGCCAGGTGCCGTACAGGCCGACCGCGGCGTTGAGCAGGCCGAAGACGATGGACGTGCGCACGAGGCCGAGGCGCGGCACGAGGAACATCGGGAAGAGCACCGCGGCCACGAGCGAGCCGAGGTAGTCGAAGCTCAGCACGCGCGAGACCAGCTCCTTGAAGTCGAGGTGCTCCTTGAGAATGCGCATCAGGATGGGCAGCTCCAGGCCGACCAGCACGCCGATCACGAACACGACCGCGAAGAGGAACAGCCGGAACCACTCCAGGCGGGAGAAGCCGAGGAACAGCAGCGGCGCGGAGAGGCCGCCGACCAGCGCCACCGCCAGCTCGATGTCCACGAACCGCGCCGCCAGCTCGCGATCGAGAAAGCGCGACAGCCACGCCCCCACGCCCAGGGCGGAGAGATAGAGACCGATGATCAGCGAGAACTGCGTGACCGAGTCGCCGAGGACGTAGCTCGCCACCGTCCCCGCCAGCAGCTCGTAAATGAGCCCGCAGGCGGCGATGACGAGGACGTTGAGGAAGAGGATGGGAGTGCGATTCACGTCATCCGTGTAGCGCCGCCGCGATGATGATCGCCAGCCCCAGAATCACCGCCGCCATCAAAACGGCCACGGCGACGTTGTGGTCGGTCTCGAGCTCCTGGCGGATGGAGAACGGGGAGATCTTGACCATGGCCCAGAAGGCGATGGCGAAGACGATCACGCCGAAGACGGTGTAGACCAGCGTGCTCAGAAACACTCGGAGAAACGGTGCGAGATCCATCATTTCCCTCCTCGATAGCCGCGGTAGTAGTAGCCGCCGCCCTGCGCCCCGCGGACGCCGGCGCGCTGCTGCTGTGAGATGCCTTTCCTGGTCTGGCGGAACTCCAGGCCGCGCCAGCCGGCCCAGCCGTAGCCTCCGATCACGAACAGGGCGAACAGGAGATAGAGCGCCTTCAACATGGGTCCTCACTCGTCGTCATCGTCGGTTCCCTCCCACTGCCCGAACGGGCTGTGTGAGCTTTCCTTCCAGCGGTTCATCTCCCAGCGGATGCGCCGGATCACGGCCAGCACCGGAAAGATGCTGATGGCGATCAGTGCCAGGACCAGGTGCGTCCAGCGGAAGACGCCCTCGCGCACGCGGACGCGCAGCGACGGTGGATTGCCGCCGCTCTCCCACTGCGTCTCCAGCCGCAGCGCGTAGCGCCCCTTGGCCGGACGGGAAATGTAGACCCGCTTGTTCTTGCTCCCCTCGCTCCAGCGCTCCCCCTGGTCCACGCCGTGGAAGTACTCGAGCGGCAGGTCGAACGACTCCAGCGCGCCGCTGTTCTCCTGCACGAAGTCGCCGCCGACGTAGAGCCAGCTGTTGTCCACCGCGGCCGCGCCCTCGATCACGAGGTTGTCCCGGCCGGAGACTTCGAAGGGATCGGTGAAGATCACCCGCACGTTGTTCGGCGCCTCCGGCGTGGGGGCGACCTCGGCCAGATTCCAGCTCGAATCGAAGAGCGTCTTGCCGCGTTTGGCGACCGCCACCACCGTCGCCACGACGAGCAGCAGGACGAACATGAGCAGCCAGGTCTTGCCGAGGAACGGGCCGGGGAACGGCTGCATCGGGCCGATGCCCTTCGGGCGCGGGAGATCCTCCACCCCGAACGCGCTCTCCACTTCCTTGCGGGTCATGTAGCGCGCGTGGGAGTAGCTGATCTCCTTCGCTCCGCTGCGCGTCACTTCCTTGGAGATGCCGAACGGCGGGGCGATGTAGTCCGCGGTGTCGACCTGCTCCCCCACCTCGACGCGCCAGTAGAACTCGCCGACGACGTAGGTCACGCGCGCGGTGGCATTCGAGAAGAGCTTGTACGTGCGGCCGTCGTAGCGGACGTTCTTGGCCACGCCCTGGCCCGCGTCATCTTCGACTTCGCCGGGACGCAGCGGGGTGACGAAGCTCCAGTGGTCGTCGCTGTTGACCAGCCAGCGATAGCCCTTGTCCGGGTTGTAGAGCAGGTACTCGGTCCAGTAGTAGGTGATGTCGTAGCGGACCGAGCGCTCCATGAAGCCGGCGACGACGTATGCGTCGCCGTCGACGGTGCCGGTCTTTCCGAGCGGGATCGCCGGCTCGATCTTCTTCCGCTTGGTCATCTGGAAGAACTGGAGCTTGCCGGCGGTGATGTCGTGCGCGGCGCCGCAGTTCGGGCAGACGATGCGCTCGGCCTCGGGGGTCTTGAGGTCGAGCGGCCCGCCGCACTTGGAGCAGTTCAGGGCGACGGCCTTGACCTTCGCTCCTCTGCGGACGACTTCCTCGAGCCCGAGGTCGGCCAGCAGGGCCTCGTGGCCCTTGAAGACCACCGGCGGCTCCTCGCTGTAGTCGATGGTGGCGAAGCGGCGGTTCGTGCCGGTGAGATCGACGTATTGGTACTCGTACCCTGGTTCCGGTCGCCACGGCAGCTCGCCCTCGGCGGACATGAGCTCCGCCTTCCCGATCTCGGCGACGGTGAGGTTGTCGACCGGCGGGACGACGCTGCCCAGGCCGAGGGAGTCGAGCGGCGGGGCGTCCGCGCCGACCTTGAAGGTGACGTAGTACCTCCCCTGCGCCTCGGCCAGCCATCCCCAGCGCCCGTCGTCGAAGGCGGCGTACCACTCGTCCCACACCCCGCCGGCCTGATGGCGCAGCTGCGAGCGGCCGGTAATGCGGAACCCCTGGCCCTGGTACTTGCCGGCCAGGCCGACGCGCAGCGGCGAGCCGGTGTCGATCAGCGCGGCGACCTTGCCGTACGCCTCGACGCCGCGGTCGGTGCGCGCGACGACGGAGCGGCAGTAGCCGCAGATCACGACTGCCGACGAGCCGATCGCGAACTCGACCGGCGCTCCGCAGGAAGGACAGTTGGCGACGCTCACTTCACCATCTCGGTGGAGGACAGCCAATCCTGCCTGTCCTCGCGCTCGCTGACAGGCAGGATTGCCTGTCCTCCACGCTCGACGGCGCGGACGCGGACGTCGGCCGCGCCGAGCAGCTCGGCCAGGCGCTCGCGCCAGGGCCACTCCGCGCGCGGGCGGCAGCAGTAGAGATTGAGCGTGGCGATGCCATGCTCGGGATAGGTGTGGCAGGCCAGGTGCGACTCGGTGAGCATCACGAAGCCGGTGACGCCGCCCGATCCGGGAAACACATGCCACGACGGCGTGTGCAGCGGATGGAGGTCGAGCTCGGCGATGACGCGGGTGAAGATCTCATCGAGAGCCCCGACGTCGCGCAGCCGCTCGGGCTCACATCCCGCCGCCTCGACCAGCCACTCGGTGCCGATTTCCATTGCCGCCGGGAGAGGATAGCAGGGTGACGGGTCACGAGGTCACGGAGTGACCCCGCGCCCTCACCCCTACCCCCACCATCACCACCCCGAACACCCCCACGATGACCACCTCCCGCAGCGAGGCCCCCATCGACCACGGATAGCCGAACACTTCGAACCGAAACGGCCGGACGATGCGCACCGCGTGGAGGGCGGCGAACGCCAGGTGGCCTAGGCCGGAGACGAGGCCGACGGGCAGGCGGAGCGCAGGGAAGGCGACGGCGGCCAGGCTCGCGGCGATGAGCGCGGAGTACACCGCCATGGCCATCAGGCTGTCGCGCTCGGAAAACTGCCAGCTCCCGACCCGGAAGGCGCTGCCGGTCTCGAGCCGGTAGTAGTGGCAGGCCCAGTGCGGCATCCAGGAGCAGGCCGAGAGGGCGAAGAAAACCGGCACGATCGTTCGAAAACGTTGCAACGAAAGCGATTGTACCGTTGACGCCGCACGCGCCCCGGGTTACCTTCGTCGGACATTTTTCAGCGGAATTCGGTCCTGATAGAGGTCTGAGGAGGATTTGCACGATGGCCCGGTCTGTTCGAGCTCTGTTCGTCTCGATTCTGGTTTCCTTCTTTGCCGTCTCTCTCTTCGCCGCCAACGGGCGCATCAGCGGCCGGATCACCCGTGAGAACGGGACCGGGATCGGCGGCGTGATCGTGCAGGTGGTCGAGCTCTCCCGCGCGATCACCAGCGAGCCGGACGGCTCGTTCGTCCTGGACGTGCCCCCGGGCACGTACTCGATGCAGTTCGTGGCCGGCGATCAGGCGGCCAGCGAGAACAACATCGTCGTCACCAGCGGCGGCACGACCCGCGTCGACAAGAAAGTCGACTGGAATCTGAGCATCGCCGAGACCATCACCGTCTACTCGGCCTCGCGGCGCACCGAGCGCATCACCGAGGCGCCGGCGGCGGTCACGGTGGCCCCGCAGGAAGACATCCAGGCCGTGGCTCCGTCCGGCCAGGCCCCGCGCATCGTCGAGAACGCGCCGGGCGTGGACTACACCGCCAGCGGCCTGTATGACACGAACTTCAACGCCCGCGGCTTCAACAGCTCGCTCAACCGCCGCATCCTCACCCTGGTCGACGGCCGCGACCCGGCCATCGCCTTCCTCGGCGCGCAGGAGTGGGCCGCCCTCTCCTATCCGATCGACGAGCTGGCGACGGTGGAGCTGGTCCGCGGACCGGGCTCCGCGCTCTACGGCGCGAACGCGTTCAGCGGCGTTCTGAACATGACCACCAAGCTCCCCCGCGACACCCAGGGCGGGCGGCTCATGGTCTCCGGCGGCGATCTCAACACCCGCCGCGCCGACGTCCGCCATGCCGGCGGCTTCGGCGGCGAGTGGTACTACCGCGTCGTCGGCGGCTACCAGCACAGCGACGACTTCGCCCGCTCCCGCAACGTCGCCCCCGAGTACACGGTCTTCTGCGGCGGCGCCGTCGCCACGAACTGCCTGCCCCGTGAAGTGCGCGCGCTGGCCCTGGAAGAGGTGGACATCAAGTTCGGCGGCCTCCGCTTCGACAAGCACTTCGCCAACTCGAACGTGCTCACCCTCGAGGGCGGCTACTCCACGCTCGAGGGTCCGGTGTTCCAGACCGGCATCGGCCGCGTGCAGGTGACCGACGTCGAGCGTCCCTGGGCCCGCGTGAACTTCAACATGCCTCACTGGAACGTCAATACCTACTACGACGCCCGCAAGGCCGAGAACCAGATCGCCCTGGCCTCGGGCGCCGGCCTGTACGAGGACTCCAGCAACATCCACGCGGAGCTGATGACCAACTGGGACTTCCTGGGCGGCCGGTCTCGCGTGATCGGCGGCGTGGCCTGGAACGACCAGGACGTCGACACCTCCAACCCGGCCGGCTTCCACACCCTGATGCCCGAGGCCAAGTCGGAGCAGCAGCAGAGCGCGTTCGCCCAGGCCGAGTTCGACATCGGCAAGAACTTCAAGATCGTCGGCGCCGGCCGCTACGATGACTCGACCCTGCACGACGCCCAGTTCTCGCCGAAGGCGGCCATCGTCGGCACGTTCGGCAATCACACCCTCCGCTACGGCTACAACCGCGCCTTCCAGCGCCCGAACTACTCGGAGCTGTTCCTGCGCGTGCCGGCCGGCGCGCCGGTGAACCTGGCCGCCGCGGCCGCCGCCAATCCGGCCACCGCGGCGATCGCCCCGGCCCTGACCGCGCTCGGCTTCGGGCCGATGCCGATCTTTGCCCTCGGCAACTCCGCGCTCGACGTCGAGAAGGTACAGAGCCACGAGGTCGGCTACGCCGGCATCTTCGGCGGCAAGCTCTATCTGACCGTCGACCTCTACAAGAGCCGGCTCGAGGACTTCGTCACCGACCTGCTGCCGGCCGTGAACCCAGCGTTCCCGATGTACACGGTTCCGACGAACATCCCGACGATTCCGCCGCCGGTGCAGGCGGGGATCAACGGATTCCTCAACGCGGCTTTGTGCGGCAGCCCGACGACGGTCTGCGCCCGCCGGCAGGGAATCACGACAGTGAACGGTCTGCCCGCGCTCGTGTTCTCGTACACGAACGCCGGTGAGGTCGAGACCCAGGGCGGCGAGATCGCCTTCAACTACTACATCTCCGACCGCTGGGTGGCCGACTTCAACTACTCGCACTTCGACTTCGACGTCGTCAAGGCCGCGGCCGCCGGCGACCGCCTCCTGCCGAATGCGCCGGAGAAGAAGTGGAACGCCGGCATCGCTTGGCGCGGCAACAAGCTCGACGCCAAGGTGTCGTACCGCTGGGTCGACGAGTTCGACTGGGCGGCGGGCGTCTTCGTGGGCACGATCCCGCAGTACGACGTCGTCAACCTGGCCGCCAACTACCGCTTCGGAGAGTTCCTCGGCTTCGGCGTCGACGTCAGCAACGTCCTCGACGACGAGCACTACGAGGCCTTCGGCGGCGACATCCTCGGCCGCCGGGCCCTCGGGTTCTTCACGGTCAACTGGTAATGAGTGAGGTCGTCGTCATCGCCCGCGCGCGAGCGCAGCGGGGACGCGAGGAAGAGATGGAGCGCGCGCTTCGGTCCAACGCCGAAGCGTCGCGCTGCGAAGGCGGTTGCCTCTCCTACTCGGTCCTCCGCGGCGATGACGGCGTCTTCATGGCCGTCGAGCGCTGGCAGTCCCGCGGCGACTTCGACCAGCACATGGCCGCGCCGCACGTGGCCGAGCTGTTCGCGGCCATCGGCCCGCTGCTCGACGGCGCGCCGGAGATCCAGGTGATGCGCGAGGTGTAGGGCGAGCGTCCCCGCTCGCGTCCCCGCTCGCCCCCCCGCCGCGCACCTCGCGCGGTGACGGCGCACACCGATGAATGTTTGCCGCCGCCGTGGCGTAACGTTCAGCGGCGACGCCTCACTACTCCGGTGAAGGAGGTCCAGCCATGACAACCAGACTTTATGGACCATTCACTGTGCAGAAACAGCCCGTGTACACCGTGTTCGTCAACACGGGCGACACCGTCCGTCTCACCGTCCCCTCTTCCGATCGCATTCACCTCGGCGGATTCCTGGGAGTCATCGGCGATGCGAGCGCCGACGGGCGCACCGAGCGCGCCGGATCCGGGTTCCCGGCCCCGGAACTGAAGAAGTACTCGCTCGTCTACCGGATCGGCAACGGGCGGTGGTATCAGGCCGGCACGGCCATGCCGGCGTTCACCGCCGCCGAGTCGGGACGCATTCAGCTCGCCGTCAACGACGATCTGACCGCGGACAACGGCGGCGGCTGGCGCGTGTCCATCGAGCGTACGGCGCCCGATGTGGCGCAGCCGGTCCCCCGCCTCTCGTCCGGTCTGATCCGCACGCACGACGGAGACTTCCGTGTGATCACGGTCGCCAACTACCGCCCGCCGAACCGATCCATCGAGGGCGACCTCTACACGATCAAACGCAACAATCGCGATCCGAACCTTCCCTGGGGCTCGCCGCAGGCGCTCGGCGCCTTTCACCACCTGGGCCCCGACAGCGAGCTGACGACCGACGGGTGCTTCACGCCCTCGTGGTTCCACAGGAGCGACGGCATGCTGTGGGTGGTCTATCGCCGCGGCTCGCAGGTCAACGTCAACGTCTTCGAGCCCGGCTACACGGCCCGCACGACGGCGCGCGACGAAAATGTCCCCGGAGCCAACGACTGCGGCGGAGCGCCGTCCATGATCCAGAGCGGATACGGGCCGTTCGGGAACATCGAGCTGGTTTACCCCGGCCGCGACGGACGGATCAAGATGAGATTCGCCCCGATCGATTCCCGCACGGACGAGTGGCAGACCACTCCCCTTCCCTGGAATCCCGCGCCGTTCAGTTTCGGCGATGAGGACGTTCGCGTGTACGCGGTCCGGCTCATGCAGTCGAGCTTTGGGAACCTCGAGATCCTGGCCGCGGGGAGAGGGGGCGACGGACGGATTCAATTGCAGCATTGGTGGCGTCAGGACGCACCCGGTCCGGGCCAGTGGACCTGGCGGAAGGTGCAGACGCTTCCCGGCTCGGACCGCGTGATCGCCGACACGGTTCCGGCGTTCCTTCAGTCGTCGCTGGATCCGGGAGGCGCCGGCGGCAATTTCGAAGTGCTCGCGCCGTCGGACAACGGCGGCCTGTTGCACTGGTTTCTCGATCATTCGAACCGCGCCGCCCTCTGGCAGACGGCCCCGCCCATCGCGCCGCGGACGGAAACGGTGCGCGCCGTCCACCTGCTGCAGGGCGACTTCGGCCCGCACCGGAACAACTTCGAGGTCGTCGCCGAGACCGGCCAGAGGAGCCCGGGGACGGGCTATGACCGGCTGCTGTTCTACTGGGGCGACAATGCCGCGGCCCGGTCGTCGTCCGACACGGTCTGGCACGGCCCGTACGAGATTCACCGTTGATCGCGCGCCGCGCGCCCGCGCGGCGCGAGGCGCGAGGCGCACTAGAGACATTTCTTTCCATTCCGTGCCCGTCGCCCCTGTCCACCCGTATATTCAGGCGAGGCACGATGAAACGGAAAATCCCTCTCCTCGTCGCATCCCTGCTCCTCCTGACCATCGCCCTGGTGATGCCCTCGGTGGCCCGGCCCGCGACCTGCGATCCCGCCGGCACCCGTTACTACAGAACGAGCTACGAGCAGCCCTACTGCCAGACCGGCGCCTCCGACCCGGCGGCGACGTGCTGCAACGGCTACCACATCGAGACCGGACGCAATGAGTGGTACGTCTGCAACTGAGCGAAGACTCGACGTCGCGGCGAGCGTGGCGATCCTCGTCACCTGCCTCATCGCCAGCACGCTCCTCCTCCATAAGCTGGACGTGCTGCCGTCGCGTGGGGCCGCGGGCGTCCTGAACGCCGGAGACCGACTGCCGCCCGCGTGGCATGCGGAGAGCGGCGACGTGGTGGCCGTCGTGCGCAGCACGTGCGGGTACTGCACGGAGAGCATGCCCTTCTACCGCGAGGTCGCCCGCACGCGCCGGCTCATCGTCGTCACCGACGAGCCCGCGGCCACGACGGGCGCCTGGCTCGGACGCTACGGCGTCACCGCCGCCCAGATCGTGTCCGTGCCCGGATCGACGCAGGTCGTGCCCGGAACGCCGACGCTCTTCGTCGTCGACGAGCGCGGGCGGATCGTGCTGCGCGAGGTCGGCCGGCTGCCGGAGGCAAAGGCGCGGCAGCTCCTTCGCCGGATCCGGGCGTAGCGGCTAACGTCCGACCGCGCGTCGCTTCGGCGGATTGGTCACGCGCACCATGGCGAACGGACCGCCTCCCTGCGGGCGTCCGCCGATCGCGTACGTGTAATAGGAGAGTCCGCCCGCGCCGGGGTGGATGGCGGTCGCGGTGAAGGTCACCGACGTTTCGTGGGCTTGGATCGTCGCCTGCGCACAACGGATCGCGCCGCCGCAGCTGATCGTGAAGACGCCGGCATTGGGCAGATACTTCTTGCTCACCGTGAACTCGATGGTCTGGCCGGCCGGAACGGAGATCTCCTTCGGCGACGCGGCGAGCGCGTAGAGGTCGTATCGATTCGGGCGTGTGTCGACGCCGATGCTGAACAGATGGATCCCGGCGAGGAGGGTGACGAAGTGGTACTCCTCTGCGGCGAACACATGCTCGGGCTCGCGGTCGGCCGAGACCGAGCCGTCACCGAACGACCATTGCAGCTCGGGGCAGTCGGCGTCCGACGTGATGCGGAAGCGAACCGGCTCGCCGGCGCGGCAGATCGCGTACGTGCTGCAGGCGGGATCGGGGCTTTCGAGAACGATGCGCGCGTCGGGCGGAAGAGAACAGGCGGACGCGACCACAACTGCAGCGAGCGTGATCATCACGGCGTGATACGAACGCCCGAATGCCCTCGTCTACTCCTTCTTCTGCGGGAACTGGAAGCCGAGATACGTTCCGGAGCTGATGCCCATCAGCGTCAGCAGCGTGGCGCTGAACTCCGGCATGGTCAGCTGCCACACCACCGACTCGAGGAAGATGTAGGCCAGCACCAGTGTCCAGACCACGATCTGCACGCGGTCGAGGCTCACCACGCCCTGGTCGTTCGTGAGCAGATCGCGAACGAAGCCTTGGGATGGCGGAATCTCGCCCTCCCTCTTCGGCGGATTGATGGCCACCGCGGCGACAGCCGTCGCCGCGCTGATGCCCATCAGGCCCAGGACCGACTGCGGCAGCGTGTCGCGGTCGCCGGTGATCGACCAGACGAAGAAGAAGCTCATCACGATCAGCACGAACCAGAACGCCATCTGCACGCGCGGCAGGCTGTAGGGCTGCGGCACGTCCCCCACCCGCGGGCCTTGGCGCAGCACGCCATGCCGGCCGCCGTACCAGAGCAGACCGATGAGCAGGACGACAAACAGGGACGTGCCGGAGATCCGCCACCCGTCGACGTAGATCTTGTCGAGAATCACCGCATTACTGGCGTTCGGCGCGAGCTGCAGCGGCGGCTCGCCCTTGCGTGCCACGCTCAGGCGCAGCTCCTGCCGGCGTTTGAAGACCGGGTCGTACAGACGGTCGCGCAAGAGGTTCGTGTTCTGCTCGTTGCGGTCGAAGACGAAAGCGATCGCTCCCGTCGCCGGGTCGATCCCCATCGGCTCAATGCCGGCGTCGAGGTAGTCGATGTAAAGCGTGATCGGCTTGTCCTGCCGCCGCGCCTCCCCCACGAACTCCTGCATGCCGCAGAGAACCACGATCACGTAGTCGTTGAGGTAGACCGTCCGCGGCGGATTGTCGTGCGCCGTCTGCACGCCGCGGATGGAAGGCGCGTTGCCGCTGCAGGGTGGCAGCTTGAGGTTCTCCAGCGTCGGCAGCGGCGGCGACAGCTTGCCGTCGCGGCAGGCCACGGCCAGGAGCGCGATCGCGAGGAGGAGGATGACGGATTGTCTGCGGACCACTCGAGGGAAAGTTTACACGCGCTTGAGCACGGCTTCCCCCGCCGATTTGGTCCCCAGGTTCCCGCCGAGGTCCTTCGTCGTCTCGCCGGCGTGAATGGTTTCCGCCACCGCGCGCTCGATCCGCTGGGCCTCCTCGGCGTGCCCGAGGTACTCGAGCATCATCGCCGCGGTGAGGATGGCGCCGATCGGGTTCGCCGTGTCCTTGCCGGCGTACTTGGGCGCGCTGCCGTGGATCGGCTCGAAGAGCGAGACCCGTCCGGGGTGGATGTTGCCCGACGCGGCGACGCCGAGGCCGCCCTGCAGCGCGGCGCCGAGGTCGGTGACGATGTCCCCGAACATGTTGTTGGTCACGATCACGTCGAACATCTCCGGTGCGCGCACCATCTGCATGGTCAGGGCGTCCACGAACATGTGGAAGTGCTCGACGTCCGGGTACTTCTGCGCCACGTCCTCGAACGTGCGCAGCCAGAGATCGCCGCCGAAGCGCATGACGTTGTTCTTGTCGGCCATGCACACCGACTTGCGGCCGGTGCGCTTCGCGTACTCGAAGGCGTAGCGGATGATCCGCTCCACACCGCGGCGCGTGGAGACGTCCTCCTGCACCGCGATCTCGTCCATCGTCCCCTTCTTGAAGTTCCCGCCCATGCCGACGTAGGCGCCTTCCGTGTTCTCGCGGAAGATGACGAAGTCGATCTCCTTCATGCCCTTGTCCTTGAGCGGCGAGAGGCGCTCGTCGAGGAGCTTGACCGGCCGGTAGTTGACGTAGAGGTCGAGCTGGAAGCGCATACCCAGGAGGATGTCCGCGGCGTGCTTCATGTCCGGGACGCGCGGGTCGCCGAACGCGCCGAGGTAGACCGCGTCGTAGTTCACGCGGATGTCGTCCATCGCGCCTTCGGGCATGGAGATCCCCGTGCGGAGGTACTCATCGGCGTTCCAGCCGAAGTGGACGAACTTCAGGCCGAGGTCGCTCGTTTCGTTCACCCGCTGGAGGACCTTCATCCCGGCTTCGATGACCTCGGGACCGATCCCGTCGCCCGGGATGACTGCGATTTTCTTGCTCATCAGCGGCGGATTATAGGTGCGAGGGTGCGACCAGCTCGATGCCGCGCCTCGCGAGCTCGTCGCGCAGGCGCGGATCGCACAGCGCGCGGGTCTCGGCGTCCCACTCGTAGCTCCAGTGGGCGTAGCCGGTGACGCCGACACCGGGATGGGTGACGAGCTCGGTGACGCCTTGGACGTGATCGAGGAGGGGGACGACGTCGCGGAGGTGCCCGGCCTCGCCGACGCCAATCGTGCGGTCGTTGCTCCCCCCCGCTAGCCGCCCGAGCGCGCTGAGCACCGCCATCGGCACGCGCCGCGCCGCCGGGCGCTCGTTCACGATCCGCACGTAGTCGATCAGGTACTCCTCCGCCAGCCGCGCCACCAGGGCGAAGACGCGCGGCAGCAGATGCAGGTGCTGATGGCCGTTCAGGTGCGTGACCGTGAGCCCGGTCGCCAGCACGCGCTCGATCTGCGCGCGCAGCTCGCGCTCGATCGCGCGCATGGAGATCAGGCGCGTGAGGTAGAGCGGCACGAACGAGGTGTACTTGCGCGGAAAGCGCATCGCCGTGAGCGGCCGCTCCTCGACCAGCGTCAGATGGACGCCCACCTCCAGCGTGGGCGTGTCGCGCAGTCGCTCGATCGCATCCTCGAAGGCGGCACCGTTGGCGACGACGCTGCACGCGGTGACGATCCCTTCCCGATGCGCGCGGATCGCACCCTCGGTCATCCCCCGGTCGAGGCCGACGTCATCCGCCGTGACGATGAGCTTGCGCATGCCGTGGAGCGGCGGGCTCTCAGCCCGCCGTTGCCTTCGGCG
>JBIOTX010000384.1:0-4069 GCA_044866315.1 Thermoanaerobaculia bacterium | reverse complement strand
GCTCCTCGGAATGGAACATTTCCCCCCGCCTTGTCCACAAGCCGTAGACAAATGCGAACGCCATTGCACCGCCGCCGAGGGGACGGGACCTCGGCCGAGGCACACGGGGTAGACATTTCCTCGGACCCGAGCGCGGCGGGAGATGCTTTTCCCCGGAGATGACGACCATGAACGAACATCGATTCGAAGCAGAGATCGCGCTCGAGGATGAGTTTCTGACCGAGGTCGTGCGCGAGCGGGTGTACGGCGAGGTGCGCGTGAGCGCCGAGTGGCCGGCGCAACTCGACACGCCGGAAGTGCGGGTCACGCTGGAGGTGCGCGGCGCGCTCGAGCCGCGCGACGCGCCGGCCTACGTCGAGCTGTTCTTCCATGATTTCTACTTGCTGCTCAACCTCGCCTCGCCCGGCTCGTTCGGCGGCACGATCTCGTTCACCGGCGGGCCGCTGCGCGTGCGCGAGCTCGTGTTCGACCCGCGCGTGTTCGCCTACGCGGCGCCGCTGGGAACGCTGCCGCTCGCGGACGTGACCCGGTGGTACGACGGTTTGAATCTCGGGACGCAGCAGCTGGCCACGAGCGACGTCGCCCGGGCGCTCGTGCAGCTCCTGCATCTGGCACGCTCGCCGGAGCGGGAGGAGGACTCGATTCTGCGGCTGGCCATCGCCGCGGAGGCGGTGGTGGACCGGGCGCGGGCGCCGCGGCGTTTGTTCGAGCTGCGGGAGGACATCGCCCACGGCCGCGTGCCTGTGATTCATCCGATGCACGACGATGCGCTCGACTCGCGGGTCGAGGACGCCACGCGCGAATGGATCGAGATCACGGACGAAGCGGCGCGGCTGGTGATCGGGGAGCTGCAGGAGCGGGTGAGAGGCGCGCCGAGGTAGGATGCGACAGAGAGAGGAGGCTTTCCCCCATGCCCACACTGACCGGCGTCGTCCAGTCCGGCGCGAGCAATCCCACGCCCATCTCCGGTGCAACCGTGCGCTTGTACGCCGCGCATGTCGGCTCGCCCGTGATGTGGGGAGAGGCGACCACCGACGGCAACGGCGCGTTCTCCATTCCGGACCCGGCGGTGTCCACGGACGGCATCTTCTACGTCACCGCGACGCTCGGCGGCGGCGTGCAGTTCCTGGCCCTCCTCGGGCCGACGATCCCGGCGAGCATCGTTCTCAATGAGCTGACCACCGTGGCCGGCGCGTATTGCGCCGCGCAGTTCCTGGTCAACGGCGGGGTCCAAGGCGAAGGGTTCCGGCTGCAGATCGCGGCGGGTATGAGCACGAACATCGTGGACCTCGCCACCGGCGCGTCCTCGGCGGTGATGAGCAATGCGCCGAACGGGGATGAGACGAACGCCTGGCGGACGACGCTCTCGCTGGCGAACGTGCTCGCGTCGTGCGTGAACGTGCGGAAGAACGCTGCCGCGTTCCTGGCCTTGACCACACCGGAGGGCGGACCGCCGCCGACGGACACGATCACCGCGCTGGGCAATCTGGCCCGCAAGCCGGCCTCCCGCGTCGGCGCGATCTACAAACAGTCCAAGCTCAAGGACCTCTATCAGCCCGACCTCCGCGAGCAGCCGGATGCCTGGACGATCGCCGTGAAGGTGAATGACTCCGGCGACGATGCGCACATGTTCGGCGGTCCGGGCAACGTTGCCTTCGACTCCCAGGGGCGGGCCTGGATCGCGAACAACGTCATCCAGGGGACGGGGAACTCGACGCTCTACTCGATCGTCCTGGACGCCACCGGCCGCCCGGCCACGGATCGCAGCGGCCGGCGCATATCTCCCTTCGCGGGCGGTGGCCTCCTCGGCCCCGGCTTCGGCGTCGACGTCGACAGCAAGGGTCACGTCTGGTTCGGCGACTTCGGCTGGGGCAAGTTCATCCCGCCCGGCGGCGCGTCCCGGTTCGCCTCCGACGCGACGCCGCTCTCACCGGAACCTGACGGATACGGCGTGGGCATCGTCCACCGCGTGCAAGGCACGGCCGTCGACCGCTACGACAACGTCTGGCTCGCCGGCTGGGGCAACGCCACCGTGGCCGTCTTCCGCGGCGGCGATCCCGGCTCGGTGGCGACGTACACCGGCGACGCCTCGTTCAAGCCGTTCGGCATCGCCTTCGCCAAAGACGGCAGTGCCTGGGTCACCAGCAGCGATGTCTCGGCGAGCGGCATCACCCGACTGCGGCTGAACGACAGTCCATCGCTCGAGCCTTCCCCGCAGATCCACATCGGCAAGGACACCAAGGGCATCGGCATCGACTCGGCCGGCAACATCTGGGTGGCCTCCGGCGGCGACGATCACGTCTACGTCTTCGACTCGGAAGGGCAACTGATGGGCGGCTTCCAGGGCGGCGGCATCTGGGGCCCGTGGGGCCTGACCCTCGACGGCGACGACAACGTCTGGGTCGCGAACTTCGGCCCGCTGGAGATCGGCAGCGTCGTCCACGGGCGCCTGACCCAGCTCGCCGGCATCAACGCCACCGGCCACCGCCTCGGCGACGGCCTGACTCCGCAGAGCGGCTACACCCTGCCCAGCGCCGGCAAGCCCGTGACCCTGCACAACGGCGACCCGCTGTACGGGCCCGGCGGCCCGCCGAGCTTCATCCCCATGATGCGCACCACCGGCCTCAACATCGACGCGGCGGGCAACGTCTGGACCTGCAACAACTGGAAGCCGTCCTTCGACAACGACCTTTTCGGCGAGCCGCCCAGCGACGAGGCCAATCCGGGAGGAGACGGGATGCTGATCTGGGTGGGAGTGGCGGCGCCGCGGAAGGGGTAGGTAGAGGGAGGCAGAAGGCAGAAGGCAGAAGGCAGAAGGCAGAATGCAGAATGCAGAATGAATGAAGAGGTTCGAGGGAAGAATTAAGAGGGAAGAACCTCTGCCCATCCAGCCGGTGAATCTTGATCGGGTGTGCTTCTTACTTCTTCCCTCTTCATTCGAACCTCTTCATTCATCATCCTTCTGCCTTCTGCCTTCTGCCTTCTGCCTTCTGCCTTCTGCCTTCTGCCTTCTGCCTTCCGCCTTCCTCTACCCAAACACGTCGCGCCTCACGAACAGCGTGTACGCCACCGCCAGCGCGCCGGCGGCCCACGCGCCGAGGAGGACGATGCAGAAGGTCATCGACATGCCCTCGTACGGCGTGGCCTGGCCGCTGTAGTAGTCGGGGAGGGGGAGCGCGCTGACGAAGAGGTATTTGCCCGCCGTCCAGTCGGGGCTGATGCGGGTGAGGATCGTGCCGCCGATGAGCGAGGCCAGCATCGTCCCGATCGAGGCCGCGGAGGACTTGAAGATCACCGACAGCATGAGCGAGATCGAGGCGACGGTGAGGAGCGCGTACCACTCCAGCCCGTAGGCGATCAGCGCGTCGTGCCAGAGCGGGAGCTGGCGCACCGCGTCGACCTTGAACGAGTCGCCGCTGAACTGGAAGCCGTTGAACGACGGCGCGTCCCACCCGCGCGCCGGCAGCACCGGCGCGGTGACGAGCCAGGCCAGGAGGCCGCCGATGAGGAGCGTCAGCGAGGCGAAGAGCCAGAGCGTGACCAGCTTCGCGGTGAGGATCTTCCACCTGCGCACGGGCCGGGTGAGCAACAGCTTGTCCGTTCCTTCGGCGTTCTCCGCGGAGACGATGTCGCTGCCGAGGACGGCGATGAGGAGGGGGAGGAGGAGGAAGCCGGCGGCGTTGGCGAAGGTGCGCACGACCAGAGGCGCAGTCGGCTGCTCGGGGTTGATCCCGCGGTCCAGATAGAACTGCAGCCGCTGCACCTCCGCCCGCATCGAGCGCGCCCAGGAGTCGTTCATCCGTCCCCGCCGCAGGCGGTTCTCGTAGCGGGCGATCCGCTCCTGCAGCTCGGCGCGCCAGTTCTGATTGCGCGTCTCCCTCAGCTGCCGGTACTGCGAGTACGACACCATGGTCAGGATCACCAGCATGATCGCCACGACGATGGCGAAGCGGCGCCGGCGGAGCAGCTTGAGAGTCTCGTTGCGGATCAGGGCGAAGAACACCCTCCTCTTCTAACACGACTTCTACAGCGACCGCAGGAAGGCCAGCAGCCGCGACCGATCCGTTGC
>JBIOTX010000383.1:0-2376 GCA_044866315.1 Thermoanaerobaculia bacterium | reverse complement strand
CGCGCCCGCCGGCCGCCTTCGCCCAGCGTTCCACGAGCCCCTCACGGCGAAACACCAGCGGTCCGCTGAACGGCCCCTGCGTCCACGTGCCGGTGAGCTCCGCGCCGGCGGCGTCGAGTGCTCCGCTGTACGTGCCGCCGATCGTCTTCACGTCCAGGGTCACGTCTGCTCCGTTCTGCACGATGCGCGCGATCGGCACCTCCGTCCCGTCCGCGGCGAGGACGCCTTTGGCGGTGCCGTCGGCGTGATTGGTCAGCGTCAGCACGATCCGGCGCTGCGTTCCCTCGACCTCCAGCGTGCCGCTCCACTGTCCCTCGAGCGCCTTCGCGACCGCCGCGCTTTTCGCCGGCGCTTCGATCACCGCCTCCCCGGTGCGCTTCATCTCGAACGGCAGCTCCAGCGGCTGCCCGTCCGGGCCGCGCGTGGTGAACGTTCCGTTCATCGACTTGCCGTCGCCGCCGAGGGTGGCGCGGAACGTTCCGCCGCCGGTGGCTTTGATCTCGAAGGCCACGGCGCTGCCCTGCACGGCGACGTTCGCGAGGGGAAAGCCGCGCACCTGGCGCATGGGGTTGTCGAACGTGGCGGTGAGCTCGCCGCCCGCGCTCTTCGCGAAGTCGACCGCGATCGGCACTTCCATCTGCGGCGCGTGGATGGCTCCTTCCCAGTGACCGACCTGCGCGTGCAGCGTGACCGACAGGAAAAGCAATCCGATGAAGACACTTCGGGCGTGAGGATGCATGAGGCTCCTCCTTTCGAGGAATCAGAAGTCGCGTCGCGCGAGATTGGCGACGGCGAGGGAGTAAAGGGCCGCGGCGATGGCGCCGCTGGCCACCAGGCCGATCCACGGCACCTCGCCGTGGCGGAAGTAGCTCTCCGCGCTCATCACGCGGTAGAGGTTGAGCGTGGAACTGCGCAGAACGCGATCGACGAATGCGAGCAGCATCGCCGCGGCGATGGCGAAGAGCACCGGTCGCCAGGCGTCGGGGAAGATGGTCGAGAAGAGGAAGGCGAGGTTGTAGAGGACGGCGGCGGCGAAGAAGAGACAGAGGGCGTGAATCAGCGCCGAGCCGACGCCGTAGCTCTGCCCGATCGCCGGCGCGAGGATCGGGATCAGCAGCGACGGGAGGAGCGCGAGGAGGAACAGTTCGGCCAGGCCGGTGGCGGCGCGGACGGCGAGGAGACGCCGGCGGGAGACGGGAAGCGACAGCGTGAACAGCGCGCCGCCGGACGAGGAGAGGAGGCCGGCGCTGCCGAGGAGGATCGCGAAGAGCGTGGCCAGCTGGCTGTGGTTCTGGCGGAACCAGTCCAGCCAGACGAACCCCCGGAACGTGCTCGCGATCTCGGCCGACTCGCGGATGCGCCGGCCGAGCTCACCGCCCGCGTTCGCCGGGACGAGCGGCATCAGCTCCAGCACCTTCGGATAGGTGAAGACGGTGGCCGAGGCCGAGCAGATCAGGAGGGCCAGGCCGATCAGGAAGCGCCAGCGGGTCTCGAGCCACGACTTGTGCCAGAGCATGTTCATTCCTCCACCGCCACGCTCTCGAGGAAGATCTCCTTGAGGCTCACCGGAAGCACGTCCGTCGAGAGCGGGCCGAGCGCGCGCGCCTCCTCCAGCACCGCCGCGCTGCCGCGGCTCGAAAGCACCGTGAGCGTGCGCCCCTCACGCGCGACATGCTCCACGCCCGGCGCGCGGAACGTGGCGGCGGGCGCGTCGCCGTCGAACACCATCTGGATGCGGCAGTAACTCTCCCGCAGCTCGTCCACCCCGCCGGCGATGACGGCCCGGCCGCCGCCGATCATCACCACCCGGTCCGCGATCTGCTCCACTTCCGCAATCTGGTTCGAGGAGAAGAACACCGTCGTCCCCTCGTCTCCCACGTGTCCGACGAGCGCCTGCAGCATCTCCTCGGCCATGGCCGGGTCGAGCCCGGAGGTCGGCTCGTCGAGGAGGAGCAGCTCCGCGCCGCGCGAGAGCGCGAGCAGCAGCGCCAGCTTCGTCCGCATCCCGCGCGAGAGCGCCTTCACTTTGCGCGTTGCCGGCAGGTCGAACCGCCTCAGGTAGCGCTGCGCGAGATCAGTTCGCCAGAGCGGATAGAACGCGGCGGTGAAGCGGATCATGGCCTCGACGGACATCGCCCCGTACAGGTCCTTCTCTTCGCTCGCGAATCCGACCCGGCGGCGGATCTCCACGCCGTCGCTCGGCGAGGTCGCGTCCAGCCCGAGCACGCGCGCCTCCCCGGACGTCGGCCGGGCCATGCCCATGAGGATCTTGAGCAGCGTGGTCTTCCCCGCGCCGTTGCGCCCGACGAGCGCGGAGATCGAGCCGGCCGGCACGCGCAGATCGAGTCCGCGCAGCGCCTCCACGCCGTCGTACGT
>JBIOTX010000382.1:0-26707 GCA_044866315.1 Thermoanaerobaculia bacterium | reverse complement strand
TCCCAGCCGAGGGCGAAGGCGAGGCGGCCCATCTGCACGGCGGAGCCGAAGTCCCAGCTCGGGTCGAACTCGTCCGCGGCCTGGTGATAGCGCTTGTCGCGGTACTCCTTCACCAGCGCGCGGTGCTTCTCGTCCACGCTCTGCTTGATCGAGAACGCGGGCACGCCGGCCTTGGCCAGGCTGAAGTGGTCGGAGCGATAGTACGAGCCCTGCTCCGGCGCGGGATCGGGGACGATGCCGAGGCCGAGGGACTTGGTCACGCGCTCGACGGTGGGGAAGAAGGTCATGCGCTCGACGCCGATCATCGACACGCCGCTCACGTCGCCGAACAGGTACAGCGCGTCGAGGTTGATGCCGAGGGCGATGCGGCCGGCGGGGATGGGCGGGTGCTCGCCGAAGAACTCCGAGCCGAGGAGACCCTGCTCTTCCGCGGCGACCATGGCGAAGACGATGCTGCGCTTCGGCCGCGGCTGCACCTGGCTGTAGGCGTGGGCGATCTCCAGGACGGTCGCCACGCCGGAGGCGTTGTCGATCGCGCCGTTGTAGATCGTGTCGGTCGGGTCTTCCGGCGCGGCGGCGCCGACGCCGAGGTGATCGTGATGGGCGCTGTAGAGCACGGCCTCGTCCTTCAGCTTCGGGTCGCTGCCCTCGAGCCGGGCCACGACGTTCGCCGTGTCGAACGGACGGATGGTGCTGGTGAGGCGGCCCTTCAGCCGGAAGCCGAGGGAGACGGGCTTGAAGCTGCGCGAGCCGGCGGCCTTCGTCAGCGCGGCCAGATCGTGTCCGGCGGCCTTGAAGAGCTCCTGCGCGGTCTTCTCGCTGATCCACGACGCCAGCTCCAGCGCCGGCTGGCCCGGCGCGTTCTTCACGTAGGCCTGCTCGCCGGTCCAGGAGTTCCGTACGACCTGCCAGCCGTAGCCGGCCGCCTTGTCGGTGTGGATCAGGATCACCGCCTCGGCATTGCGCGCCGCGCCGGTCTCGAACTTGTACGTCCAGCGCCCGTAGTAGGTGCGGGCGATGCCCTTGAACAGCTCCGGCTCTTCCTTCGTCGCCGGCGGATCGTCGACCAGCATGACCAGCGTCTTGCCGCGCGTGTCCAGACCCTTGTAGTCGTCCCACTTGTACTCCGGCGCGACGACGCCGTGCCCGACGAACACGACCTCGGAGTCGAGGTCCGTCGTCTCGACCTGGGTCTGGTTCCCGCCGACGTACTGGTCGCGGTAGGCGATCGGACCAATCGTCGTATTGGGGCCGACGAACGACACCTGCGACTTCTCCGGGACGGTGGTCAGGCCGAGGAGTGAGACCTTCTGAAAGTACGTGCCGTCATCGCCGGCGGGCTGGAGACCCATGGCCTCGAACTGCGAGGCGATGTAGCCCGTGGCCAGAGCGTCGCCGCGCGTGCCGGGACCGCGGCCTTCCAGGAGGTCGCTGGAGAGGAAACGGATGTGGGCGCGGATGGCGTCGGCGCGGAGCGCCGGCTGCTGCGGCGCCTGGGCGATGAGGGGAAGGGCGAGGAGGAGAGCGAAGAGAGGGGCGAGCCGTTTCATCGTGGCAAAATAGAACATCCCCGTAAGCGCAACGCATTCTTGGGAGTCCAATCGCCCATCGATAAGGAGGTTGTGTTCATGCGTCGTTCCCTCATCCGGGCCCTGGTTCTCGTCTCCGTCCTCGCCCTCGGGTTCATCGCCGGCCAGCTCAGCGCCGCCCAGCCCCACATGCAGGCTGCGCTGCGTCATCTGCGCTCGGCCAAGGCCGATCTGAACAAGGCCACGCCCGACAAGGGCGGCCACCGCGCCCGCGCCCTCGAGCTGGTCGACTCCGCGATCGAGGAAGTCGAGCGCGGCGTCCGCTACGACCGGCGGAACTAGTGGGCTCCGAGGTCGTCACCCGCGTCGAGATCGGCGCCGAGGCCGCGGAGGCGAAGGCCCTCCTCGAGACCGAGGAGGTCATCGTTCGCGGCGCGATCAAGGCGCGCATCCCCTTCAGCGAAGCGAAGGACGTCGCCGCCGACGGCGGCGTCCTCCGCCTCCGCTGGAACAGCCGCGACGTGCGCATCCACGTCGGCAAGGACGCGCCGAAGTGGGCGGAGAAGATCCGCAATCCGAAGAGCGTCCTGGACAAGCTCGGGGTGAAGGCCGGGCAGCGCGTCTCTGTCGTCGGCGCGGTCGACGACGGCTTCCTGGCCGAGCTCGAAGAGCGCGGGACCGACCTCTCCCGCCGCCTGCGCCGGGACAGCGACATCATCTTCTTCGCCGCCACCCGGCGCGAGGACCTCTCCCGCCTGGGCGAACTGCGCCGGTCCCTCCTCCCCGCCGGCGCGGTCTGGGTGGTCCGCCCCAAGGGGACCCCCGCCATCAACGACAACGACGTCATGGCCGCCGCGAAGGCTGCCGGGCTCGTCGATGTCAAGGTAGCCCGGTTCTCGGCCACCCACACCGCCGAAAAACTGGTCATCCCGGTGGCCAAACGCCGTAACTGAAACGTCACAGCCCCTAGAGACGAAATAGAGGGTAGGGATTTCGGGACATAAATCACTCCTTGTCAGAGTGAAATATCAAGCTACACACGAACTCGATGTCCTGACGGCGGTTCACCTCCCCATGAGCGAGCGCGTTCTCGACCGACTCGCCGATATCCTCTTTGCTTCCGACGAGATACTCGACATGATCAAGATGGACGAGCGTTTCCCGGACCCAGCCACCGTGGAGGTGGAGGAATCGGTCAAGGCGGTCTGGAACCGGATCAACGAGCTCATGAAAAAGCTGGCGGACTAGTCCGGCTGTCCACCGTTCAACTCGCCAAAATAGCCCTTGACGGATCGAACGCCCGAACGTAACTTAACGATGTTAAGTAACGGAGGAGCGTTTTGGGACCGAAGCAACGTCGAGAGCGTGAGCGCGAGGAGATCCGGACCAAGATCCTGGACGCCGCCCGCGAGCTGTTCGTCACCGAGGGCTACGAGGCGGTCACGATGCGCAAGATCGCGGAGCGCATCGAGTACTCCCCCACCGCCATCTACTTCCATTTCCGCGACAAGGAGACCCTGCTCCACGAGATCTGCGACGCGGACTTTCTAGCGCTCGCCCATCACCTCGCAGACGTGGCCAGGATCGCCGATCCGGTCGAGAAGCTCCGCGCCACCGGCCTGGCCTACTTCCGCTTCGGCATCGAGCACCCCAATCACTACCGGCTGATGTTCATGACCCCTCACCCGCCGGTGCACGACGAGTCGGAGGTGGAGAAGGGCAATCCGGAGGAGGACGCGTACGCGTTCCTGAAGGGCGTCGTCGCCCAGGCCATCGCCGAGGGGCGGATGCGCGAGGAGCTGACGGACGCGGAGCTGGTGTCGCAGACCATGTGGGCGGGGATGCACGGCGTGATCTCGCTGCACATCGCCAAGTGCAACGACGCCTGGGTGGAGTGGCGGGGCCTCGACGCGCGCGCGGAGATGATGAACGAGACCCTGCTGAAAGGACTGCTGCGCGATGGCCGTTGATCTCGCCACCCGATCGCTGCTTCACGACAAGCTGCGCTTCTTCATCACCGTCTCCGGCGTGGCCTTCGCCGTCACCCTGGTCTTCGTCCAGGTCGGCCTGTTCCTCGGCCTCATGGACAACGCCTCGCTCTCGATCGAGCAGATCGACGCCGACCTCTGGGTGACCTCGCGCAACACCCCGAACGTCGACTTCGCGCACACGTTCCCGGAGACCTACATCAAGCGCGTGCGCTCCATCCCCGGAGTGGAGCGCGCGGACAACCTGATCGTCTGGTTCATGAACGTGAGCCTCCCCACCGGCGCGGTGGAGGGGACGGAGGTCTACGCGCTCGAGGACTTCAGCCGCTGGACCTTTCCGCGCAGCGTGGCCGAGGGCAATCTCGGCGACCTCCGCCGCGGTCCGTACATGGTGCTCGACGACTCGGCCAAGAAGCGCTGGGGCGAGTTCGCCGTCGGCGACTATCGCGAGGTGCTCGGCCGGCGGCTGAAGATCATCGGCCGCACCGTCGACGCCAAGTCGTTCACCACCACCCCACTGACGTTCATGGACTACCGCCTCGCGCAGAGCCTCAACGAGAGCGACCTGCGCGGCAACACGACCTACATCCTGGTGAAGCTCGCTCCCGGCGCCGACGCGGCCAAGGTGGCCGAGGAGATCCGCCGCCGGCTGCCCTACAACGACGTGTTCACGCAGGCGGATTGGGCGAAGCGCTCGCGCTCCTACTGGATCGACTCCACGGGCCTCGGCCTGAACATGTACATCACCGTCTTCCTCGGCTGTCTGGTCGGGATCGTGGTCGTGGCCCAGACGCTCTATACCTCGACCATGGAGCACATCCGCGAGTTCGGTACGGTGAAGGCCATCGGCGGCGGGAACGGCGCCATCTACCGCATTCTCGGCAAGCAGGCCACGATCGCCGCCCTGGCCGGCTTCGCCCTCGGCGCCCTGCAGGCCTTCGCCCTCCGCCCGGTGATGGCCAAGATCGACCTCAAGCTGATCATCCCGACCGAGCTGTACGTGGTGGTGCTGATCGGCGCCATCGCGCTCTGCCTCTCCGCGGCGGTGATCTCGTTCCGGAAGGTCGCGGCGATCGATCCGGCGCTCGTATTCAGAACGTGAGGAACGTCATGTCTATCCTCCAGACAAAGAACATCGAAAAACACTTCACCGAAGGCCGGGAGACCGTGCCCGTGCTGCGCGGGATCGACTTCGCCGTCGAGCGCGGCGAGATCGTGTCGCTCGAAGGGCCGTCGGGCTCGGGCAAGACCACGTTCCTCTCCATCCTCGGCTGCATCCTCACGCCGAGCAGGGGCGAGGTGCTGATCGAGGGCTCGCCCGTGGGCACGAAGGCGCTCGCCGAGATCCGCAAGCGCTCGCTCGGCTTCGTGTTCCAGCAGTTCAACCTCTTCCCTTCCCTCACTGCGCTCGAGAACGTCGAGTACGCGCTGAACGTGAAGGGCGTCCGCGGCCGCGAGGCGCGCACGGAGGCCCAGCGCGTGATCGAGGCCGTCGGTCTCGGCGACCGCCAGAACTTCCTCCCGCGCGACCTGAGCGGCGGGCAGAAGCAGCGCGTGGCCATCGCCCGGGCGCTGGCCGGCAAGGCCCCGATCCTCCTCGCCGACGAGCCGACGGCGAACCTCGACTCGCAGGTGGGCACGCAGGTCCTGGAGATGTTCCGGGCCCTGGCCAAGCAGGAGAACCGCGCCCTCGTCATCGTCACCCACGACCCCAAAGTGCGCGGCATCGCCGACCGCGTCGCGAAAATTCAGGACGGAGCTCTCGTATGAATCGCATCCTCTACCCCGCCCTCGGGATCCTTCTTCTTCTGGCCACGGTCGCCCAGGTGAGCGCCACGCGCACGAAGACCACCCCCACCGCGAAGCCGGCCGCGGCCCAGGAGACGCCGCGCGTCGTGGCTGAGGGGCGTGTGGTCGCCTATCCCGGCGCGGAGGTCACCGTCGGCAGCGACGTGAGCGGCACCATCGAGCGCCTCGCGGTCGAAGAGAAGGACGCCGTCCGCAAAGGGCAGATCCTGGCCGTCATCGAGGCGCACGACACCCGCGCCGGGCTGGCCGTAGCGCGGGCCCGCGTCGGCGAGGCCGATGCGGACATCCGCCTGTTCGAGGCCGAGAGCGCCCGGGCGAAGAACCTCTGGCAGATCGACGTCGGCTCGAAGCAGAACTGGGAGAAGGCCGAGCGCGATCTCGACGCCGCCCGCGCCCGCCGGGCCTCGGCCGCCGCGGAAGTGCGTCGCCTGGAGGCGCTGGTGGAGAAGACCATCATCACCGCCCCCATCGACGGCGTGGTCATCAGCCGCGACGTGCAGGCCGGCGAGACCATCGCCACCGGGGACCCGATCGTCACCATTGCCGACCTCGGGAAGACCCGCGTGGAGGCCGAGGTGGACGAGTTCGACGCCGCGCGCATGCGCCTCGGCGCCGCGGCGAGTGTGAAGGCGGAAGGGTTCGACCGCGAGTGGCGCGGCGCCATCGAGGAGATCCCGGACTCGGTCGTGAACCGGCGGCTCAAGCCGCAGGACCCGTCCAAGCCCATCGACACGCGCGTGCTGCTGGTGAAGATCGCCTTCGCCGAGCCGACGCCGCTTCGCCTCGGCCAGCGCGTGGAAGTGCGCATCGACGGCCGCTGACCATTGATGCCGGGCGCCGGCGGGGGTATCCTCGCGTCATCGGTCCACATCGATGAAACCGCTGGCGCTCGTCATCCAGCACGACGGCAGTACGCGTCGTCTGTTGGACGTGATCCTCACGCGATTCGGCTTTGACGTCGATCACATCGCCACGGGCTCGGACGGCCTGTCGCTGATCGAGGCCTTCGCGTACGACGTGGTCGTGCTCGATACTGTGCTCCCCGGCACCGGTGGCGTCGCACTTCTGCGCTGGATCGGGGCCAACCGCCCCGCGACCATGGCCCGCACGATCGTCCTGACCGGCGACCCGGAAACCGAGGTGATGCGACTGGTCGGGCAGTTCCCCGCGGCGCGCGTGATCCGAAAGCCGTTCGAGCTCGGCGAGATGCTCGACACCGCGCGCGCCGCCGCCGACCGGGCGGAGCCGCACCAGCGCACGTTCACCGCGGAATTCTGCCGCCGCTCGATCCTCGCCGGCGCGAGAGCGGGAATGCTCGTGGCCACGGACGGCAGCCGGGTCTCGCTGGTCTGCACGTTCGGATTCGATCCGGAGGTGATCGGGCGCTACTTCCCGATGCCGATCTCGAGCGCCTATCCGATCTGCGCGGCGATGCGCCATGCCCGGCCGGTCTGGTTCGCCTCGATCGCCGCCGCCTCGTCCGAGTTTCCGCTGTTGCTCCCGATCTGGCGGACCAGCGAGAGCCGGGCCCTGGCGGCCGCGCCGGTCAGCCGCGGCGGGCGGGTGATCGGCGCGGCCGGATGGAGCTTCCGCGAGGTCCGGATGTTCGGCGAGGCCGAGACCAGGACTCTCACTGCCATCGCGGAGGCGACGATCGAGGGACTGCCCACGGCGGATGGAGACGACGCCGACCAATCCGCGAACAGCCGGGGCGCGTAAGATCTCGAAAATGGAAGGCCCGCAGAGCGTGCCCGGGCGCCGGCTCCCACGCGTCGATCCGCCGACCGCGCAGCTCGAGATCCTCAACGAGGTGGCTCGCATCGCCACCCTCGACCTCGAGCTGCGGCCGATGCTCCAGCGGATCACCGACGCCCTGTCGAAGAAATTCGGCTGGGAGTTCGTCGCCCTCATGACCGTCGACCGCGAGCGCGGCGCGTTCGTCTGCGAGGCCGTCACCACGGCAGCGAAGACCGACGTCTATGTCGGCTACGGCCGGGCCCTCGGCAGCGGCGTGGTCGGACAGGTCGCGGCCACCAGCGTGCCCATCGTCATCGACGACGTGTCGACGTACGCGAACTACTTCGAGACCATGCCCGGCGCGCGCTCGGAGATCTGCGTGCCGGTCGTCCATCACGGCGATCTCGTAGCCATCCTCAATCTCGAGAGCGCGCGCCTGGCCGCGTTTCACGGCCAGCTTCCCCTGCTGCAGACCGTGGCCGACCAGATCGCCGGCGCCATCGCCAGCGCCCAGCTGTACGACGAGCTGCGCCAGCGCGCGCGGCTCATGGAGATGATGAGCGAGGTCTCGCGTACGGCCCTCGAGGCCACGGAGCTCAAGGAACTGCTCCATCGCATCGTCCGCTACATCCAAGAGCGCTTCCCCCTCGAGCTCGCGTCCATCGTGCTCTACGACCCCGAGCGTGAGGAGTTCATGCAGGCCGCCAGCGCCGGCCACATCTCCATCGCCCCGTCCGAGCGCTGGTCGATCCGCCACGGCATCATCGGCCGCTGCATCCGCAGCAGGACGACCCAGATCGTCCCCGACGTCACCCGGGATCCGGAGTACGTGACGGTCAACGAGCGCACGACCTCCGAGCTGGTGGTGCCGATCACCTTCAACCAGGACACCCTCGGCGTGCTGAATCTGGAGAGCGCGTCACCGCTCGTCTTCAGCCCGGCGAACGTCCTCGCCTTCGAGGCCTTTGCCGACCAGGTCGCCGGCGCGATCCATCTCGCCGCGGTCAACGAGCGCCTCGCCGACACCACCCGCCTCCTCGAGCAGAAGTCGAGCGCGCTGGAGGAAGCCAACGCCCATCTCGCCAACGCCATCGAGACGCTGCACCGCATCTCCACCCAGGACGGCCTGACCGGCCTCTCCAACCGCCGGCACTTCGACGAGACCCTGGCCCTGGAGTGGCGCCGCGCCGCGCGCAGCCGCGCCCCGCTCTCCCTGCTCCTCCTCGACATCGACCACTTCAAGCCCTACAACGACGCCCATGGCCACCAGGCCGGCGACGACCTCCTCCGCCGCGTCGCCCAGACCCTCCGCGAGGCCGTGCACCGCGCGGCCGACTTCGTCGCCCGCTACGGCGGCGAGGAGTTCGTCGTTCTCCTGCCGGAGACCGACCGCGAGCACGCCCGGGCCATCGCCGAGTCCCTCCGCGCGAAGATCGAAGAGACCGGCGTGACGGTGAGCATCGGCGTGGCGACCGCCGTGGCCACGCGCGACAGCTCCGGCGTCGAGGAGATCGTGCGCAATGCCGACGAGGCGTTGTACGAGGCGAAGCGGAGCGGAAGAAACAGAGTCGTCTAAACGGGAGGTCGTCTGCGGTGCCAGTCCGTCTTCGACTGGAACAGCCGCGCCGCCGCGAGGACGGCGTTGTCGTCCAGCGCGCGGCCCACGAACTGGATGCCCACCGGCAGATTCTTCGCCGTGAACCCCGAGGGCACGCTGATCGCGGGCAGGCCGCAGAGGTTGCCGATGGCGCCGAGGGGATCGGAGGACCAGAGGTCGGTCTCGAGATTCGCCTCCATCGGCGAGGCGGCCATCGGCAGCGACGCGGCGGCGAGGACGTCGACCTCCTCGAACAGCGCGTCGGCCTTCTGCTGCAGCACGGTGCGCAGGCGCTGCGCGCGGAGGTAGTCGGTGCCGGGGACGCTGCGGTTCACGTAGCCGCCGATACGGCTGCCGGGATCGTCGAGCTCGGACACGCGGCCGGACTCGATCAGGTCCTCGAACGCCGACGCGCCTTCCACCTGGACCGTCACCACGGCGGCCATCTCCCACGGGCCGTCGGGGAGCTGCACGTCGACGATGGTCGCGCCGGCGCGGCGCAGGGTCTCGAACGCGGCGTCGGTCGCGGCGCCGACGTCCGGCTGCACGCTCGGCCAGGCGTTGATCACCCGCCCAATGCGCAGCGGACGCGCTTCGCGCTGGTATCCGAACGCCGCCTCGGCCTGCGGCAATGAGTGCCGGTCGCCGCGATCGTGCGCCGCCAGCGCGGCCAGGATGAAGCCGCAGTCGTCGGCGCTGCGCGCCATCGGCCCGAGCTTGTCCATCGAGTACGAGAGCGCCATCGCCCCGCCGCGCCCCACCCGCCCGAACGTCGGGCGCAGGCCGGACACACCGCAGTACGCCGAGGGACAGACGATCGAGCCCCAGGTCTCGCTGCCGATGGCGAAGGCGGCCAGGCCCGCAGCCACGATCGCGCCCGAGCCGCTCGACGAGCCGCACGTCCAACAGGTCTCGTTCCACGGGTTCTTCGCCCCGCCGGTGAGCGAGGCCGTGCCGTAGCGGTAGAACAGCCCGCCGGCGAGCTCGATCATCGCCGCCTTGCCGATCAGCACCGCGCCCGCGTCTTTGAGCCGCCGGATCACGTGCGCGTCGGAGTCGAACTGCTGCTTCGCGAACGGCCGCGCGCCCCAGGTGGTCGGGTAGCCGCGCGCGGCGAGGAGGTCCTTCGCCGCGTACGGGATGCCGTGCAGCGGCCCGCGATACTTGCCCGCGGCGATGTCCTTCTCCGCCTGCCGGGCCTCGCTCAGCGCGCGCTCGCGCGTGAGCGTCGCGTACGCGTTCAGCCGCGCGCCGAGGCTCTCACTGCGCCCGAGGTACCCCTCGGTCAGCTCGACCGGGGAGAGCTTCCGCGTGCGGATGCGCTCCGCCAGCTCAGCGACGGTGAGATACAGGACGTTTGGGTCGTCGATCATTTCGGTAGACCCGGAACAGCGTCGCCGGCTCGACGGCGTTGTCGAGCGGGTAGGCGCGCATGGCGTCGAGGCCCTGCTGGTTGCCGGTGATGTTGCGGCGGATGTCCGCCTTCTGTTCCTCGCTGAAGCGCGAGCCGTACTTGCCGAGGATCGCCGCGATCCGGGCCTCGGCCTCGGGGCTCGGCGGCGCGTTCTCGGCGGTCTGCGCGTCGACGCGTCCGGCCGCGGCGAGCGCGCCGAGGACCAGAGCGAACCTTCGGCGCGAGATCACCGCCGGCCCCTCCGGTGGTTGCGCGGCGGCTCGCGCGGCGGCTCTCCGACGCCGCGGCGCTCGTTCGGAACGCGGTTGCGGTTCGCGGCCGTGACCACCTCCACCCCTTCCTGGCCGCGCCGCCCCGCGCCCCCGCGCCGCGCCTTCTCCAGCGTCATCAGGAAGCCGAACGCCGGATCCTTGAACTGCAGGTGCCGGAGCAGGTGCCAGTGTTTGCGCACGTAGCCCTGCAGAAACTGCAACACGTGCCCGAGGGAGATGATGCGGCAGGGAGGGACGGCGGAGCCGGGCGGGAACGATCCGAAGGCGATGAGCCGCACCGAATACGACGGCGGGATGTCCGCGCTGCCGTTGCGCAGCAGCTCGTCCACGACGCGGCCGGTGTCGCCGACCTGGCCGAAGCGGTTGATCACCGTCTGCAGCACGTGCGGGTCGCGGATACCGGTGTTGATCCCCACCCGCCCTTCCTTGACCTCGCCGATGACCATGTCGATCGCGTACGGCGGCACGGCCAGGCCGGGGTCGAGCGTGCTCAGGTCGAGACCCTTGGGCACCCTCCGCCCGTGCTTCGCCAGCGGCTCGCCGGAGGGAAAGCGGAAGGCCAGGATGTCGATGTCGGTGATGGTGCGGAAGCCGTTGCGGGCCGTGCCGGCGATGATCGGATATTCCGCGGAGGTGAAGTAGCCGTTGAGCTGGAGGTACGCCTGAACGAGGGCGACGGCGTGATCCATACGGTGCACATGTTAGCGTGCACTCTCGATTTTGCGCTCGACGGAAACGCGGCTGCCGAACGCATCAGCGAGGCCGGGATCGTCGAGCCACGCGCGGGCGGCGGCGTCCTCGAGCAGCCACGCGCGCAGAAAGGCGACGGTGATCGCGGCGATGGCGTCGCGGTGCCGATCCTCGATCACGAACGAGTTGTGCGTCGCCCTTTTGATGGTGACCAGGTACTGCCGCGGTGCGCGCGACTCCTCGAACGGAATCCGCCGGTGCCGCGGCCAGGTGCGGTAGATCGGGCTGATGTCCCACGTGCCGGTGAGATGCAGCACCGGCACCTCGACGTCGTAGCCGCCCGGCGCGACCACGCCGTCCATGCGCGGCATGGACATGGCGACGATCGCCTTCACGCGCGTGTCGCGTGTCGCGTTCCCGTCGGCCAGGCGCAGACCGGCGACGGCGAAGGCGGTGAACGCGCCCGCGGAGTGACCGGCCACGGCGACGCGATCCATGTCCGCGTCTGAGCGCCGCGCGACCTGGTCGAGGACGAACGGCACGTCCAGCACGCGGTTCACCCAGTTCTCCTTCTGCTTCACCGCCCGGTAGAGATGGCGGTAGCCGCGCTCGAGCACCGCGCGATCGGTTCCCGCGTGCGTCATATGCACGGCCAGGAAGCCGTGCCGCGCGAGCTCGCGGCCGAGCCAGGCGTACGAGTCGCGGTTCTCGCCGATGCCGTGGGAGAAGACCACGACCGGCAGCCGCGAAGTGCCGGGCGTGGGACGGTAGATCGCGACCGGCACGTCGCGCTCGCGGCGCGCGTCGCGCCACTCTTCACGCTCGACGCGCACGTCGTCGTGGGCGGCGCGCAGCGGCGGGAAGGCGACGCGCTTCGCCGGCACCCGCGGCAGCGAGCTGCAGCAGGCACCGGCGAAGAGCGTGAGCAGGGCGGTGAGGGGACGCACGTGTTTTGGAGTGCGGCAGCGATGCTGCCGCTTTCGAAAGCGGCGGCGATGCCGCCGCACTCCAAAGATTACCGGTCCTGGGGCGTGATAGTGGTGACCTGGTTGGTCTCGTTGTTCGTGATGGACACGAAGGCCCAGATGGCGGGCGGGGGCGGCGAGACGTTCGCGCCCATGTTGTCGACTTCGATGCGGAGCGGCTTCCGGAGGAACCGGATGTCATCGGTGAGCAGGTCGATCTGGGCGTAGGCCGGATCCTTCGGGAAGGGGTCGGCAACGATGTGGAGGATTCCCTCCAGCTGCACGGTGAAGGTCTTCACCGCCTCCACCCGGTCGGGATCGAAGATGCTCACGCGCACGGTCTGCGGCGAATCCGACGCGCCGTAGACGCGCAGGGTGGCGCGGTAGCGAGGCTCGTTCGGGATGTCGATCAGCGTGAACGTATTGGCGAACTCCCGGGTCGGCACGATCGGGAGCTCCGCGCCGTAGCTCGTGGCGTCCTCCGAGACGTCGCGGATGCGCAGCGACATGAAGGTCGATCCCACCAGCGGGTTGGGAACGTAGATGAACAGGCCGTGGCGCATCGGCTCGGCGTGCATCCGGGCCGTCACGCCGCCGGGCAGATAGGGGATCGGCGGATCGGCGAGGATCATCGGCTCGCCGCCGAGGATCTGCAGCAGCGCGGACGAGCTGTTGTAGGCCGTCCACTCGCTCGACCAGAGCGAGCCGAACGCGCCCGGCACGTTGTGCACGTACAGCGGCAACAGATACTGGGTGTAGTTCTCCGGTCCCGGCTCGGCGAGCGCATCGAAGGTGAACCCGTTGGCCACCGTCGTCTCCCCTTTGCCTTCGGCCACGAGGCGGACGTCCACCACCCGGTGGTCGACCGGACCACCGATCTGGTTGCCCGGAACCGCGGTGACGTCGATCCTCTCCGGAGAGGCAAAGCTGACGAAGCCCTGCTGGGTGCCGAAGAAAACCGCCACCGGACAGGTCCCCGGGCCGGTTCCGCCCGGCGGTGGGACAGGACATTGCACGGTGGTCCGGGACAGGTCGGTGCCGGCGATGGTCACCTTCGTCGGCCCGAAGGAGAAGCCCACGTTGGGCTCGATTCTGGTGATGACCGGGGCGGCGGAGGCGAAGGTGGCGAGCACCAGCAGCGACAACAGCGTCAAAGTTCTTCGCATATAAGCCACGATATATGCGATAACCGCATAAACGGCAAGTTACAAATCTCCGTCATCCGGGTAAACTGCGGGGCGTACGTCATGAGCTCAGAGAACGGCCAGACCCCACCCAAGCCGAGTTACGACTGCCTCAAGTGCCCGGCGTACTGCTGCAGTTACGATCGCATCCCCGCGAAGGACATGGACATCCGCCGCCTGGCGCGCCACTTCGGGGTCGAGTTCGAGACCGCCCGGCTCCGCTTCACGAAGATGAAGGAGGGCGAGCGCGTCCTCCGCCACCAGAAGGACAAGATCTACGGCTCGGTGTGCATGTTCCTCGACACCAAGACCCGGCGCTGCACGATCTACCACGCCCGCCCGGGCGTCTGCCACGAGTACCCCGACCGGCCGCGCTGCGGCTACTACGACTTCCTGCGCTGGGAAAGGCGCTTTCAGGACGACCCGGAGTACATCCCCCTCGCCTTCGAATGAGGGTCGCGCCGTTCTTGTTATTCGCAGTATGAAACACAGCCTCATCCTTGTCGCTGCGCTGCTCCTCTGCGCGGCCGCGGCCCCCGCTCAGGAGTACAGCGAAGAGGTCGCCGTCAACTACGTCATGGTTCCCTTCACCGTCCTCGGCGGGAAGGGCGCTCCCATCACCGACCTCAAGTCGAAGGAAGTCCAGCTGATGGTGGACGGCTCGCCGGTGAAGACGGACATGTTCGAGATGTCCTTCAACGCCCCGGTCTCGTGGACGATCCTCCTCGACGGCTCGGGCTCGATGGCCCTGGCGGGCAAGATCGACGCGGCCAAGGCGGTCATCAACGCCATCATCGCCCGCCGGCGCAAGGACGACGACTTCGCCCTCTACGTCTTCGACTCCGAGGGCCACGCCCACGACCTCGTGCCTTGGACGGAAAACCCCTCGGCGATCGCCCGCGCCCTCGACACCATCAAGCCGTGGGGCAGGACCGCGTTCTTCGACGCCCTGTCGGAGATGCCGGCGCGCAGCGAGCTGGGACGCAATCCCACCAGGGCCATCATCCTGCTCTCCGACGGCATCGACAACGCCTCGAAGCTCACCCGGGCGGAGATCGAGAAGCGCCTGGAAGGCGTGGCCATCCCCATCTACGCCTTCGGCCTCCGCGAGCCCGGCGCCCCTGCCGCGCGGCGGAAGCGAGAGGTGGAGCCGGTCAGCGAGGAGACCTGGAATCTGGACCTCCTCGGGGAGCTGGCGGCCGCGACAGGAGGCCGGCTGGTCATCGGCAACCGTCCGGAAGTTGTTGCAGCGGCAATGGATAGCATCGAAAAATCACTCCGGGCCCAATACCTGCTAGGGTTCTCCCCCACCGGAAAGGGTGCGGTCAAGTACCGCCGCATTTCTTTGAAACTCGCGGGACGCGTTCGTACCGTGCGCGTTCGAGCCGGCTACCGCGGCACCGAGCCGCCGGTCCTGAGCACAGCGTCCCGCGGCAAACCCCAGCCCAACGAAAGGAAGAGAAGTTGATGACTAACTACGCACGCGTGTTTTTGGCGACAGGTCTGGCTGTTCTTCTGGGTGCCTGCGCGACCAACAAATCGGTCGATCAGAAGATCGCCGAGGCGCAGGCGGCGACGGAAGCCAAGATCGGCTCCGTCTCCACCCAGGTCGAAGACCTGCAGCAGAAGCAGCAGCAGACCGATGTCCGCATTCAGGAGCTCAGCCAGTCCGCCCAGGAAGCGCTCAAGCGCGCCCAGGAAGCGGGCGTGCTGGCCAAGGGCAAGGTGGTCTTCGAGCAGTCGTTCTCCGAGGATCGGATCAAGTTCAAGATCGACTCCTACGACCTGAGCGACGAGGCCCGGGCCGCCCTGGACGAGTTCGCGAACCGGGTCAAGACTCTCGACACGCAGTACTTCGTCGAGATCCAGGGCCACACGGACGACACCGGCGGCGAGCGGTACAACGAGGAGCTCGGCCAGCGCCGCGCGGACTCGGTGCGCCGCTACCTGTCCCGCGAGCACAAGCTCCCCCTGAACCGGATGTCGACGATTTCCTACGGCGACAGCCTGCCGCTCGAGTCGAACAAGACCCGGGCCGGGCGGACTGCGAACCGCCGCGTGGTGATCGTGGTGCTCGAGTAGCCCTCGGCGCACAACGCTCATCGAAGCGAAAAGCCGGCGTACAACGCCGGCTTTTTGTTTTTTGGCGAAGGGTTGACGGTAGCAACCCTACGCGAACGTGGCGATCACCGGCGCGTGGTCGCTCGTGCCGACCTCGCGGTACGACGGGCAGGACGTGGCCCGCCTGGCCAGATCCTCGCTCGCCAGCACGTAGTCGAGGCGCCAGCCGATGTTGCGCTGGCGCATGCTCCGCCACGGCGCCCACCAGGTGAAGTAATTCTCGTCGTCCGGGTAGAGCATGCGCCCGACGTCGACCAGCCCTCCCTCGGCCAGGAGGCGCTCGAACAGCTCGCGCTCCATCGGCAGCTGTCCGATCGCCTGCGGCTTGCGCTCCTTCGGGTGCACGTCCATGTCCGAGCGGGCGATGTTCATGTCCCCGCAGAGGACGAGCTTGAGGCCCCGGGCGCGCAGGCCGGCCGCGTACGCGATCAGGGCGTGGATGAAGGCGATCTTGGCGTCGAAGTCCTTCCCCCCGTTCGGAACGTACACGCTGGTGAACACAGTGTCCTCGATTTGCGCCTGCACGATCCGGGTCTCGGTGTCGAAGTCGGGGTGGGTGAGCACCGGGTTGTGCGCGAAGTCACTGCGGATGTGCAGGCCGACGCCGGAGTATCCTCCGGCGCCATGCCAGTAGCACGTATATCCCTCAACCGAACAGCTTTGCGGGATCTGATCGAGCTTGGCTTTGATCTCCTGCAGGCAGATCACATCCGGCTTTTCGGCGGCTGCCCAGGCGGCGAATTGCTCGTGCCGGGCCCGGATCCCGTTCACGTTCCAGGTGGCGACTCTCATGGTCCGCGGATTGTATCGATGAGGTCGAAATTTCGTAGTCCAGACCCAGGAGGTCAAATGCGTAAGCTCGCTTTTCTGCTGTTCCTTCTTCTGCTTCCGACCACGGTCTTCGCCCAGCGCGACCGTGACCGCGACTGGCGTGACCGCCGCGCCTATCGCGACACCCCCAGCGCCGATGCCTTCGAGCTGACTCCGACCATCGGCTACCGCTGGGGCGGAACCATCTTCGCCGACCAGGCCTTCGTCTTCGGCGAGGACGTCGAGGTCGCCCCGAGCGCCAGCCTCGGCCTCAGCTTCGGCATCCCCCTGGGCGACTCCGGGATGAAGCTCGAGCTGATGGCCAACCGCCAGTCGTCCGAGCTGGAGACCGAGTCGGGCCTGTTCGAGCCGGAGGACCGCGTGGCCGACATCGACGTCACCTATCTCCACGCCGGCCTGCAGATCCCCTTCGCCCGCTCGCGCAACATCGTGCCGTACGCGGTCGTCAGCGCCGGCATCGCCAACCTCGATCCCGACCTCGTCGGCGTGACCTCGGAGAGCCGCTTCTCCGCCTCCGCCGGCGTCGGCGTGAAAGTGCCGATGAGCCGGGCCCTGGCCATCCGCATCGAGGGCCGCGGCTACTACGTCACCCTGGAGGACGAGGACGACTGCCGGATCTGCGACTACTCCTACAACCAGGACTTCTACCAGGGCGAGGTGAACTTCGGGCTGGTGTTCTCGTTCTGAGCTAAATTGCCCGCGTGCTGAGAAGCCTCATCGCCGCGCTGGCCTACGCCGGCGCGGCGTTTTTGTTCGGCCTGGCCCTCGGCGAGCGCGGCGAGCTCGGGCCCGTGCAGTACGTCTTCCTCACCGTCATCCCCCTGACCACCCTCGTGCTCACCTTCCTGGCCCGGCACGCGCGCATCGAGGTGCTGCTCACCGGCCTGGCCATGTTCGGCGGCGTCGTCCTGGGGCAGAAGGAGTTCGCCCGCGCGTTCGCGGACTGCCCGCTGCGTATGCAGACCGTGCGCGCCGCGGTGCTCGATCACCAGGCCCGGCACGGCGACTATCCCACGCGCCTCCCCGACCTGGGCATGCCTCTTCCCTGCCGCTGCCTGCTCCGCCGGACCATCCTCCACTACGCGTCCGATCACCGCGGCTTCCGGCTCTGGATCTCCAACGACGCCTCGCGCGTCGAGGTCACTGCCAGCGAAAGATCTTCAGGCCGATCAGGAACGACACCACCCCCCACACCAGCAGAGTGAGGATCTGCGGCGTGACCTGGGCGATGGTCATCCCGTCGTTCATCACCCCGCGCAGCGCGTCGTTGAGGGCCGTCAGCGGTAGCGCGCGGATGTACGGCTTGACCGTATCGGGGAAGCGCTCGTAGGAGAAGAACACGCCCGACAGGATCCACATCGGCACCATGACCAGGTTCATCAGACCGCTCACCGCCTCCAGCGTGCGCGCCCGCGAGGCCACGAGCAGCCCGATGCCGGAGAAGGCCAGGCCCCCCAGGAGACTGATCAGCGCGAAGAGGAGCAGCGAGCCGCGTACCTCCACGCCGAACACCAGCCAGGCGAACACGACCAGAATGCCCACCTCCAGGACCAGCCAGACCATGCGCGAAAGCAGATACGAAACGAGGTAGTGGCTGCGCCTCATCGGCGTGGCGATCATCCGTTTGAGCAGCTTCTTGAGCCGCGCGTTGACCACCGAAAAGCCGAGGCCCCACAGGCCCGTGCCCATGAGGTTCATGCCCAGAAGGCCGGGCACGAGAAAATCCACGTAGCGCGAGCCCTGCTCGGTCACGTGCTGCTCTTTGGCCACGAGCACGTCCCGCCGCCCCGCTGCCGCCTGCAGCGCTCCGTCGACTTCGACCCGGGCCGTGCGCGCGTCGGGACGCGTCGGGTCGAGGCGATAGACCGGCGTCGGGCCGCTCTCCACGAGCAGCGAGATGTTGCCCCGGCGCAGCTCCTCGCGCCCCTGGGCCTCCGGATACGCCCGCGGCTGGAGCACCGGCGACTTCGCCAGCGCGGCCAGGCGCGCCTTCGCCTGCGGGCCGTCCACGACGCCCACCGGAATGCGGTCCGGCGCCTTCTCCCGGAAGGCGTAGCCGAGGGCCATCGTCAGCAGCACCGGGAAGGCGAAGACCCAGAAGAGCGCCTCCGGCTCGCGGATGAGCTCCTTGAAGCGCATGATCGTCAGCTCCACCAGCGGGTGGCGCGCATGGCGCTCAGGCATCGCGGAGCTCCCTTCCGGTCATGGCCACGAACAGGTCCTCGAGCGTGGCCGCGTGCGTGGAGAGCGTGACCAGCTTGGCGCCGCCGGCCTCGATCAGGGCCAGGAGCTGCGGCACCGCGGCCGCGAGCGAGTCCACGCGCAACTGCCACCCGCCGCCGCGCGGCGTCGCGCCGTGGCAGCCGGCCAGCGCGACCAGTGCGCTCTCCTCGAGCACCGGCTCGCTGGTGAACTCGATGATGTGCGGCGCCTCCAGCTTGGCGATCAGCTCCGTCGGCGTGCCCAGGGCGATGCGGTGGCCATGGTCGACGATGGCGATGCGATCGCACAGCCGCTCCGCCTCGTCCATGTAGTGCGTCGTGAGCAGCACCGTGCCGCCGGTCTGCCGGAACCTGGCCACGATGTCCCACAGCTGCAGGCGGCTCTGCGGATCGAGGCCCGTCGTCGGCTCGTCCAGAAAGAGGATGTCCGGCTGTCCCACCAGCGCGGAGGCCACGGCCAGGCGCTGCTTCTGACCGCCGGAGAGCTTCCCCACCCGGGCGTTGCGCTTCTCGTCGAGCGAGAGATCGCGCAGCACCTCGTCCGGATCATGTCCGCTGCGATAGAACGAGCGGAACATCCGCAGCGTCTCGACCACGGTCAGCTTCTCGCTGAACTGCGTCTCCTGCAGCGAGATCCCAATCCGCTCGCGCAGCTCCCGCTCGTCGTCGTTCCAGGTCAGGCCGAGGACGCGCACCTCGCCGGAGTCCGGCTGATTGAGCCCCTCCAGAATCTCGATCGTGGTCGTCTTCCCCGCGCCGTTGGGACCGAGGAGGCCGAAGCATTCGCCGCGCTCGACGAACAGATCGATCCCGTCCACCGCCTTCACGTCGGCGTAGTGCTTACGCAAATCGCGGCAGGAGATGGCCAGGCCGTTTTCAGACACAGGGCTGGCGAGGATAGCATTCCTGATAACCTTCCCTGAGCACCCCGAATATAGGAGGTCCTATGAGTCTCACGGCCCTCATCTGGTTCTTGCTCATCGGTCTCATCGCCGGCTGGCTGGCAGGGCGCGTGGTGCGCGGAGGCGGCTACGGCGTCATCGGCGACATGATCGTCGGCGTGATCGGAGCGCTCATCGGCGGGTGGCTCTTCGGCCGGCTCGGGATCACCGCGGGCGGCCTCATCGGCGCCATCATCACGGCATTCGTCGGGGCGGTCATTCTCATTCTTCTGTTGCGCCTGATCCGGCGCGGCTGAAACTTGCCATCTCCGCCGACGTATCAACGTGCCATGACCTTCCAGCAGTCGATTCGTGTCTGCATGACGAAATACGCGGACTTTGGTGGAACGGCGTCGCGATCCGAATACTGGTGGTTCGTCCTCTTCCTGGTGCTCGGAGGAGCGGCGGCATCCGCGCTCGACGAGCGGTACGCCACGATGTTCTTCATCGCCACCCTGCTCCCCTTGATCGCGGCCGGCGCGCGCAGGCTGCACGACACCGGGCGCAGCGGCTGGTTGCAGTTGATCGGCTTCGTTCCCGTGGCCGGCCTCATCGTGCTCGCGGTCTTTTTCGCGCAGGAGGGGAAGGAAAGGGCGATCGTCCCCGAGCCCACAACTGGCGAGCAGGCGGCCGGGGCCTGACGCTCAGGGCTTCTTCCGCAACACCACGAACTCCGTCGCGGTCGCGTTGTTGCCGAGCATCATGTCCGGCCAGAGCTCGAGGTCCAGCACGTCCCGCCCCCAGATGGTCTCCGGGACACTCACCCGTCCCCCTTCGACGTGCACCTTCGACCCCGAGAGCGAGAATGTCGCCTCTTCTTCGATCCGGTCCCCTTTCGACGTCTCGAGGTAGAACGTGCCGTGGAACGCGCGCGGGCTGGTGCGCTCGTCGACCACGAGCGTCCCGCTGACGGTCGTGCAGCCGAGTCCGACCCAGAGCTCGACCGTCCACTCGCCCGGGAGCATCTTCAGGAACTCCTCGGCGAGGCGGTTGTCCGGAATCCGCTTCACGGTTTCCGTCTCGACGATGCTGTACTGCATCTTCGCCGCCGTATCGAACGACACCTCGTACACCCGGACCTGAGTCACCTCCTCATTCCGGGACCTGAGCTCTCCTTGAAACCGGCGGCCGCCCTCGATCGACCCGCTGCTCTGGGTGATGCCGTAGCCCTTCACGGCGCCCGACTCCAGCAGAAACATCGTTTCGAAGTCGTACTTCCCCGAGCCGTCGATGATGACGCGGAGGCCGCGGATGTCGTCGGAGCCCTTGTAGTCGTTCTGGAGAATGCTGAAGATCGTCCCCTCGGAAAGCGCCCGATTGGCCATGATCAGCTCGACGATGCCGCACGACAACTGCTGCACGTCGTCCGCGCCGAGCAATTTGGCATCCGCGGGCCAGGCCTCTCGCTTGCGGCCGTAGATGTGCGTGAGCGGGAACTTCTTCCCGTTCAGGGTCAGCTCCCCTTTCACCGTGCCGTCGCTCGCGCCCACCGGGACGCTCACCACCGCGCACAGGAGCAGAGCAAGAGAGAGAGATCGCATGTCAGTGCTCCGTTCTCGGGTTCATCCGCACGGGAAGCGTCATCGGAGCGCCATTGCGCAGAAGATCGACCATGACCTCCTTGCCCGCGAGCCAGGCGATGAACGAATCGCTGAGGTCTTCCGAATTGCGGATGATCTTTCCGTCAATGGCCACGATGACATCGCCCTCGGCGATTCCGGCAATGTCCGCCGGAGAGCCGACCGGGATGAGCTCTGCCACGATGCCGCCGGTCTCGTGATCCCGACCGAGGAGACCAAACACCCATGGCTCGTGCCGACCCCAGAATGTGGCCACCCGACTGGATGGATCGATGGGCGGCAGACGCTCGAGCAGGCGGAGCGCCGAGGAATTGCTCTTGCTCTTCCGCCTCACGGGTAGATCGGCGAGCGTGCTGGCCGTGTCGAAGTTCTCGCCGTAGACGACGACCGTGCTCGCCCCGATCTCTTTCGCCTGCTTCACGGCCAGAGACAGATCCGCGCCCCCACGCTCCACGATCGCGATCCCCAGGAACGCGTAGCCATTCTCGAGCAGCGCGACATAGTCGTCGTCGACACTGCCTGTTCCAAGGTAGAACTGCGGCTCCCCTGCCGACGGTTTCAAGCGGCTTTCATCCAGCGAGTCCGCGATGAACTGGTCGTGGTAGGGATTGCCCGTGCCGCTGTCGAGGGCGATATGCGTGGGGTTGTCGGGATCGAAGCGGACGGGGATGACCTTGCCCGGCTGGAGCTGCGGGATGGTGATCGGTGAGACCAGGAGCCGCTCGATCCTGGCCTGGAAGGCAGGCCGGTCCTTCGGCCTCACTTCCACCTGCAGTCCGATCACCGGGTCTTCATTGACGGTCCATCCCGTATCCCAGATCCGGACGATGGTCGCCTCCGCGGAGATCCCGTGGTCTTTGAGGTGCCGGCTCATTCCGCCGAAGTACGAACATCCGGCCAGAACCAGCGAAAGGGGAAACACCGCCAGAAGGGAAGGCGCTCGTACTGCTTTCATCGAAAGCCTCCGTCTTCTCTTAGACCGAGCAGACTTCGAGAACGATACCATTCCGCGATGCGCGCGGTGACGCTCGATCGCTTCGGCCCCCCGGAAGTCCTTCGCATCGCGGAAGTCCCTGCTCCCCCGCTTCCGCCCGACTCGATCCGCATCGCCGTGCGGGGCACGGCGGTGAACCGCGCCGATCTGCTCCAGCGCGAGGGGCACTATCCGCCGCCTCCCGGCGCCTCCGAGATCCTCGGCCTCGAATGCGCTGGAGTGGTCGCCGAGGTGGGCGAGAGCGCGGGCGGGTGGCGGGTGGGTGAGCGGGCCATGGCCCTCCTGCCGGGCGGCGGCTACGCCTCCGAGGCGGTGGTGCACGCCGGGTCGGCCATGCGCGTGCCGGACGCGCTCAGCGACGAAGAGGCGGCAGCGATTCCGGAGGTGTTCCTCACCGCCTTCTTGAACATCTTTTTCCTGGCCCAGGCCCGCGAGGGCGAGACGGTGCTCATCCACGGCGGCGGCAGCGGCGTCGGCACCGCGGCCACGACGCTCTGCAAGCTGGCCGGCATGCGCGTGATCGTCACCGCCGGCTCGGACGAAAAGTGCGCGCGCTGCTTGGAGCACGGCGCGGATGCGTGCATCAACTACCGGGAGGAGGACTTCGCCCTGAAGGCCCGCGGCGCGAACGTCATCCTCGACCACATCGGCGCGCGCTATCTCCCGCGCGACCTCGAGGCCCTGGCCCCGGACGGCCGGATCGTGATCATCGGCTCCATGGGCGGCCAGCGCGAGGCCTCCATCGACGTGGCCAAGATCCTCGGCAAGCGCGCGCAGATCATCGGCTCGACCCTGCGCTCCCGGCCGGTCGAGGAGAAGGCGGCCATCGTCCTGGCGTTCCTGAAGCGCTTCGGCGCCGACCTCGGCGCGGGACGGATTCATCCCGTCGTCCACGCGGTGCTGCCGCTCGAGCAGGTCGCCGAGGCCCACCGGCTGATGGCCGCCAGCGAGCACTTCGGCAAGATCGTGCTGTCAGTGGCGGATGGCCCGGCGCCGCGGCCCTGACGGGTCCGGCGGCGGGGTGGCGGCGATGGCCGCGGCGACGTCGAGGCGCGGGAAGATCAGCTTGTTGCGCGCGTCCGTGACCAGCTTCCCGCCGAGCTCGAGGAACTGCTCGATGTTGTTCGCGGTGAGCAACGGGTTCTTCTGCACCATCAGCGCGATCGCGCCGGCGACGTGCGGCGCGGCCATGGACGTGCCGACGAACGTCGCCTCGCCGCCGCCCAAGCGCGAGGCGGTGATGCGCGCGCCGGGGGCGACGATGTCCACGCGGTTGGTGCTGTTGGTGAAGCAGACGATCTGGTCGACAGCGGCGGTGGTGTCGGTGCAGACGTTGCTCGTGTAAGGGAGCGCCGCGTCGTAGGTCGCGCCGACCGTCAGCACGTCGCGCATGCACGCCGGCAGACCGAGGCCGGTGATGGAGGCGGAGTTGCCGGAGGACACGGTGATCATTACGCCGCGCGCGCGGAGCTTCCGGACCACCTCGTCCACGCCGATGCCGATGGCCGTGCTCTCGCACTGGGCGTTGCCGAACAGCGCGAACGTGCCGAGAGACATGTTGATCACCCGGACGTCGGGGCGGTTCCGCTCGATCCAGTCCAGCCCCTGCCACACCTGGGTGAAGGAGCTGAACGTGTTGTCGGCGTCCATGACCCGCACGGCCACGATGTTCGCCGCCGGCGCCAGCCCTGCAGGCGAGTCCACGCCGCCGCCCGCGGCGATGCCGGCGACGTGCGTGCCGTGTCCGGCCTCGTCGCGCGCGGAGCCGGGACCGCTCTGCGTGGTCTGCCCGTTCGGACAGCAGCCCCCGCCGGTCCAGCTCTCGCAGAAGCACTGCTCGCCCACGATCCGTCCGGCGAAGTCGGGATGGGTGAGGTCGATCCCGCTGTCGAGGATGGCGATCGTGACGCCGCGGCCGTCGTAGCCCGCGGCGCGGGCGACGTCACCACCGACGATGGGGATGCTCTGGGTGAGATGTCCGCCCCCGCCCTGGTCCAGGGTCACCGCCTGGACGCGCGGATCGCGGCGCAGGCGCTCGAGGTCGGACGCGTCGATCTCCGCGGAGAACACGGAGCTGTTCCCCCACGGCTGCACGCGCGTCGCCGCGCGCAGCTCGCGCATCACCTCCGCCCGGAGCCCACCAACCCTCGCCACCGACACCTCGGCGGGATCGACCGCGACGACCACGCGCACGCGCTCCGCGCGCAGCGGAAGGGCGAGCAGGGTCAGGATGATGAGGAGAAAGCGCGCCATGCCGGAGTGCGCTAGATAACCCGATCAGGCGCGGTTTTTAGTCCGCGAGGAAGTACAGGCCACTCCAGACCTTCAGATCGATGAGCGCGCCCTGTTCCCGCTTCCTCCGCAGCCAGGTCGCGATCTCCCCGCGCGGCACCGTGTGCACGGTGATGTCCTCGCCCCCCACGCCCCCGCCCTTACCTCGGCGGGTGACCCCACGGGCGCGATACAGGCTGACGATCTCCGAGGTGATGCCGGGCGAGGTCGGGCCGCCGGCGAGGAGCTCGACGGACTCGCAGACGTAGCCGGTCTCCTCCTCCAGCTCGCGCTTCGCGGTCTCGGCCCGGCCGGCGCTCGGGTCGTCGTCCCCGACCAGCCCCGCCGGCCAGTCGATCACCCGTGCATCCACGGGGCGGCGGTACTGCTCGGTGAGAATCACCTCGCCGTCCGGCGTCTCGGCGATGACCGCCACGGCCTCTTTTCCCTTCTTGCGCTCGACGTACTGCCAGTGGTCGCGCTCGCGCACGAGCACGTGGTCGCCTTCGAAAACGGTTTTCATGGGGGGATGGTACTGCGGTGTCCTCTGGAGAGATCAACGACGGATCTTTTCGACGGCGGATCTCGGAGACCCGACGTCGGGTTCGTCAGAACAACGACGCCTGCGCGGTCTGCCGCCGAAAGTACTGCGTCTCCAGGTCGTAGTCCTTCTCGTTCAGCCCCGCCTTCCTGCAGGCCACGTCGAACAGCGACTGGATCTGCTCGGCGAAGAATCCCTCCCCTCGGCCGCGCACGCCCCACTGCGGGTCGTAGAGCTTCCCCCCGCGCAGGCTGCGGATGCGGTTCAGAACCTTGTCCTTGCGGTCGGGGAAGTGCTCCTCCAGCCACTGCTCGAAGAGCGGCGCGACCGCCCAGGGCAGGCGCAGGAGGACGAAGCCGGCCCACTGCGCGCCGGCCTCTTTCGCCGCCGCGAGGATGGACGGCATCTCGTGGTCGGTGAGGCCGGGAACGACCGGCGCGACCATCACCCCCACCGGCACGCCGGCCGCGGTGAGCTGGCGAACGGCGTCGAGGCGCAGCTCGGGCGAAGCCGTTCGCGGCTCCATGGCCTGCTGCAGCTTCGGGTCGAGCGTGGTGATGGACAGAAACACGCGCGTGCCGTTCCACTCGGACATCTCCGCGAGCAGATCCACGTCCCGGGTGACGAGATGGTTCTTGGTGATAATCCCCACCGGATTGCGAAACTCGGCCAGGACGGCGATGCAGCCGCGGGTGATGCCGAGGCGGCGTTCGATCGGCTGGTAGGGATCGGTGACCCCACTAATGGCGATGGTCTTCGGCTCCCACGACTTCTTGCTGAGCTCCTCGCGCAGCAGCGCCGGCGCGTCCTCCTTGACCAGGATCTTGGTCTCGAAGTCGAGGCCCGCAGAGAAGCCGAGGAACTCGTGCGTGGGGCGGGCGTAGCAGTAGATGCAGCCGTGCTCGCAGCCGCGGTAGGGATTGATGCTGGCCTCGAAGCCGACGTCCGGGCTGTCGTTGGTGGCGATGATCGAGCGCGACGGATCGCGCAGGTAGACGGTTCGCGGCGTGGCTCCATCCAGCTCGACGTGCGCGTCCTCGTCGACGATGTACTCCAGCTTCTCGAAGCGGTTGTGGGGATTCCAGCTGGCCCCGCGGCCCTTGATCATCGGACCGCAAGAATAGCGGTGCCGGTCAACTCTCCACTGCGTAGAGCGCCCAGGGCCTCGTTCGCTTTCTCCAACGGGTAGACGCAACGTCTTGTGTCGATGCGCAGTGTCTCCAGGCGGTGGAAGAGCTCGGCGCCATCTTCACGGGTGAGATTCGCTACGGATCGTAGAACGCGCTCTCCCCACAGTAGAGCGTACGGAAACGATGGGATGTCGCTCATGTGGATGCCCGCGCAGACCACGCTGCCGCCCTTGACCACGTGCCCGAGCGCGGTCACGACCAGCGAGCCGGCGGGCGCGAAGAGGATCGCCGCGTCGAGCGGCTCCGGCGGCGCGTCCCCCGCCCCACCCGCCCAGGCCGCGCCCATCTCCCGTGCGAACCGCTGCCCCTCGGCGTCGCCGTCGCGCGTAAAAGCGAAGACCTCCCGCCCGTCCGCGCGCGCGATCTGGGCGAGGATCTGCGCCGCCGAGCCGAAGCCGTAGAAGCCGATCCGCCGCGCGTCGCCGGTGAAGCGGTACGCGCGATAGCCGATGAGCCCCGCGCACAAGAGCGGCGCGGCTTCGTCCGCCGCATACGCATCCGGGATCGGGAAACAGTACCGCTCGTCCGCAACGGCGTACTGTGCATAGCCGCCGTCGAGCGTGTAGCCGGTGAACCGCGCGTGATCGCAGAGATTCTCGCGCCCGGACGTGCAGTACGCACACGCGCCGCACGTCCAGCCGAGCCACGGCACGCCCACGCGCGCGCCGCTCTTCACCTCCCGGCCCACGATCTGGTGTCCCGGAATCAGCGGCAGCTTCGGATCCGCGAGCTCGCCGTCGACCACGTGCAGGTCGGTGCGGCAGACGGCGCAGCACTCCACTTCGATCAGCACCTGCCCGTCTCTCGCTTCGGGCACGGGCACGTCTTCGA
>JBIOTX010000381.1:0-21409 GCA_044866315.1 Thermoanaerobaculia bacterium | reverse complement strand
CCCAGGTCCCTCGCTACGCTCGGGATGACACGAGGGTGCCACTTATAATCCGCGCCGCAGCATGAAACCGGCGCGCGCGCAGTTCGAAGAGGTCCTGTCGTCGCTCGCCTCGCCCTCCCTGCGCTACGCCGACATCCGCTATACGGCCACGCACCAGCAGCATGTGAAGGTGCGCAATGGGGAGGTGGACCACCTCGCCTCCACCGTCGACCGCGCGGTCGGGGTGCGGGTGCTGGTGGGGAACGGGTGGGGATTCGCGGCCTCGAGCGACGTCTCCGCGGGCTCGATCCGGGCGACGGCGCGGCGGGCGCTGGAGGTGGCGGCGGCGAGCAATCTGGCGTCGACGCAGCCGGTGGTGCTCAGCGACGTCGAGCCGCATGTCGCCTCGTGGGAGTCGGCGTACCGCATCGATCCGTGGTCGATCGGGATCGATCGGAAGATCGATCATCTGCTGAGCGCGACCGAGCCCATGCGCGGGGATCCGCGCATCCACCAGGTGACGGGGGAGGTTTCCTGCTATCGGCAGGAGAAGGTCTTCGCCTCGACCGCAGGCAGCTTCATCGAGCAGACCACGACCCAGATGGGCGGCGGGATCGAGGCCGTGGCCATCGACGCGGGCGAGTTCCAGCGGCGCACGTATCCCAACCCGTTCGGCGGCGACTTTCAGTCCGAGGGGTGGGAGTTCATCGAGCGGCTCGACCTGCCTCACAAGGCGATCGACGTGCGCGACGAGGCGCTGGCGCTGCTCGCGGCGCCGAAGGCGCCGGCCGGGCGCTTCGACCTCGTCGTCGGCAGCGCCCAGCTGGCGCTGCAGGTCCACGAGTCGTGCGGCCATCCGACGGAGCTCGACCGGGCCATGGGCCTGGAGATCTCGCTGGCCGGCGGCTCGTTCCTGCAGCCGTCGATGTTGAACGTCTTCCGCTACGGCTCGGACCTGGTGAACCTCGTCGCCGACGCCACGATCCCCGGCGCCCTGGGCACGTTCGGATTCGACGACGACGGCGTGCCCGCGCAGCGCTTCCACCTCGTCCGGAACGGGATCTTCGTCGACTATCTGACCGGCCGCGACACCGCGCCGCACATCGGCCGCGCCTCCAACGGCACCGTGCGCGCGGAGACCGCGGCGCGCATCCCCATCATCCGCATGACCAACATCAACCTCGAGCCGGGGACGACGCCGCTCGCGGACATCATCGCCGACACGAAGCGCGGGATCTTCGTGGAGACGAACAAGTCCTGGTCCATCGACGACCTCCGCCTCAACTTCCAGTTCGGCTGCGAGGTGGCCTGGGAGATCGAGAACGGCCGTATGGGGCGCATGCTCCGCAACCCGCTCTACACCGGCAACACGCCGGACTTCTGGCGCTCCTGCGACGCCATCGCCGACCGCAGCTCGTGGCAGGTCTGGGGACTGCCGAACTGCGGCAAGGGCGACCCGATGCAGACCATGCGCGTGGCGCACGGCGCGCCGGCGGCGCGGTTCCGCGACGTGGAGATGGGATGAAGTCGGAAGAGGACTCGCAGGCCATCCTGGAGAAAGCCCTGGCCGCGGCGAACGCGGACGAGGCCGACGCCGTCTTCATTTCCGTCGACCAGAACATCTCCCGCTTCGCGAACTCGCAGCTCCACCAGAACATGTCCGAGGTGAGCGCGTGGCTGACCCTGCGGGTGGTCGTGAACGAAGCCATGGGCGTGGCCACGACGACGAGCTTCGAGCCGGAGGAGATCGCCAACGCCGCGGCCGTCGCGCGCGAGGCGGCGCGGCACGCGAATCGCGTGCAGGGCTTCGCCGGCTTGTATCGCGACAACGCCCCGGTCCCGAAGCTGGACACCTTCGACGAGCACACCGCCGTGATCTCGCCGGCGGAGAAGGCGCACGCGCTGCGGGCGATGTTCGACCGCCATGACATGCACTTTGCCGGCGCGTACACCACCGGCTCCGTATCCGTCGCCTGCGCGAACACGCACGGCGTCCGCCGCTACGCGCGCATGACCTCCGCCGACGCCACGGTGATCGCCCTGCGCGATACCACCTCCGGCTACGCCACCGTCCGCGACCGCCGCAGCGACCGCGTGGACCTGGCCGCCCTCGGCGAGGAGGCCACGCTGAAGGCGACCCTCGCCGCGGACCGCATCGAAGACCTGGAGCCCGGCGCGTACGACGTGATCCTCGAGCCGCCGGCGCTGGCCGAGGTGTTCGACTGGATGAACATGATCGCCTTCACCGGGCAGTCGTTCGAGGACGGCTCGTCGTTCTTCGTCGGCAACCTCGGCAAGCGCGTGCTCGGCGAGAACTTCACCCTCGCCGACGACTCCATCGACGGCGAGTTCCTCCCCTTCCCCTTCGACCTCGAGGGCCTGCCGCGGCGGCGCGTGGTCTTGATCGAGAACGGCGTCCTTCAGACGCCGGTCGTGGACAAGGCTTGGGCCGACCGCCTCGGGCTCACCCCGACCGCGAACGCCTGGCAGCTCGGCTCGTCCGAGCACGGCACGGCCTTCCATCTGGCCATGGCCGGCGGCGACATCACCCGCGAGGAGATGATCCGCTCGACGAAGCTCGGGATCTGGGTGACGCGCTTCAACTACGTCAACGGCCTGCTCGAGCCGAAGACGGCCCTGATGACCGGCACCACCCGCGACGGCACGTTCCTCATCCGCGACGGCGAGGTCGCGGCCCGCCTGCCCAACCTGCGCTGGACGCAGTCCATGGTGGAGGCCTTCTCGAACATCGAGTCGTTGTCACGGGAGCGGCGGATCGTCGGGACCTGGTACAACATGTATGGGGGAACGCTGGCGCCGGTGGTGAAGATCCGCGGCTGGAACGTTACTGGCAAACAGCAGCAAGGCCCATGACGCAGTACATCATCCGCAGACTCCTGCAGATGATCCCGATCACCCTCGGGATCCTCACACTCATCTTCTCGCTCATCCACCTCATCCCCGGCGACCCGGCCGTGCAGATCGCCGGCGAAGGCGCGCGTCCGGACGACGTGGCGGCGGTGCGCAAGTCGCTGGGCCTGGACCAGCCGCTGTGGAAGCAGTACGTGACCTATCTGACGAACCTCGCCAAAGGCGACCTCGGCCGCTCGTTCCGGACGAACGAGAGCGTGGCCAAGGAGATCGGGGCGCGCTATCCGGCCACGATCCAGCTCGCTTTCGGCTCGATGATCGTCGCTCTGCTGGTCGCCTTTCCGCTGGGGATCATCTCCGCGATCTACCGAAACTCGTGGATCGACAACGTGGCCCGCTTCTTCGCCCTCATCGGCGTGTCCATGCCCAGCTTCTGGTTCGGGCCGCTGCTCATCATCGCCTTCGCCATCAACCACCCCTGGTTTCCGGTCTCGGGGCGGGAGGACGGGTTGAAGTCGCTGGTGCTGCCGTCGGTGACGATGGGACTGGCCCTGGCGGCGATCCTCACACGCATGATTCGCGTCAGCCTGGCAGACGAGCTGAACCAGCTCTACGTGACCACGGCCATCGCCAAGGGCGTGACCCGGACGAAGGCAATCTTCCGCCATGCGCTCAAGAACGCGCTCATCCCGGTCATCACCATCCTGGCCCTGCAGTTCGGCTCTCTGCTCACCGGCGCGATCATCACCGAACAGATCTTCTCCTGGCCCGGCCTCGGCCGGCTGCTGATCCAGTCCATCACCACGCGCGACTACCCGCAGGTGCAGGCGTCGATCCTCGTGATCGCCCTGACCTACATCATGGTGAATTTTCTGAGCGATCTGATGTACGGCGTCGTCGACCCGAGGATCAAGCTCGAATGAAGACCTTCAAGCGGCTGCTCAAGAACTTCGCCTTCAGCGCAGGGCTGATCCTGACGGTGCTGCTCGTGCTTTCGGCGCTGGCGGCGCCGCTGCTCGCGCCGCACGATCCGTTCAAGCAGGACACGCGGCGGCGGCTGGAGCAGCCGTCGGATCAGCATCTGCTCGGCCTCGACGACCTCGGGCGGGACGTGCTCTCGCGCATCGTCTGGGGCTCGCGCGTGTCGCTGCGCGTCGGCTTCAGCGTGGTCGTCCTGGCGTCGCTGATCGGGGTGTCCCTAGGCGCGATCTCGGGCTACTTCGGCGGATTCATCGACGTGCTGGTCATGCGCCTCTGCGACATCCTCCTGGCTTTTCCGGGAATCCTCCTGGCCATCGCCCTGGTGGCGGTGCTCGGCCCGAGTCTCAACAATGTGATCCTGGCCCTGGCCACGATCGGCTGGGTCGGGTACGCGCGGCTCGTGCGCGGGCAGGTGCTGAAGGTGCGGGAGATGGAGTACGTCACCGCGGCCAAGGCCCTCGGCGCGAAGTCGCCGCGGGTGATCATCCGCCACGTGCTGCCGAACGTGATCAACCCGGTCATCGTGATGGCCACCCTCGGTCTGGCCGGCGCGATCCTCGCCGAGGCGGCGCTGTCGTTCCTGGGACTGGGCGTGCAGCCGCCGACCCCGTCGTGGGGGGCGATGCTCACCTCCGGCCGCCGCTACCTCGGCCTGGCCAACCACCTGGCCATCTTCCCTGGCGCGGCGATCATGCTGGCGGTGATGGGCCTGAACTTCCTCGGCGACGGCCTGATCGACGCGCTCGATCCGAAGTACCGGAAAGAGATCCGCTGACGATCCGGATTGACCGCGGCCGTATGTCGCAATAGCATGCAGTTATTATGATGCGGGTCGCGACTCTCGCCGCCGTCCTCTTCGCCTCGTCCCTCTTCGCCCTCACCCCTCCTCCTCCCGCGGACCTGTCGCTCATCGCCTGGTCGGAGAAGAACTTCGTCACCACCGGCGAGCGGTTCAAGGTGTCGGTCCGGGTGTCGAACGGAGCCACGCCCGCGACGAACGTCCGGGCCACGCTGGGGTTCGTATACGCGCCGCCGCGGCTGGTCAGCGTGACGCCGCCGAGCGGGTGGACCTGCGAAGACACGCTGTACACGCAGCGGCTGGTCTGCACCGCCTCCACGCTCGCCCCGAACACGGACGCGACGATCACGGCGATGTTCATCGCCCCGACCAGCCTTCGCGACGACGCCATGCGCGCCGGTGCGTTCGTCAGCTCCTCGCCTGCCGATCCTCACGTCGACGACAACTACAAGAACCTGAACATCCCCCTTCGCCGGGCATCGGCCGAGTCCGACCTCGGCGTACAGGTGAAGCTGGAGAAGAATCCGCTTCAGCCCGGAGAGCGCGCGAACGTCACAATCGAGGTGAAGAACGCCGGGCCGGCCGAGGCCACGAACCTCTTCCTCGAGGCCGGCTTCTATGTGCCGGGATCGCAGACCCCGCCGAACCTCGCCGGCGCCGGATGGAATTGCGCCTCCACGATCTGCACGCGCGAGCGCCTCGGGCCCGGCGAGACGAGCACCCTCACGATGAGCATGCAGCACGGCGGCGAGGGGATCCTCTCCGCCGGCGCCATGCTCTCGGCGGAGGGGCTGTTCGATCCCAATTCCGGCAACGACTGGGACTCCGAGACCATCTACTACGGCACGGCCGACACGTGGGAGCGCATCCTCCTCCCCGTCGCGGCGCCTCCCGTGAACGGCGCGAACGGCGCGCACTGGGTCACGGACCTGCGCATGCGCATCGACAGCGAGACCGAGATCGAGGTCGAGCCGCGCATCTGCGCGCCCGTGCCGGAGTGCATCCACGACGAGATCCCGCTGGGCACGCCCTTCGATCCCGTCGAATACCAGCTCGTCTTCCCGATGCACGAGCTGCCGGCGGTGTTCGTCTACGTGCGCAAGGACGACGCGGCGAAGATCCACCTCAACGCCCGGGTGCGGGACATGGCCCGCCAGGCGGAGACGTGGGGGACGGAGATCCCCGCCGTGCGCGAGAGCGAGCTACGGACAGGCAGCTTTACTCTCATGCCGCTGCCGCACGATCCGAAGTTCCGCCAGACCCTGCGCGTGTACGACGCCGACGCGCGCCCGAACGCGCAGGTGGCGATCCGCGTCTTCGCCGACGACGAGAGCGCGCCGCGGGCGATCATCGTGAAGAACTTCGCCACGCATCCCTCCTGGGCCACCACCGCCCTCCTTCCGGCGCGGCCGGGCTACATCCAGCTCGACCCGCAAGCCGAGGCGGGCAACGCCCTCTTGGGAGCGAAAGAGCTCTGGATCGAGGTCATGCCGCTCACGCCCGGGCTGCGGACCTGGGGATTCGTCAGTGTGACCAACAACGCCACCGGGCACGTCACGACCATCACGCCGCAGTGAGAGACGTGCTCGGCCGCGACTTCGCCTTCTCCGACCCGCCACGGCGGGTCGTTTCGCTCGTGCCCTCGCTGACCGAGACGCTGTTCGACCTCGGCGCCGGCGACGCCGTCGTGGGCATCACCGACTTCTGCATCTTCCCGCCCGCGCTCGCCCTCCCGCGCCTCGGCGGCACGAAGAACCCGCGCGTGGACGAGATCCGCGCCCTCGGGCCCGATCTCGTGCACATGAATCTCGAGGAGAACCTCCGCCGTCACGCCGACGCGATCGAGGCGTTCGCGCCGGTGTTCGTCAGCGAGCCGAAGAGCGTCGAAGACGTCGCCGTCCTGATCGAGACGCTGGGAGTGATGCACGGCCGTCGCGAGCGTGCCGCGGAGCTCGTGGAGGAGTTGCGCGCCGAGCTCGCGCACATGCCGCGCGGGGCGTTCACCTTCGCCTGCCCGATCTGGAAGCGTCCCTGGATGTGGTGCGGCGGCGACACCTACGTCTCCCGACTCGTGGAGAGCGCGGGCGGCGTGAACGTGCTGGCGGAGCGCGAGCGCTATCCGAGTCTCGAGTTACAGGACGTCCTCGCGTTGCGACCGGACATTGTCTTCCTGCCCGACGAGCCGTACGTCTTCACCGAGGAGGACGCGGCAGCGATCCGAGGTCCGCGGGTGATCGGTCCCTTCCCCGGCCACCTGTTCACGTGGCACGGCACGCGGACCATTCTGGGATTGCGCTTTCTCCGCGAGGTTCGTGGCGCCCCGGCTTAAGGAAGCGCCAACAGGAGTGAGGGGGTCACGCAAGGAGGAGCCGGGGCGCCATGAACGCCTCGGATTTTATGCTGCTATCGCATAGACGTCAAGTCTGAAGAATCCCCTGCGCCCACTCCCGCATGGTCTCCTCCACCGCCTCGAGCTGCTTGGTGAAGAAGTGGTCCGCGCCGGTGACGATCACGCTCTCGGCGTTGCGGATGCCGGGGATGAGCTTCTCCAGCTTCTGCACGTCGCCGTGCTCGTCCTGGGTCCCGTGGATGAAGAGCATCGGCCGCTCGCAGTTGCGGAGGTAGCCGAAGTCGTATTTGTTGACGGGCGTGCCGATGAGGAACATGGCCGTGACCTCGGGCAGCTCGCAGCCGACCCGCGTCGACACCCAGGCCCCGAAGGAGAACCCGCCGACGAAGAGCTTGAGGCCGGGATGCTTCTTCTTCACCCACTCGATGGCAGCCAGGACGTCCTCCTGCTCCCCCTCCCCTTGGTCGTGTTGACCGCCGCTCGCGCCGGTGCCGCGGAAGTTGAAGCGCAGCGTGGCCACGTTCGCCGCCTCCAGCCCGCGGGCAGCGCGGAAGACGACCTTGTTGTGCAGCGTGCCGCCGCCCAGGGGGTGCGGGTGGCAGACCACGGCCACGCCCGCGGGATCCTGCAACTCGCGGTAGAGCGCCTCCAGCCGGCCCGCGCGGCCGAACAGATCGACGTGACGCAGAGGCTTCGGATTCACGACAGCTTCACCATCAGGCGCTCGCCTTCCATGCGAACTTCGTGCGTTGCCACGCGGATCTCCGGATTGCCGGGACAGACCCCGCTGGCGACGTCGAAGCTCCAGAAGTGCCAGGGACAGGTGATCTCGTTGCCGAGCAGGTCGCCCTCGGCGAGCGGCCCCCCGCGATGGGGACAGGTGTTGTCGGTGGCGAAGAAGCCGTCCGTGGTGTGGTAGACGGCGATGGTCCGGCCGTCGATGCTGCGTGCGATCGCACGGCCGAGGGGGATCTCGTCGATGGAAGCCACTTCAACGAACTCCGGCATTCGAAGGCGCGAAGAGTAGCAGTTTCGGAGTGCGGTGGCGAAGCCACCGCTTTGGAATGCGGAAGCCGCAGCTTCCGCGAGCGGGCGCAGGCTAGCGTCTCCGCTTGGAAAGCGGTAGCTTCGCTACCGCACTCCTATAGGCCGGGGAATCCCGCTCCGTCCCACGGCCGCCTCCCCCCACACGCCCGGCACCGGTGTCGAGCACTGCGGGCACTTGCCGTCGACGAGCTTGTACGAGGTCACGCGGAAGCCGGTCCGGCCGATCACGAGCGCGTCGCACTTGGAGCAGTGCGTGCCCTCGCGGTCGCCGAACGCGCCGGGGATGTTGCCGGGATAGATGTAGTGGAGGCCGGCGCGCTTGCCGATCTCGTACGCGCGCAGGAGGTGCCGCGCGGTCGTCCCCGGATTGTGCATCTTGTAATCCTCGTGGTACGCGGTGATGTGCCACGGGATGTCGGGGTCGACGCCGGCGAGGAACTCGGCGATCTGGGTCAGCTCTTCATCGGAGTCGTTGAAGCCGGGGATGACCAGGGTGACGATCTCCAGCCAGATGCCGCGCTGTTTGAGGCCCTTGATGGTCTCCAGGACCGGCGTGAGCGTGCCGCCGAGGTCGCGGTAGTGGCGGTCGCTGAATCCCTTGAGGTCGACCTTGTACAGAGTCACGTAGGGGGCGATGTAGTCGAGCACCTCGGGCGTGCCGTTGCCGTTCGACACGTACGAGCAGACCAGGCCCTCTTTCTTCGCCTCCTTGAAGACCTCGACCGCCCACTCCGAGGTGATCAGCGGCTCGTTGTAGGTCGAGGTGATCACCTTGGCGCCGTGCTTCTTGGCCAGCTTCACCAGCTCGGCGGGCTCGACGTCTTGCGGCGGGGCGACGGCCATGGGGTCGCGCAGCGCCTGGGAGGTGACCCAGTTCTGACAGTAGCCGCAGTGGTAGTCGCAGCCGAGCATGCCGAACGACAGCGCCAGCGCGCCGGGATAGGCATGGAAGAACGGCTTCTTCTCGATCGGGTCGACCTGCAGCGCGGCGACGTAGCCGCGCGGCACCTTGAGCACGCCGCCCTCGTTGTAGCGGACCTTGCAGATGCCCTTCAGGCCATTGAGGATCTTGCAGCGGTGGCCGCAGGAGAAGCAGCGCACGGCATCGTTCTCGAGCTTCTCGTAGAGCTCCCCTTCGACGGTTCGCTTGGCGAGGATCTCGCCCAGCGTGGTCTGGGCCGTGGAGGTGGCGGACATGATGCCTCTCAAAACAGGCGAAGCCAGCGCGACATTCGCGCCCGGCGCCAGAAAGTCGCATAGCAGGCGAACGCGAGCAGAACGCCGGCCAGGGAGTCGATCAGGTAGTGCCAGCCGGTGATCATCGAGCCGAGGAAGATCGCCGCGGCGAAGATCCCGAAGAGCACCTCGCCCGACTTCCAGAGCCGGCGCATCCAGAAGAAGACGAAGAACTGAAAGGCCACGTGCAGGCTGGGGAAGGCGCCGATGCCCATGACGATGCTGATCGGGCCGTGCGGCTCGCCGCGCGCCGCGCGGAGCACATCCTGGTAGTTGCGCATCAGCAGCCCCTGGAGGAACTGCGTGCGCCCCAGCGAGTCGGCGTGGGCGAACCAGATGTCCGAGAAGCGATAGGCCGGCCCGAGGGAGGGCACGAGGACGTACAGCCAGCCGCCGGCGAGCCAGAGCAGACCGTTGCCGTTGGCGAAGGCCACGCGGACGCGGTTGGCCGGATGGGAGAGGAAGAACGCCGAGGCAACGACGGTGCTGGCGAGGAAGATCCAGGCGTACGACCAGTCGATCGCGCGCAAAAAGACGGCGTTGCCGAAGAGGTCGAGAACGAACACGGTCGGGGCCATGCCGAAAGAGAGCAGCCGGTCGAGCTCCCACAGCTGGGCGTCGAAGAGCCGCGGGTGCAGCACGGGGATGAAGAGCTTGATCCAGCCATAGACGTAGACCACCAGCGCGCTCATGACCACGAGGCGCAGCGTGTCCACGATCCACCTTCGGCTGCGGATCACGTGAAAGTAGCTGCGGTCGCGCCGGACCAGGGCGACGACCGAGCGCACGGCGATTCCCGCCAGTGCCTGCAGGGCGAAAGAGACCGCGAAGGAGACCAGCCAGCCGAGCGAGGGCGCCTCGAGGCGGCTCCCGCGGGACAGAACGGCGATCAGGATGAGATTCGCAACCGCGAACAGCTCGACGAAGTACGGACGCCTCACGGCAGGAAGAACAGCGCCACGGCGATGATCGCGTACACCGCCAGGAGCTGCACGCCCTCGAACCAGTTCGACTCGCCGTTGATGATCAGGTACGCGAACACGGCCACGCCGAGGCCCACGGCGAGGATCTCGATGGGGGAGAAGAGCAGGTCGAGCGGGTGTCCCAGCGGGTACGAGAGAAAGACCAGAAGCGGGATGACGAACAGGGCGATCTGCACGCTCGACTGCATGGAGATGTTGAGAGCCGTGTCCATCTGATTGCGGACGGCGAGCACGATGGCGGTGGAGTGCTCGGCCGCGTTGCCGACGATGGCCAGCACGATGAAGCCGATGAAGACTTCGTTCAGTCCCCAGGCCCGCCCCGCCCGATCGACCGCGTGCACCAGTCCCTCGGCCACGAGGGCCATGAGCGCACTCGAGCCGAGGAGGACCAGGGTGGCCTTCTTCGCCGACCAGAGCTCCAGCTCCTCGATCTCCTCGTGCGTATCGCCGATCGCGCTTTCATTGAGGCGGTGCTTGTGGGTCTTGAAGCTGAAGTAGAGGCCCGCCAGGTACGAGATCATCAGGATGACCGACGTGCCGACGGAGACCTGGTGGATCAGCTCCGGATGGTGAGCCTGCTGCGCGGAGCGGAAGAAGAGCGCCGGCACGAGCACGCCGCCGACGGCGAGAATCAGCTGCCCGCCCTGGGCCTCGGCGGACAGCATGTTGAACTTCTGCGACTCGCGCTTCCACCCGCCCATGAGCATGGCCAGGCCGGCCACGAAGAGGAGGTTGCCGAGGATCGAGCCGGTCAGCGAGGCCCGGACGACGTCGACCAGGCCCTGGCGGATGGCGATGATGGCGATGACCATCTCCGCGAAATTACCGAAGGTCGCGTTCAGCAGCGCGCCGTACGTGGGTCCGAGGCGGTGGGCGAGGTGCTCGGTGCCGTGGCCGATCCAGGCGGCAACTGGCAGCACGGCGATGCAAGAAAAAGCGAACTGCAACACCAGATCGCCGTGCCTGAACTGCAGGAACAGCGCGACCGGAATCGTCGCGTAGACGATCCACTTCAGGACCTTTTTCATGCGCGCCGGAGTCTACTAGACTCGGCGCGATGCTCATCGAGACGTCCCTTCGCGATGCCGTTGCCACGATTACCCTGAACCGCCCGGACAAGCTCAACGCCTTCACCGGCACGATGCGCGAGGACCTGCTCGCGGCGCTGCGCGCGTGCGCGGACGACTCGGCGGTGCGGGTGGTCGTGATCACCGGCGCGGGACGCGCCTTCTGCGCGGGAGGCGACGTGGAGTACATGTCCGGCCTGCAGAAGAGCGGCGACCTGACCGCGTTTCGCAGGCTCCTCGACGCCGGACGCGACGTCATCCTGCAGATCGCGACCATGGCCAGGCCGGTCCTCGCCTCGGTCAACGGCGTCGCCGCCGGCGCGGGGTGCAATCTCGCGCTCGCGTGCGACTACCGCATCGCCTCCGATCAGGCCAAGCTGAGCGAGAGCTTCGTGCGCATCGGCCTCCACCCCGACTGGGGCGGCACCTGGCTCCTCCCCCGCCTGGTCGGCCGCAGCCGGGCCGCGGAGATCCTCATGACCGGGCGGATGGTCGACGCGGCGGAAGCCGCGGCGATCGGGATGGTCGACCGCGTCGTCCCCGCCGCGGCCATCGCGGCGGAAACGGAGAAGCTCGCGCGCGCCATCGCGGCCGCGCCGCCCATCGCCGTCGCCGGCATCAAGCGCGCGCTCGCCGAGTCGGAGCGCAATGACCTCGCCGCGCAGATCGATCTGGAGAGCGAGCATCAGCTGCGCTGCTTCCAGTCGCAGGACGCGGCGGAGGGGATGGCCGCGTTTTTCGAGAAACGTGTGGCGGCGTTTCGGGGAGAGTGACCGGCAGGCCATGCCGTCTATAATCATTTCCGGCTTCATCTCTCATGCGGGTCCGACAGCAGAAGGTGAGGGACGTCATCCGGCGGATACTCCCGGGCGGCACGGTCTACGGCCGCAGGAGCTGGTCGCTCGTTCCATTCTGGCCTCCTGATCTCTTCGCCGTCGCGGCAACACTGGTCAATCTCTCGGGCTGCTACGCGAATACGCGCTATCTGTGCGGCTTCGACGACTGCTCCTACAACGAGCGGCACTGGAGGAAGGTTGCCAGACTGGGCCAGGCATTTTCAGAGGGCACAGTCGCGCCGGAGCTGCAGGCCGAATGGGACATCCTGCTCGGGGGTGATTGGTCCATCACGGACGACAGCGACTGGTGGGACGCGGCCATGATGCTGATGTCCGTCGCGGATGAGGCGTGCGCCGGTATTGGATTCGTGCCCGAGAAGGCACAGGGGATCTCCTTTCTCGTCTTTGACGCCTACCGGAGCTTGCTGCGGCACCGGCCCACGCCACTGCCCTTTTTGCCGAACAGCCTGTGCATCGATGTTGCGCCCGACGTGGCTAGTGTTCTTCCGAAAACCCGTACGCCGCAGGTGGGCTGCACTCTCCGGTCGTTGTCGCACAACCTGGCCCTTCTCCCGCCGGCAGGCGAGGTGAAGACGTACTGGAAGTACGCGATCTCCGAAGACGACAACTCCGAAGAGCCGCTGAACGTGCTTCTCGTTCCGTTCCCCTACCGCGTCCGAGGCTCGTGCTTCGTGCCGCTTCCCACCAAAGAGACTGCGGCCTCTCCGCGCGCCGCACACTTCGAGCTTCAGCAGAAGTGGCTCACCGATCACAACGTGGACGCCGTCGAGATGGCGCGGTTCATCCAGCAGCTCATTACCGAGGGCCGCCGGGAAGTGGAAAAGGTCGACGCCGTAGTGCTGCCTGAAACTGCGCTCACCGAGGAGATGGCGATCAAGGTCGCGTCTGTCCTGGGACGCGAAGCGAATATCGAGCTCTTCGTCACCGGTGTCGTTGCCCGCGATGGAGACCGCGCGCGGAACCGGACGTTCTCCGCGATCTACAAGGGTGGGAGCGCGGTGGCATCATGGACGCAGTCGAAGCATCATCGCTGGAAGCTGGACGAGCAGCAGGTCCGCCGATACAACCTCGGCCACGTCCTCGGCAAGAAGCGCTCCTGGTGGGAAAGTATCGACGTCTCCACGCGTGAGTGTCACTTCTACGTCTTCCGCCACGGCGCCAGCCTGGCGGTGCTCATCTGTGAGGACCTGGCGCGCATCGAGCCGGTGCAGAATGTCGTCCGGGCCGTCGGCCCCAATCTTGTAATCGCGTTGCTCATGGATGGTCCGCAGTTGGAGCGCCGCTGGCCTGGACGGTACGCGACCGTGCTTGCCGATGACCCGGGATCCGCGGTCCTGACGCTCACCTCGCTGGGTCTGATCCGACGCTCGAACATGCCTTCCGAGAAAGGCGCGCGCTACATTGGCCTCTGGAAGGACTCGCTCGGCTCCGCCCGGGAGCTCGAGCTTCCGGAGCGCGCCCACGCGCTGCTCCTGACACTGTCTCCGCGAAAGGAAACGAATGTCACCGCTGACGGCAGGTCCGATAGCGGCATGACGACGACGCTGTCGCTCACCAGTGTGATCGGGCTGCGCGTTCCGGCTCCGCCTGATTGGATCGACGCAGACGTATAATCGAGACGCCTTATGCCTACGAAATCGGCAGCATTCGAACCGCCCTCCATCCCGCCTTCCAGTCAGCAGGAAGAAACGGAGAACCTCCTCGCCGAGATGGACAAGATCGTTGCGAAACTCGAGAAGAAAGGAAAAACTCGAGGACTCGACAACTGGGCGGAAGAGTTCTCCAAACGCATGGCGGGTCACGCCAAGCCGGCGGCCAAGAAGAAGTAGCCGAGGCTCGAAGCCCGCCCTACTTCTCCTCGAGCAGGTAATACCGCCGCTCCGGTCCCTGACCCGGCTTCATCTCCGTGCCGTCGAGCGGGCACTTGAGGCTGGCCTGGGCCTTGCCGGCCGGCACCTTCAGCTCGGCGCCGTCCTTCGGGCAGATGTAGTACTGCGGCACGTTCGCGGCCTCGCGCCGGTCGGGCGGGACGAAGGGACGCGCGGGAACGGCGCCCCTGGTCTCGAACCGGTTGACGGTCGCCTTCTGGGCGTTCGGATCGACGTTGCGGAAGAACTTGAACTCGCGTTCGGACTGCTCGGCGGAGCTGGCGAGGAGGAGCGCGACGATCAGGGCGTACATGCGCCCAATTTTCACGCAGTCCGGCGGACGATGACGATGGTCTCGTCGTCTTTTTGTGGCGCTTCGGCAACGAATGCATCGACCGCGGTGGCGATCTGATCGCGGATGGTGGCAGCGTCGCAGTCCACGTGCTCGGCCAGCAGGGCCTCGAGCCGCTCGTTTCCGAACTCCTCGCCGCTCGCATCCTCGGCCTCGGTGATGCCGTCGCTGTAGAGCACGACCGTGGAGTGGGGCGGGAAGGGGCGGGTCTGGATGGAGTAGCGGGTCTGAGGGAGGATGCCGATCGGCAGGCCGTGCGACTTGATCATGTCGATGCGCCCGCCGCTGATCAGGTAGGCCGGGTTGTGACCGGCGTTCACGAACTGCAGCGTCCCCGCCTCCGGGTCGATCGAGATCACCACCAGGGTGATGAACTTGTTCTCGGCCGACCACTTGTGGATGTGGCGATTGAGCTCCGTGGCGATCTCGCCGAGCTCGCGGGCCTCGGCGAAGAGGAGCTGCACCACCGCATGCAGCGCGGACACGAGTAGCGCCGCGGGCATCGACTTGCCGGCCACATCGGCGACCACCGCGGAGATCACGCCGTCGCGGACGAAGAAGGCGTGATAGTCGCCGCCCACCTGCCGGGCCGGACGCGCCCACGCGCCGATCTCGATCCCTTCGATCTCGGGGATCGACTTGGGAAGAATGTTCTTCTGGATGGTCGCGGCCAGCTCCAGGTCGCGCTCCATGGCCTGCTTCTCGAGGGCCTCGCGGTGGAGGCGCGCGTTCTCCAGGGCGATGGCGACCTGATTGGCGAACAGCGCCAGGAGGCGGAGCTCGTTGGGCTCGAAGGCGCTGACCCCTCCCTCCCTGGTCTCGCGGTCGGCCGCGGCCAGCACGCCCATCACCGAGTCGTTATTGCCTTTGATGGGCACGGCCACGTAGGTCTCGCAGACCGGGAAGAGGCAGTCCGCGCCGCCCTGGAAGGTGAGCGGCTTGCCCTCGCGCATCAGTTGTCCGGTCAGTTCCGCGTCGAGGAACCCGTCGCGCACGTCGCCGAAGGAGCGGTAGAGCTTGAAGCCGCCCTCGTCGCGCAGGTAGAGCGCGGCGCGCCGGGCGTTGGTGAGGGAGATCATCCGGAAGAGGATCTCGTCGGCGAGCTCGTCGACGTTGAGGGTGGAGGCGATGGAGAGGCCGATGTCGTAGAGCGACTCGAGCTCGAGGAGGCGCGACTTGAGCTGGAAGTCGCCCTCGCGCGCGTCCTGGAGCAGGCGCTGATTGGCGAGCAGGGTGGTCAGGAACACGGCGCCGGCCCGGGCGAAGGCGACGTCGTCGTCGCTCGCCGTCTCCACCGCGGCCAGCGCCAGGAGGCCCACTGAGTCCCGATGCGACTGCAGCGGCATGACCACCGCCGGCTGCGGCACCACCGCCTCCTCGGCCCTGCGGTCGAGGATCTCCGGCGCCACGCACTGCCGCGACTTCGCCGCCAGGCGCAGCTCCGAGCCGCGCGGATCGCGCAGATAGAGCGCGCCGTGGGCGAATCCCGTATGCCGCGCGAACACGTCCAGGATCAGCGGACCCTGCGCCGCCAGTGACGCCTTCTCGAGTTGCTGGAGGTCGTTCACGAACTCGGCGAAACGATGGGCGGGGGGCATGGGAGGGGAGGATATCAGGAGGAGGGTTGCTGCGTTGCTTGGTTGCTGGGGAGGCCCACCTCAGGAAGCCAGCAACCTATATCGCCAGCTCCTTCATCGCATTCTCCTCGTTGTCGAAGATGGCGGCGTAGTTGGCCAGGCCCATGATGTGGAAGGTCTTGTGGATGACCGGGGTCAGGCAGCAGAAGGCGATCCGGCCGCCCTTGTCGATCATCTTCTCGATGATCTCGATGAGGATGCTGATGCCGATGGAGTTGACGATCTTGGTCTCGCGCAGGTTGAGCAGGAGCGTGCGGACGCCGTCGTCCATCAGCTCGTAGGCCCGGTTGGCGATCTCTTCTCCGCCGACGTTGTTGATGTAGCCCTTCGTGTAGAGCACGGCCCCGGAAGTGCCGCGCCGGTCGACCGCAACTCGCAATTCGTCAGTCATGTCTGTTCCCGTATTTCACCATGTGGATCGTCGTGCCGCCATCCGGACTGGTCGAGATTCCGACTTCGTCCATGTGCGCTTCGATGATCTGAAGGCCCCACCCTCTCTTGTGTACGGCGCCGAGCTTCTGGCGGCGCGACCGGGCTTCGTCGACGTCGAAACCCTTGCCGCGGTCGGAGATCCAGATGTCGATGCGCGACTTGCCTTCGCCCAGTGAGGTGCCGGCGATTCTTACATAGATGCGGCGGTCTTCGCTACCGGAGTGCTCCCGCGCGTTGATGCAGGCCTCGATCATCGCGTGAGCCATCTCGTCGATCTGCTCGGCGGGCATGCCGAGCTCCCGGGCGAGATTCCCTGCGGCCCTCGCGGCGGCGATCTCGATGTCCGGCACCATCGGGAGCGTGAGCTCCATCTGCCGCTCTGCGGTCGCAGTCATTCGATCGATTTCCTCTGCGGGCGAGCACTCAAAAGGAGAGGAACAGGGCAGCGGCGGTCTTGACCCACTGCGGGATCCCGCCGAGGCGGTCGAGCGCCAGCAGGGCGACGGTGTTCACGGCGAGCATGGCGGGCAGCACGTAGGTCGCCGAAAGCGCGGCTTCCAGCCGGGTGGCTGCCTGCCCGGAGCGGAGACGGAGGATGCGAGTCTGTGCAGCGTTGTTCATGGTTGGCCCCCTCATTGGTCGAGGCCACCCTTTCGCAACGCGGCTGCCACTGGTGCCGGATCAGCTCAAATCCTCCTAAGTCGATGCGCGGGCGTAGTTTACATGAGATGGTCGCGAAGTGAAGCGTTTTGGGCCAGTGTGGAGTTTTGCCCCACTGTTGCGGAGTCCACCACTTGTAGCGCCGCAAGACGCGCATTTGCAGCACTTTGTCAGTGTATGTCCCATGATTCCCCACTTGTGGCAATCTGGGACAGCTCCTCGCGCTTGCGGTAGAGGGTCTTGCGGTCCACCCCCAGGATCTTGGCCGCCTTGGACATGTTTCCCTTGCTGTAGGCCAAGACCCGGGCGATGTAGCGGGCCTGCAGCTCGTCGAGGGTGGGCAGGTCGCCGGAGAGCTCGCGCGGGTCGGTCGAGGCGGCGGACTCCGGAAGGAGGAGGTCGCCTGGATCGATCACCGGGTCGGTGGTCAGGGCCAGGGCGCCCTCGATCAGGTTCTCCAGCTCGCGGACGTTGCCGGGGAAGGGGTAGCGCATCAGCTTCTGCAGCGCCTCCTGGGTGATGCGCACGTCGCTCAGGCCCTCGCGCTTGCCGTACTTGTCGAGGAAGAAACGGACGAGCTTGGGGATGTCGTCCTTCCGCTCGCGCAGGGGCGGGAGGGAGATCTCGACGACCTTGAGCCGGTAATAGAGGTCCTGGCGGAACTCCACGCGCTCGATCATCTCCTCGAGGTTGCGGTGGGTCGCGGAGAGGATGCGCACGTCCACCGGGATGCGCCGCCGCCCGCCCAGCTTCTCGATCTCGCGCTCCTGGAGCACGCGCAGGAGCTTGGCCTGCAGCGCCAGGGGGATGTCGCCGACCTCGTCGAGGAAGATCGTCCCGCCCTTGGCCAGCTCGAACTTGCCCGGCCGGGCCTCGACGCCCGTGGCCACCCCGCGCTCGATGCCAAAGAGCTCGGACTCGAGGAGGGTCTCGGGCAGGGCCGCGCAGTTGATGGCCACGAACGGCCCGTCCTTCCGCGGCGAGTTGCCGTGGAGCAGGCGCGCGACCATCTCCTTGCCCGTCCCCGACTCGCCGCGAATGAGCACGCTGGCCTGGCTGTCCGCCACGCGGGCCACCAGGTCGATCACCCGCTGCATCTTCGGCGACTCGCCGACCATCAGCCGGTCCGAGGCCTCGCGGAGCATGCGCTGCTTGAGAGCGCGGTTCTCGTCCTCGAGCGTCTCGCGCATCAGATTCAGGCGGTGGAAGCGGCGGGTGTTGTCGACCGCCGCGGCGCCGATGGAGGCGATGGACTCCAGGAAGCGGAGGTCGTCCTCGACGAAGCTCCCCTTCGAGGCCCCGCGCACTTCCTTGCCCCCCACCCCGATCACGCCGACCGTGGTCTCGCCGGCGATCATCGGCGCGATCAGGAGATCGCTGCCGGGCCCGCCGAGGAAGCGCGAGACGGTGAGCATCATCGGCTCGCGCGAGGCCATCACCTGCTTGATCGGCGGCTCGGCCAGCATCGCCTCCGGTGAAGCCGAGTCGAGCCCGAAGACGAAGATCGTCTGCACGTTCAGCTTGTCGTCGACGGAGAAGACGAAGCCCGACATGGCGTCGAGCACCGCCACCGCCCGGTGCATCAGCTCCTCGAGCAGGTCATCCTCGGGGCGCAGGGTGTTCAGCGCCCGCCCGACGTCGTAGAGCGCCTCGAGCTGGAGGAGCTTGCGGCGGAGCTCGAATTGGGACTGGGCCATCTACTTACCGAGCGCCTTCCGACACTCCCCCAAGAGAAAATCGCCGTTCCACGTCTCATAGAACGCCTGGTCCGTGGCGTAGATTCTGACGAGGAGCTGGGACGCCTCTTCGAAGCGGCCGGTCTTCATCAGCGTCCGGGCCAGGAAGTAGAGCGAGCGGATGGTCTGGGCGTCCTGGGTCTCGCGCTCGGCCAGGGCTCGGAAGCCCTTCTCCGCCGCGGCGAACTCGCGGCGCTGGTAGGCGCAGAGGGCGCGCTCGTAGTCGCCGTCGAGGCGGCAGGTGGTCGGGGGCGCCGCCAGCGCGGTGCCGGCGATCAGTGCGAGAATCAACAGGACGTACCGCATGGTCCACTCATTATGCGCTTAGGCATCCTCGGCGGCGGCCGCGCGGCTTGGAGCTACGGCTCCGCCTGGAAGCGGATCGGCTGGCCCCTGTCGGGGGTCTGGCTGCGCGACGCCTCGCACAGCCACATCGCCGAGCTGCTCGAGACCGCGCGCATGGACATGGCCGACCTGGCCCGCGACTCGGAGCTGCTGCTCGTCGCCGTGAGCGACCGCGCCATTGCCGAAGTCGCCGCGGCCATCCCGGAAACCGAGGCGCTGATCTTCCACGCCAGCGGCGCGCTGCTGAGCGTGCGCGACGGGTTCTCGCTCCATCCGCTGAAGTCGCTCCCGCCGGTCGGGGAACCGTCGGATCTCGAAGGCACGCTGCTCGTGTTCGAGGGCCAGCACAAGCGGACGGCGAAGCTCATCGCCGCGGCGGTCGGGGCACGGCTCGCCGAGGTGGCGCCGGAGCAGAAGGCGCTCTACCACGCGGCGGCGGTGTTCGGCGCGAACTACGTCGCCGCGGCGCTGGAGATCGCCGAGCGGCTCATGCACCAGGCCGGCGTCGAAGAGGCCCGCGAGGACCTGGCCGCCCTGGCCCGCTCGGCGATCGAAAACTGGAGCCGCAATCGCGACAAGAAGCGCTTCACCGGGCCGGCCGCGCGCGGCGACCGGGAGGTCCTTCAGCGCCACCTCGAGGCGCTCCGAGACGAGCCGCAACTCGCGCAGATCTACGAACTTCTGGCTGCCGAGGTCGCCGGATCGCTCCTTGCTAGCCCGAAGTAGCGGGTGCTACGCTCCCCTCCGAAGGGGGCGCGCCGGAGCGGGGAATGGTTTTCTTCAACTACGCGACGATGCAGATGGCCGCGAAGATCGTGTATTACGGTCCCGGCCTCTGCGGGAAGACCACCAACCTGCACCACATTTACTCGAAGACCTCGCCGCAGAGCCGCGGGGAGATGGTCAGCCTCGAGACCGAGACCGACCGCACCCTGTTCTTCGACCTCCTGCCCATCGACGTCGGCGTCATCGGCGGATTCAAGACCCGCCTCCAGCTCTACACCGTCCCCGGCCAGGTCTTCTACAACACCACGCGCAAGCTCGTGCTCAAGGGCGTGGACGGGATCGTCTTCGTGGCCGACTCGCAGAAGGCCATGCTCGAGGCCAACAACGACAGCCTGCGCAACCTGCGCGAGAACCTCTCCGAGATCGGTCTCGATCTCGAGGAGATCCCGCTGGTCCTGCAGCTCAACAAGCGCGATCTCCCCGGCGCGGCCTCGGTCGAGGAGATGCTGGCCGTGCTCGACCCGCAGCGCAAATATGAGCATGTGGAGTCCGTGGCCTCGACCGGCATCGGCGTCTTCGAGACCCTGAAGGTCATCTCCAAGCTCACGCTGCGCACGCTGCGCCGGCGCATGACCGGCGAGGAGCCGATCCGCACCCCGCCCGCCCGCGTGGCCCAGTTCCGCGTGCGCGACGAGGGTTCCGCCAGTCCGACGCGCACGCTCGCCAGCTCCGTGCCCCTGCCCGGCGCCTCGGTGGAGACCATGCCCCCGCTGGTGCAGGAGGACGTCGAGGAGATCCAGGCGGAAGCCGAGATCGCCGCCGCGAGCAGCGACGCCGTGGCGGACATCGACCGCCGCATCATCGCCGACGCGCCCGTTCCCGAGCCGCCGCCTTTCGCCGAGGCGCCTGATCCGTCCCCCGCCCCCGCCCCCGCGCCTCCTCCCGCCGCCGAGCCGGAGATCGACTTCAGCCAGACCGAGAAGCCGCAGAAGACCGCGCCGGTCAAGACGGTGAAAGTCCGCTCCTCGGTCGACGTCATGGCCGAGCTCGAGGCCCTCCGCAAGCGCGCCACCGCCGCGCCGGCGACGAAGACGTCCAAGCGCGATGCCCTCGCCGACCTGGCCAACCTCCGCCCCCGGCGCGACCTGCAGCGCGCGGTCAACCTCCAGATCCCCTCCGGCGTCCTCCCACGCACCAGATCGGTTCGGGTTACACTGACGTTCGAGGATGGCGACCAGGGCGTCATCGAGTCCCGCGACCAGATGGTCGAGCTCGGCGACACCTCCGACATCCAGAGTCTCTCGGTCAACCTGAAGATCGATCAGGCGTAAAGCCACGGCCGCGGCACGGCCGGAATGGACGGGAGGTGCACTGATGCGCAAGGCGTTGCTGCTGAGTGGGATTGTTGTTTACTTCGTCGCATGCGCGACCTCCCGTGTGGCGCCGGCGACCTCGCCGGCGATGCCCACCCCGCCGGCGGTGT
>JBIOTX010000380.1:0-35194 GCA_044866315.1 Thermoanaerobaculia bacterium | reverse complement strand
CCCCCCGCCGCTCCACGTCCTTCTAGTGCCGAATCGACCTTCTCCGCCCGCCCGGCTCCTCCACGTACGTGAACGCGCCGGCGCTGGTGGTGGTGAACGTGCCGCTGCGCACGATCACATCCACGATCCCCGCCGCGTGCGGCGGGAGCTCGGCCACGAGCGCGGTCGGGCTGACGAACGTCACCGTCGCGGGCTGGCCGCCGATGGTCACGGTCGCGCCGGTGCCGAAGCCGAAGCCGTTGATCGTCACCTTGGTCGCACCCTGGACCGAGCCGACTGCCGGCGAGACGGACGTCACCACGGGCCCGCGCGTGGAGCCCTGGTGGATCGACAGGGTCACCGGACCGTACGTGTTCAGGAAGTAGCTGCCGAGCTGGAAGCGGTATGCGACGCCCGCGGTGAGGGTGCCGAGGTCGTGCGGGTCGTCGGAGCAGTCGGACGTGGGATTCGTGCTGGCCAGGCACCGGCCGGCCGAGGAGTACGGACCGCAGGCGTTGCCGGTGAGCACGCTCACGAAGGCGCCGACCTTCGAGCCGCACAGCGACAGGCCGTACGTGCCGGTGACCGCGGGGGTGAACGAGAGCCAGAGCGTGCGGGAGGGGGTGAATTGATAGCAGCTCCCGCCGACCTGGGTGTCGGTCCCCTGGCGCGTGCCGGTCTCGGTGTTGAGCGTGATCGCCCACGGAAACGGTCCCGATGCCGGCACGACCACCGGGGCCCGGCAGTCGTCGCACGGCTCGGTGACGGCGATCAGCGTCTCGGCTCCGCCCATCGCGCCGTGGCTGTCGGTCGCGGTGAGCGTCACCGGCCAGTACCCCGGGCGATGGAAGGTATGGGTGGTGGAGGACGTGCCGGCGGCCGCCGGGCGGGAGCTCCAGTCGTCGGGGAACGTCCACTGCGCGGTGATCGCGTCGCCGTCGGCGTCGGAGGTCTTGCCGTTCAACTGCAGCGTGGTGCCGCGCGGAATCGGCCCGGTGAACAGCGGCGAGACCGTCGCCGCCGGCTGGCGATTCGTCACGCCTTCGGCATCGAACTGCCAGATGCCGCGGCCGTGCGTCGCGGCGAGGATGCGCGAGCCGTCGGCAGGAATCTGGATGTCGTAGACCGAGACCGCGGGCATCTCCGTGCCGAGGCGGCTCCAGCTCGCGCCGCCGTCGGTCGAGCGGTAGATGCCAACGTCGGTTCCGGCGTAGACCGTCTGTGCATCGGTGGGATCGAAGCGGACGACCAGCGCGGAGAAGCGCGGCAGCCCGTTCGCGCTGTCGGTCCACGTCGCGCCGCCGTTCGTGGTCACGTACACCGAGGGGCCGGCCATGCCGGCGAAGGCGGCGAACATCCGCTGCGCATTCGTCGGATCGATCTCGACGTTGATGATCGTCCGCTCCGGCAGCCCGGAGTTGATCGCGCTCCAGCTCTCGCCGCCGTCATGCGTGACGTACAGCAGCGGTCCCTTCGCCACCACCAGCAGGTTGGGGTCGGTCTTCGATGTGGCCAGGGCGCGGATCGTGGTCGTGCCGCTCCAGGCCGGGCCGCTCACGACGTTCGTCGACAGCGGAATCCAGCCGTCGCCGCCGGTGGTCGACTTCCAGAGTCGCGTCGAGGCCACGTAGAGGGTCTTCGGCTCGTTCGGGTCCGGCTCGATGATGCTGTAGAACGGCCGGCTCTCCGAGGCGGCGTAGGGCGGGCTGAAATCCGCCAGGATCGGGATCGCCGTCGACACCGTCGACGAGCGCCGCACCTCCCCGAACTGGATCGTCGAGTAGGCCATGCCCGGCGCGTCGGGATGGATCAGGCACTGGAAGCCGTCGCCGCCGCTGAAGGTGAACCAATCCGTTCCTCCGAAGTCGAGGCGGCTGTTCGTGCCGTTGTCCTGCGTCCCGCCGAGCATGCGGTTGCGGTTCACCGGGTCGGCGGTCATCGCGTAGTACTGCCGCGTGATCAGCAAGTCGTTGCGCGCGGCGGCGGTGTTGCGGGGATCGCTGGAGATGTAGATGCCGCCGTCGTTGGCGATCCAGAGGATGCCCGCGGAGTCGTAGCGGAGGTCGTGCGCGTCGGGGTGCACCGTGTTGCCCAGGGCCCGGGTCCAGGTGCTCCCGCCGTTGGTCGTGGTCGCGTAGAACACGCCGCCGAGCACGACATCGCTCGGATTCGTCGGCGACACGACGATGGTGTTGTCGTACCACCCCTGCGTGCCGAGGACCTGGGAGATGCGGATGTCGCTGTTCTGGGAGAGCGTGGTCTCGGTCCAGTTCGCGCCGCCGTTGGTGGTCCTGAAGACGTGCGAGGTGGTGACGCCGTTGGTATTGAAGATCGCGGTGGAGAGGTAGAGCGTTTCCGGGCTGGACGGGGCGATGGCCAGGGCCATGCGCTCCACGCGGATGTTGCTCGACGACACCGGCAGCCCGTTCGCCGCAGGCGTCCAGGTGCGGCCGCCGTCGGTCGACTTGAGCACGGTCGGGGTGGAGTTGATGTTCGGATCGGTGCAGACGTTGCGCGCGCACCAGCGGTGGCGGTCCCACGTCGCGGCATAGAAGATGTTCGGATTGGTCGGATGGCGGACGATGTCCGTCACGTCGCCGTGCGTGGCCGCTCCTCCGGACGACGGGCCGCCGATGACGGTCTGCCACGGCCCCTCGGGGCCGTTCGTGGAGAGCAACGCGCCGTTGTTCGTCCCGACCAGCAGCTCGTTCGGGTTCGTGGGGTGGACCATGATCCGGTAGAACTGCGTGGCCAGGACGCTGGTCGGTAGAGTCCAGTTCGCACCGCCGTCGTCCGAGTAGAGGAGGCCGATGCCGGGGATGAAGTCTCCGGCCAGGCCGCCCTCGCCGGTGCCGAGGTAGACCCGGTTCGAGTTGGACGGGGCGTAAGCGACCGCGCCGACGGAGAGGTTCGGGATGGTCTCGGTGAGCGGCATCCAGGTCGCGCCGCCGTCGGTGGTCTTCCACGCGCCGCCGCCCGCCGCGCCGATGATCAGCGTATCGACGATGGTCGGGTGCAGGGCGAGCGCGGTGGCGCGGCCGGCGCCGTTCGTCGGCCCGAGGGACCGCCACCGGCTGCCGGGGATGGCGTTGGCGAAGGCGCGGCGCTCGCGGCGCTCGCGCTCCAGCCGCTCGTGCTCCACGGTGGTGACGTAGAGCAGGGCCTCGGGATTGATGCGGCCCTGGTCGCCGTGGCGCTCGAGGTAGTCGAGCACGCGGCCGCCGAGACAGCCGGACTCGTCCATCAGCTCGCGGTGCGGAGGCTCGGGCTCCTCGGCCGACAGCGGAAAGACGAGGACGATCAGAGCTGCGGCGAGGAGGACACGCGAGAAGTGAGGGACCATGAATCCGCCTTTCGGATGAGGGCGGATTGTAACAACACGGGCGAATCCCGGGGGCCGCGGCGCCCGTTGTTTGCGCGACCGTTTCCGGCAGTCCCCTGGCGATCAGAAATGGTCGCCGTAGGCGACGACGAAGTCGTGCCAGTTGGGAGCGGCGTTGGACAGGGAAAGGCCGGCGTACTTCGGATCGACGCTGGCGTTGGGGACGTAGATCGCGAGACCGTGCGCTCTGGCCGCAGCTGCGTTGGGGGTGTTCTCGATCACGGCGTTGCTGACCGCCTTCACAACCGCCTGGGCCGCGGCGACAACGCCGGCGTCTGCGGTGAGCTCGCCCATGAGGTTGTTTGCGAAGTCGACGAGGTCGATGTACGAGTACAGGGCGAATTCCGCACTGGCGAAGCGGGCGTTTTCGATGGGGGTGAAGTTGCCGGACTTGAGCGTCGGCATGAGAGCCTTCCCGAGCTCATCGAGAGCTTGCGCCAGGAAATCCATTTCTCCGAGCTTCACTGCGGATAAGACGTTAGGACCCTTCACCGTTGCCCCATATTGGCTGACGACGATCTTCGCGACGTCGCCCGCCTTGAGGCCGGCCTTGAATGCCGGGAGGATCGTGGCATAAGGCCATGCGGCCAGCTCCTGGCGATTCTCGGAGGCGACGAAGAGGTCGCCGCACTTGCGGATCTGGTGGGCGACTTCGACCATGCTCATGTAGCAGGCGTCGCATCCGACCACCGCGAACGTCTGGCCGCCGAGGGCGTTCTCCAGGCCGGTCTGCAGCTCGTTGTTGTCGAGGAAGTCGACTTTACCGGTGGGGTTACTGAAGTCCTCTCCGATGGCTGTGACTGCGTCGACCATCGCGCTGTGGAACATCGTGCGGGCAACGATCAGGTTTGACTTGATCTCGGCGCTCGATAGGTCCGCATTCGTCCGGGCCACGACCTCCGGAAAGTCCAACCATCCCAAGCCGTGATCGAGAAGGACGACGACATAGTTCGTATTGGGGAATTTGGCCTTGCCGTCGGTTAGAAACTTGGTGAGGCTGGCCGGTTCTCCGAAGTTCACATTCACGGAGAGCGTGTCGACCTTGAGATTGCCGTCTCCAGCCACGATCCGCTCGGTGTTCCTGCCGAGTCGGTCTCTCTGAACGAGGACATTGACGTCGGCCGATTTGGCCACCTTCATGGCGTCCAGATATTGCGTCGTGACGCTGTCGAGGTTGTTGTCCCCTGCCATGTAAACAAGCATTGTCCAGTCCGCAGCCATGGTCGCCTCCTCACACGGCATTGAAACGCGATTTCATGCAGTACGCACCGGGCCCGAGGTCCCCCGTCAGTGGGAAAACCGGATCGACGGGCTGGTGTTGGCAGAGCATGTAGTACATGCCGAACTCCCGCCTTGCGATCGCCTGCACCTCGCTGGGCGGAAGGGTCGGCGGCGTCGGCTTGTAAATGTCGGCCAGCGGCTCGTGGCCGATCATGATGTTCAGCGTGGGCTGGCCGCCGGACCGGAACTTCATGTCCAGGGCCGGGTTGTGCGGGCCGCCGAGGATCGGTGTGGACTCCAGGATGAATTCGTCGTCGAGAATGTCGATCGTGAGCTCGGTCTCCCGGGCAATGGGGGTATGCACCTCACGCCCCGTGTCGGATCTGAATCTGGCCCTGACCGGATCGACGCCCCTCGTCTGAAACCGCCCTTTGGTCAAATCCATGCGCGCCAACAGACCCGGGCTGTCCGTCGGCGGGACATTCAGCAATCCAGGTTTGATGTTTCCCGCATTGGCGTTCAGTTTCTCCATGTCGGCGACCCAGTGGATGGACTTGAGATCGGGCTCGGTGGGGCTGGGCGAGTTCGGATTGAATCTGTCGTTGACCTGCAGGGTCTGGTCGTGCGGCGCGACGCACGCGCAAAGGGTGAGCATCTCGCCGCCCAGCCGGACATGGCGGAAGTCCGCGTACTGCGGCTTCACGTCCGGTGGAGGGCCTCCGAGCGTTCTCTTGTTGGCGCGCTCGTCCCAGCTGTAGCGCGGGAATCGAATGTACGCGACGAGGGGCATCACGCATTTCACTTCCGGGAAATCGCCCCAGAGGAGGTGGATTTTCGTTTTGTCTTTGCGGGGAACCATGGCGATGGTGCCGTGGAATCGGATGTTCAGCGTGAAGCCCATAGCGCCTCCTCCTTCTGGTTGGTGGGCTCTGCCGGCCAACTTCCCCCGATGATCTGAAACGAGGCCCAGTGGCTGGGCTCTGCGAGGGAACGGTGCCGGTCGTGACGCATTGCGAGCTGTGCGGAGCGCAACGCCGCGGGAGCGTCCATCCCTGCAGCCCGCCGACAATGATGAAAGTCGGTCAGCAGGGTCGCGGCGGTGCGGTCGTCGACCGGCGCCAGCGTTCCGATCACCGCCGGCACGGACGCGGCGAGAAATGCGCGCGCCAGGCTCATCACCCCTTCGCCGCGGTGGGCCTTCCCGACTCCCGTACCGCAGGCGCCGAGGACGACCAGTCTCGATCGCCGCAGACGGGCGCGCTCGATCTCCGCGGCGTAAAGACGCGCTTTTTTCCCGACCAGCAGGAACGACGCGCCGGGGAGTCGCTCGTTGACCACCGCGTGCGTTCCGAGATGTACGATCTCGGTGTTGCCGGCCTCCGCGAGCAGTTCTTCGGATGTTCCGTCGAAGCGCTGGACGAGTCGGGCGCGCGGATAGGTCGCCGCGATCCGCTCTCCCTCTTTGTCGGCTTCCAGGAGCGGCGCCAGCGACGGGAATCCTTCAGCGATGTCGCCATTGGTGAGGATGAGCGCCGAGCCGTCGCCGATACGCGCCAGCAGGCGATCCCGCTCGATGCTCCTGATGAACATGGTGGCGCTCGGAGCGACCTGGATGATGTGGTCATCCACGAGGTAGCGATCGGGTCCGGGCATCAGTGCCGCGAACGGCAGTCGGTACATGGACCGGTCGGGCACGAACACGACCCTCGACTCGCGGCCATCGAGGCCGAGCGGCTCGATGAGTCGGGTGCCGAGCCAGCGTAACCGCTCTCGTGGAAGGCCGGCCGGAGAACGGAAGCCTTCGCCCACCGCCTCGATCGCGGCCACGAGCTCTCGCTCGGCGATGGGCTGTTCCAACGCCCGAATGGCCCGTCTGGTGAGGACGAAAACGAGGAGGTCCTCCGCGGCCACGCTGTAGGTCACGAGGACGTGGGCGGGGGGCATCCGTCGCTGGATCTCGCGGACCGGCAGCGGCTCGGCGGGCTTTTCGTTCTGCGCGCCCGAAGCGGCGGCGGAGTCCAGGAGCTCGCGGGCCCGACCTCGCTCGAGAAGATCGAATGCCTCGGCCATCCGTCCCCGGCGGACGAGCAGGCGCGCCAGTTCGCTGAAGAGACCTTCCGCCCGATCGAAGAACGTGATGCGCAGCTCCCGCTCGCCGACCCGCCGACGCTGTCCCTCCAGCTCCGCGATGCCGTCGCGGAAGTCCGCCTCCGCTCCTTCGATGTCTCCGATTCGAAGATGCGCCCGTCCGCGCTGAAGCAGAGTTTGGGCGAGATAGAAGCGGTAATGCATTCGCCGGAAGAACTCGACGGCAGGCGTGAGGCTGTCGACGACGCGCCGGTGGTCGATGTCGCGCCAAATGAATGCGTCGGCCAGCGAGACGTCGGCCAATACGCGCTCTCGGGCAGCGTCGTCGGCGATCCGGTGCGCGGCAGCCGTCGCTTCGACGAGATCCTCGAGTGCCGCGGGGCGATTCCCTTTCCGCTGATGGATGGTGCTGCGCTTGATCAGCGCATCGGCGATCTGGTTCGGATTCTCGCTTTGATGAGCCAGACGAACGAGACGGTCCTGAAATCGCAGAGCGGCGGTCAGGAACCCTTCGGCGATCGCCGCGTCGGCTGCGCCGCTGAGCAGCGAGTGCAGACGAACCGGGTTGCCGCCCGACGCCGTGATCGTGAGTGCCCGATATCGATGAACCGCGGCCAGCTCCGTCTCCCCGAGGTAGAGGTAGGCGTCGGCGAGATTGCTGTGCTGTCTGGCCTCGGATTCATGTTCGCCCGTCCGCGCGAACACGGCCCGGGCGCTCTCGAACGAGCTCAGTGCCTCGCTCGGACTTCCCTGGGTGATCCAGAGAATTCCACGCGTCCAGGCCAGCAGTGCGAACAGTGTCGGATAGGAAGTGGCGCGATCTCGGAACGACGCCACCAGCTGGTCATGGATGCGCTCTGCGCCCGCCCAATCCAACGAGTAATAGCGCGCTCGGATCAACATATACCCGGGCAGCGCCGCGGCCGGGCTCCCGACTTCCTGAAACGTCTCCATCGACCTCTCGAGAAGCGGCGTTGCGCGCGTCCAATGTTCTGCCTGGATGGCATCCAGGCCGAGCCGGTAGAGCCGGTACCCCGACGCCAGTTGCTCCAGGGTCGCGCGGTTCGGAACGCCGGCCGCGTCGTCGATCTCGTCGGCCAGATCGACGAGGTAGCGGTCGGCCGTCCTTGCGGCGATTGCCTCCGCGATGGTCCGGGTTGCGGTCCGCTGGCGATTGGCCTGCTCCTGGTCCGTCCGTTGGATCGAGGCGATCCAGCCCGGCAGGAGCTCCGCTTCGACGGTTTCTCTGGAATCGAGGTGAAAACGCCGCGTGAGGTCCGCCACCGCACGCTTGTTTCCGGCGTAGGCCTCGGTCAGCAGCGCCGGCTTGACCACCTTCCAGACCTCGGGACGGGATGCGGAGGAGTTCGCACGGAGGTGTTTGCGCGCTTCCGCGGCCCATCGCGAATCAGCGTCGGCAGAGAGGTAGGTGCGCCATGCGCTCGCTGCCGCCTCGCGATCGCGCAGCTGCTCGAGAATGAGCGCGCGATTGAAATCGGTCGTTGGCGGAAGGTTCACGCCGTCGAGCGTTTCGAGAGCCCGCGCGAAGTCATTCAGCGAGTCCGTCGTGCGGCCCCGCATGTAATAGGCGCACGAGAGATCCGCTCGCCGCTCCGCGCGGTTTGGTTCCATCTCCACTGCGAGCGCCAGTGCACCAATGGCGTCGTCCCACTCGCCGAGGAGCATGTGCGTCATTCCGGTTACATGAGGCCGCTCTCGGCGCGTCGCCTCCGACGTCAGCTCCGCGATGGCCGAACCTAGCTTGGGATCTGCCTTTGCGATCTCCTGGAACCGTAGCGGCGCAACGACACGAAAATCTCCATGGAGATCGATGGAAAGACGCGGCTCGACAGAGCGGAGGTCTCGCATCGCTGCGATGCGTCGCCAGGTATCGAGCGCGTTTGCCTGGGCGGTGTCGAGATAGCTACGAGTGGCGAGCGAAACGAAGAGCAGCGCCGCGATCGCAATACTGCGCGCAAGGCCGCCCTGGTGGACTGCAAGCCTTTTCACGGTCCAAACGTCGGCGGTCACACCGATTGGAGTGACTCCTTTCGCTCTCGCTCTTGTATGTCGGGACCGCTTCAGTGTAGCAGCTCATCTCCACATCCGAGGAGGTCGTGAAGCTGGATCCAATGACCTTTCAGTGAACGATGCGCACTTCCGGCCCGGCGTCGCGGTTCGCGGCGAGCTCGGAAAGGCGGGTTACGAGGAGCGTGCGCAAGCGACTCACTCGTCACCTTTGTGAGGGATCCATGGATCCGCCTTCGGATCGAGGCTGGATTACAATCCGGCCGAGCCTCCCGAGCCATGTCCCGGCGCCTGATCCTGATCGCGGCGCTCGTTGTTTTCGCGACCGTTGCCGGCGTCCTCGTCCTCCAGGGAACGGGCGAGGCCGGATTGCGCGCGGCGATCCGGGCGACCGCACGGACTTCGCTCGTCTGCCTCGTGCTGGCGCTGGTGGGAATCCGGGCCCGGGAGCTCCTGGTCGCGCTGCCGATCTCGCACGCCATCCACTACGCGCTCATCGGCGCGCTGGCGGTCACGACGTCCGCGTCGGGCGCCGGCGTGAACGCTGTTTCGGTCGTGTACGGCCTGGCCATCTACGCGCTGATGCTCTTCGCGGCCGTCCGTCCGAAGCCGGCCGCGCTCTACGTCCTGTGGATCATTTTCCTCGTCGCCATCGGCGTGAACGCCGGACGCGGGTGGATCTACCCGGCGATGCTGGTCCTGCTTCTCCTGGCGGTAGCGCTGCGCCTCTTCGTCCGTCCGCGGTTGCTACAATCGGCGTGAGTTGGCGAAGAAGGCGGTCATCTACTCCTGCACCGAATGCGGAGCGCAGGCGTCCAAGTGGCTGGGCCGCTGTCCCGAGTGCAACGCCTGGAACTCGTACGCCCAGGAAGACGCGCCCGCTCCGCTCGCCCACCCCACCGCCCTCTCCGCCGGCACCGCGCCGACACCGATCGGGGAGATCGACGCCGATGTCGCCCCGCGGATCTCGACCAGCATGCCCAGTCTCGACCGCGTCCTCGGCGGCGGCCTGGTCATCGGCGCGGTGACGCTGGTCGGCGGCGAGCCGGGCGTCGGCAAGTCGACGCTGCTCCTGCAGGTGGCAGAGCGGCTGGCGCGTCACGGCCCGGTGCTCTACGTCTCCGGCGAGGAGTCGCCGCGGCAGATCGCCCTCCGCGCACGCCGTCTCGGCACCGTCAGCGACGCCATCCACCTCTTCACCGAGACCTCCATCGAGCGCATCCTCGCCGAGATGGAGAAGTTGCGGCCGGTGGCGGTCATCGTCGACTCCATCCAGACCGTGCACACTGCTGCCAACGACTCCATGCCCGGCTCGGTCGGGCAGGTGCGCGACTCCGCCGGCGCGCTCATGTCCGCGGCGAAGCGGCTCTCCGTCCCGGTGTTCCTCATCGGCCACATCACCAAGGAGGGGACCATCGCCGGGCCGAAGACGCTCGAGCACATCGTCGACACGGTGCTCTACTTCGAGGGGGAGAAGTTTCAGAACTACCGCGTCGTCCGGGCCTACAAGAACCGCTTCGGGCCGGTGAACGAGGTGGCCATCTTCGAGATGCACGACGGCGGACTGGAGGAGGTGGCCAATCCCTCCGCGGCGCTGATCTCCCAGCGCAGCCAGTCGCCCGGCTCGGCGATCCTCGCCGCCGTCGAAGGCACGCGCCCGCTGCTGATCGAGGTGCAGGCGCTCGTCTCGCCGACGCACTTTCCCTCGCCGCGGCGCATGGCCATGGGCATCGACGCCAATCGCGTCTCGCTCCTCCTGGCCGTGCTCGAGCGCAAGGGGGCGGGCACGTTCGTGCAGCACGACGTCTACGTGAACGTCGCCGGCGGCCTGGAGATCGACGAGCCCGCGCTCGACTTGGGCGTGGTCGCGGCGATCCTCTCCTCGCAGCGCAACCTCTCCGTGCCGCACGATCTCGTTTTGTTCGGCGAAGTCGGCCTCCTCGGCGAGATCCGCAGCGTCTCCCAGCCCGACCTCCGCGCCCGCGAGGCCGCGGCCCTCGGGTTCGCGAAGATCGTCGTTCCCATGGCCAACGCGGCGGAGATCCGTGCGGATGTGGAGGTCATCCCCGTGCGGCGGGTGGAGGACGTGGCGGAGGTGCTGTTCCGATGAACATCCGGATCGCCGATACCGACGAGGAAATCGCCGCCTGCTTCGCCGTGATGAAGCAGCTGCGGCCGAAGCTGGTCGAGGAGAACTTCGTCGGCGACGTGCGGCGCCTGCAGCGCGAGGGCTACCTGCTCGCCTGCGTCATCGACGGCGACGTGCGCGCCGTCGCCGGCTATCGCTACATGGAGATGTTCGCGACCGGGCTCACCCTCTACGTCGACGATCTCGTGACCGATTCCACGCAGCGCTCGCACGGGTACGGCAAGGCCCTCCTCGACTGGCTCGTCGCCGAGGCCCAGCGCGCCGGCTGCAAGTTCCTCACGCTCGACTCGGGTCTCAAGCGGCTGGACGCGCATCGCTTCTACCGGCGCGAGGGGCTGCAGGACATGGCCATCCACTTTGCCATTCCCGTGGATGGCGGGCCGATGTGGACGAGCGAGTGATTTTGGAGTGCGGGCTACTCGTACCGCAGCGTCTCCGCCGGGTCGACGCGGGCGGCGCGGCGCGCGGGGATGAGCGTGGCCACGACCGCCGTGACCATTGCGACGAGCAGCGCACTGGCGAACGTGGCCGGGTCGCGCGGGTGGATGCGGAACAGGAACGGCGCGAGCAGGTCCGCCAGCCACACCGCCCCTGCAAATCCGGCCACGATTCCAACCAGCGTCGAGGTCACACCGCGGCGTAGAAAGAGCGCGAGCACGTCGCGCGGCCTGGCGCCGTGGGCGATGCGGATGCCGATCTCCCTGCGCCGCTGCTCCACCCAGTTCGCAGTCACGCCGTAGACGCCGCCCGCGGCGAGCACGATGGCCAGCAGGGCGAACAGCACGATCAGTTGCGAGCGCAGCCGCGGCGCGGCCAGACGCCGTTCCAGGATCTCCTCGTACGAGCGCACGCGCACGGGCACGTCCGGCGCGACGGCGCCCACGGCCGCTTCGAGAGTTCGGTCGAGAGCGGCTCCGGCCACGGTCGTACGCGCGGCGATCTTCAACTTGCCCACCGCGTGCTGAAAGTGCGGCAGATAGATCTCCGGAACGGGATCCGATGCCGGTCCGCCGGCGCGCACGTCGCCGGCCACTCCGACGATGGTGATCCAGGCGATCGTGCCGCTGCGGAAGCTCTCGTACGACTCGGAGTCGAGACCGGGAACGGCCACCCTCTTGCCGATGGCGTTCTCGTTCGGCCAGTAGCGGCGGGCCAGGGCCTCGCTCACGACGGCGACGTCGACGCCGCCGCGATCGCTGCTCCGGAAGGCGCGGCCGCGGAGGATGGGAATCTTGAGGGCCTGGAAGTAATCCTCGTTGACGAGCTGCCAGCCGGCGGGCAGCCAGCTCTTCTCGTCCATGGCGTTGCGCCCCTCGATCGCGATGCCGCCCTGCAGTTTCTCTGCGTCGAGCGGGAAGTTGTTGCTCGCGGCGACGGCCTCGACGCCCGGCACGGCGCGTATGCGATCCATCACCGAATCGTAAAACGCGGACGGCTCCGCATCGGCGGGAGGGTTCACGGTCATCACCCGGACCGACGCCGCGTCGAACCCGAGACGCTCGCTCTGCAGGCGGAAGATGCTGCGCGTGAGCAGTCCGGCGCCGACGAGGAGCAGGACCGCCAGTGCGACCTCGACGGCCACGAGGTGGCGGCGCACGGGATCGTGGGCGTCGCGGCGCAGCAGTTTCTGCAGCGACAGCTCGGCGCGCGCGATCCGGATGGCCGGCACCAGCCCGGAGAGAATGGCCGTAGCGAACGCGATCGCGAAGGCGAAGGCCAGCACCCTGCCGTTGAGCAGTGGCTGGCGAAGGGGCAGCCAATCGAGCGCGGAGGAGGAAGCCAGCAGGCGGGAGACCCAGAACGCGACGACCAGGCCGAGCGCGCCGCCGATGAGCGCGAGGACGATGTTCTCGGTGAGCAACTGCCGGACGAGCCGCGGCATCTTTGCGCCGAGGGCCCCCCGCAGCGCGATCTCCGCACTCCGGGCCCGCCCGCGCGCCACCAGCAGGCCGGCGAGATTCGCGCAGGCGATGAGCAGGACGAGCACAACGAAGGCGAACAGCAGCCAGAGCGTCGGACGGACCGATGCCGTGAGGTCGTCGCGCAGCGTGCGCAGGGTGACGCTGATGCCGCCGTTCGTGTCGGGATACGACTGCGCCAGCCGGCCGGCGATGGTACGCAGCTCCGCGGACGCGCTCTCGATCGTCGCGCCTTTCTTCAGGCGCCCGACGACATGGTAGTTGCGCGCGGAGCGGCTCAGGTCCCGTTCGCTGCGTCCGAGCGGAAGATAGAGGTCCTGCTTCCACGGATATTCGAACGAGGCGGGCATGACCCCGACGATGACGTGCGGGCTTCCGGCGATGCGCACCACCCGCCCGACGGCGTCGCCGGAGCCGCCGAAGTGACTCTTCCAGAGTCCCTCGCTGATGACGGCGGGAAGCGTGCCGCCGGTCGTTGCCTGAGCGGCGTCGAACGTGCGGCCGGCGATGGGCTTCACCCCGAAGGCGTCGAAGAAACCGCTGCTGACCTGCAGCGTCACCACGCGCTCGGGCTCGCTGCCGCCGAGGATATCGGCGGACTCGCCGCGATACGCGGCGAGCGTGGAGAAGCTGCGGCTCTGGGCCCGCCAGTCCTCGAAGTCGAGGCGGGAGGCGCCGCTCTCGCGGCCGTTGCTGGTGTTCGCGAACGCGCGGACCACCCGGTCGGCATCGCGGTAGGGAAGCGGTCGCAGCAGGACCGCGTAGAGGACCGAGAAGATCGCCGTCGTCGCCCCGATGCCGAGGGCCAGCGTGGCCAGGGCCAGGATGGTGAATCCCGGTTGTTTCCGCAGCATGCGAAAGGCGTACTTCACATCCAGGAGTAGGGTCTGCATCCGAGAGGTCTCCGGTCAGGGATTGGCGACGAGCGACGGGTGGGCGGCGGGACGCGGCGGCGGCATGTGTGCCGCCCGGGAGCGCTCCTCGACTTCGTCAACGATCCGGCCGTCGAACAGATGGACGATCCGGCCGGCATGCTCGAGGAAGCGCGGGTCGTGCGTGACCATGCAGATCGTCGCGCCGTCGCGATGCAGCTCCCGCAGCAGCTCCATCACCGAATGGGCGTTCTTCGAGTCGAGGTTGCCGGTGGGCTCGTCGGCGAGCAGGATCGACGGCTCGCCGGCGATGGCCCGGGCCACGGCCACGCGCTGCTGCTGGCCACCCGAGAGCTGCCAGGGATAGTGATTGGCCCGGTGGGAGAGGCCGACTCGCTCGAGCGCGGCGTCGACGCGTTTCTTTCGTTCCGAGGAGAACAGGTCCCGGTAAGTCAGCGCCAGCGACGCGTTCTCGTGCACCGTCAGGTCGCCGATGAGGTTGAAGGCCTGGAAGACGAAGCCGATCTCCTGGTTGCGGATGTCGGCGCGCGCCGAGCGCGAGAGCGACTCGACCGTGCGGCCGCCGAGGAGGTAGGTGCCGGCGGTAGGGGTGTCGAGCAGGCCGAGAATGGACAGGAGCGTCGACTTGACGCAGCCGGAAGGGCCGGCAATGGCCACGTACTCGCCGCAGTCGATGCGCAGGTCGATGCCCGACAGGGCATGCGTTTCGACTTCCTCCGCTTGGAAGACTTTACTGACACCGCGGATCTCGATGAGGTTGGTCATTCGTTTTTCCTTTGAGTGCGTGACTTCCGCGGTCGTCTGATCGCAGCAAATTTCCTGCCGTTGTGCGTACGGGTGGCAAAAAGTACAACCGGTGGAAAGTTCTACCGCTTCGCGACCCATCGAATCCAGTCCTATGCATTGCGGTACGCGGCGGGCGCGAGCGGAAGCATCTCTTCTGCGATCAATATGTTTCCGTTTTCAGACAAACGAATCTTTCCGGCAGGGCGGAAAGACGGTATGGATCTTCCATAAAGACGCGTCCCGGATGCGCAGGCGGCAGTAGCGTCGAAGCGTCATGAAGTCGTCGTTCAAAATACAAAAAGGACAAGGGAGGCTTTCATGAATCGCATTCTCGCTCTCCAGATCATCGAACCGATCGGCATGGACCGCATTGGTGAAGCACCGGGCGCGGAAGGCCCGAGCACTTGCAGCGTCTCCGGCTGCTCGACCTGCTCGAGCTACAGCAACAGCAGCTGTTCGCCTCAGACCGAGCTCATGGTCGCCGCCTTCTAGAGAAGGCCCGCCGCAAACGCGGCACCGCAGCAACGAAACACAGTGGTGGTGTAGTCGAGCGCAGTTCTCAACCGGCGTTCTCCGTCTGCGCATCCAGGACGAGAAAACGCCAAGGCCCGGGAGCGGAAGAATGCTGATCGACAATGACTACCTTTACGTCCATGCCAGCAGAGAGCATTACGAGCCCATCGAGCGCTTCCCGGTAACGGGCAGCACGTACATCGCGGCCGTGGAGCGACTGCTTCCGCCTGACTGGAAGCTGGTCCGGGGCTCGATCTGGATGAACGCGCTCCCGGAGGGCGTCCCCGTTCCCGCGCAGGGATGGAAGATCCACGTCTCGGCGACGCCGGCGAATGCAACCCCGGTCCTGGCCACGGTGGCGCGCATCCTCATTCCCGCGCGGGTGCCGTTCAAGTTCGTCGGGAACACCGAGATGCTGCTCATGCAGAACGGCAAGCGCTGGTCACGCGGCGGCGCGGGCAAGTTCATCACCGTCTATCCGCGCGACCAGCAGCAGTGCGGAGAGCTGCTGGAGGCGCTCTATACCGCGCTGATCGGCTATCGCGGCCCGTACATCCTTTCGGACCGCCGCTACAAGGACAGCGGAGTGGTGTTCTACCGCTACGGCGGAATGCTGAACTATCACCGCCTGGACATCACCGGCCGGCGCGTGCCGGTGATCAAGGCCGGGGACGACCACTGGGTGGACGACGAGCGCTCGCCGTACTTCCGCCTGCCGCCGACGATGACCGACCCGTTCGCCACCGAGCCGGAGCCGATGGCCGACAGCAACGGCGCGCCCACGCTCAAGAACGGGCGCTACACGATCGAGTCGGCGATCGTCTTCTCGAACAGCGGCGGCGTCTACATCGGCCGCGACAACACCACCGGCCAGCAGGTGCTGATCAAGGAGGCCCGTCCGCTCACGAACGTGTCGCCGCGAGGCATCGACGCGGTCTGGCTGCTCAAGAAGGAACAGCGTCTACTGCAGCTGGTCGAGGACCTCGGGATCGGACCGAAGCCGATCGACTTCTTCCAGGAATGGGAGCATTTCTATCTCGTCGAGGAGTACCTGGACGGCATCATTCTGCGGGTCTACATGGCCCGGCACAGCCTGGCCCTGCGGACCAGTCCCGACGCCGAGGCGGCCCGCGAGTTCTTCGGGCGCTTCACCCGGACCATGGCCCGCGTGGCGGATATCGTAGCCATGCTGCACGAGCGCCATATCTGCTTCACCGACCTGTCGCACTACAACGTGATGATCGTCGGCGACGGGGATGACGCGGACATCCGCCTGATCGACTACGAGGGCGCGTACGAGGAGGGCATCGACGTGCCGCCGGCGCTCTACACGCCGGGATTCGCGCCCCAGGAAGTGATCGAGGAAGGCATCGCCCGCATGGACGACGATCTCTATGCCATGGGCAGCCTCCTCTTGGCGGCGCTGATTCCGATCAACGCCATCATGTCTCTCGATCTGACTGCGCCGTCGCGTTTCCTGGATACGTTCCAGCGCGACTTCTACGTGCCCCAGCCGATCATCGACACGATCCGCGCCCTGTTTGCGCGCAAGCGCGCGGATCGTCCCCGGGCACACGAGGTGGCCCGGGTGCTGCGCGCCGAGTACGACTATCCGACGCCGGCGATCGGGACGTACGAGGCCGACCATACGGACATCGAGTCCCTCCTCGGCGAGCTGGTGAAGTACATCGTCGCCACCGCCGATCCCGATCGCCAGGACCGTCTCTTTCCCGCCGACCCGATCGTCTTCGAGACCAATGCCATGAGCATCGCCCACGGCGCCGCGGGCGTCGCCCATGCGCTGCTCCGCATCACCGGCAGCGTGCCGGACGAGGTGCGGGACTGGATGCTGCGCTGTCCCTTGTCGCAGGAGGTGTATCCGCCCGGACTCTACTCCGGCCTGGCCGGCATCGCCTGGGTGATGCTGGAGATGGGCGAGCACGAGCACGCGCGCAAGGCCCTGGAGCTCGCCCGCACGCATCCGCTCCTGCGCCGCGAGAGCGACGTCTTCTACGGCACCGCCGGCTGGGGGATGACCGAGCTCCGGTTCTACCTGTACGACGGAGACGGGCAGCATCTGGCCTTCGCCGAGGAGGCGGGGCGGCACCTGCTCGAAACGCGCGAGGAGGACCAGGCCGGATGGTTCTGGCGCTCGCAGAGCTCGGTCTCGTGCACGTTCGCACACGGTGCCGGCGGCATCGCCGCGTTCCTCACCTACCTCTACTTGGCCACGAGGAAGGAGGAGTACCTGGACGCGGCGGGACGTGCGCTCGACTTCGTGGCCTCGAAGGCCATCCCCATTCCCGACGACGGCGTGTCATGGCGCGCCCGCGAGGAAGAGCCGACCTACACGCCGTATTGGCGGTGGGGAAGCTCGGGCATCGGCCAGGCCTATCTCCGCTACATGACCGTCGTTCCGGACGCGCCGTACTGGCCGCTGTTCGAGAAGCTGACCGTCGACTGCAACCGCAAGTACTCGATCTTCCCGGGACGTTTCTTCGGACTGTCGGGAATCGGCGAGTTCTGCCTGGACTGGGCCGAGATCGGTCCGAACCGCCAGCTGGCGCTGCAGGCCGCGAAGAAGGCTCTGTCCGGAACGCTGCTCTATCCGGTGCAGCGTCCGAAGGGCATCGCCTTTCCGGGCGACACGCTGAGCCGGGTGAGCTGCGACTTCGGCACCGGCGGCGCCGGCATCGCCCTCTTCCTGCGCCGCGTACTGCACGGCGGCGCGACGGACTTCATGCTCGACGAGCTGCTGCCAGCGCGCTCGGCGGACTTGCCCATCGCGGTGAACGAATGAGCGCCAGGGGGAAAGAGTGGCTGTGGTTCGCGCGCGAGCTGCGGCCGTACGCGCGCAGCCACGTCTTCAGCATGTCCTTCCTACTGGCGGCGACGATCCTGTCGACCGTCGATCCGCTGATCATCAAGTGGATCATCGACGACGGTCTGCAGCAGCGGGCCTGGGCTCCGATCCTCGGCGCGGTCGGTCTCTTCTGCTTCGTCTACTTCGTCCGCATCTGGGTCCTGGGCAAGGGCACCTTTCACATCGCCCGGACGGTGCGCTACGCCATGCTGAAGCTGCGTCTGCGCCTGCTCCGGCGCATCCAGTCGCTGGACGCGCCGTTCTTCCAGAAGCACGGCGTGGGCGATCTGGTGACCCGGCTCGAGCAGGACGTCGACGCGTTGTCCGAAGCGGCCTCGGAAGTGGTGCCGTCGCTGTTCCGTCTCGTCACCGGCATCCTGCTGACGGTCGGGGTGATGGCGGCGCTCGACTGGCGCCTGGCCGTCGTCACCGTCCCGGTGGCGCTCTTCATCGGCGCCTTGCGCTACAAGTACGGTCCGATCCTCGAACAGGTCGCCCTGACCAGCCGCAGGAACATCGGCGAGCGCGCGAATTTCCTGAATGAATACATCGGCGCGGCCCTTGAGCTGCAGCTTCTCGGCGCCGAGGGATACATCAACCGCCGTTACTCGAAAGTGGCCACCTCGGCCATCCGCACCTCGCTGAAACAGCTCCGCACGGAGATCCGCTATTCGGCCGCGGCATTCGCCCTGATCACCGGAACGACCGCGCTGGTACTGCTCGCCGGTGCCTGGGAGTACCTGCAGGGCCGGCTGACCATCGGCAGCTATATCGCGTTCTACACCTATCTGCTGCGGTTGTTCGACCCGGTCTCTGCCGCGATCTCGACGTATGTGCGCCTCAAGCGCGCGGGCGGCAGCATCTCCCGCCTGACCGAGCTCGAAGAGCATCGGCCGGCGGTACGCGACGACGACGGCGCGGTGATCGTGCCCGCGCTCGTCCGCGAGGTGGTCTTCCACAACGTCGACTTCAGCTACGACTGGTCGCGCCCGGTGCTGCGCGGGATCGACGTGACGGTCAGGCGCGGCGAGAAAGTCGCGGTGATGGGCCAGAGCGGCTCGGGCAAGAGCACGCTGGCGAAACTGCTCGTGCGTCTCTACGACGTCGACCGGGGCCAGGTCGCCATCGACGGGAACGACGTGCGCCGCATTCGCGTGCGCTCGCTGCGGCGCATGGCCTCGCTCGTTCCCTCCGCACCGACGCTCTTCCAGGGCACGATCCGCGAGAACGTGCTCCTCGGCCAGCGTGGCATCGACGAGCGCGAGCTCGACGCCCTGGCGGAGATCGCCTGTTTCGACTCCGTCGTGGCCCGATTCGTCGAGCGTTGGGATCACCTCCTGGGAACGGCCGGAAGCGGGCTCTCTGAAGGCGAGCGGCAGCGGCTCGGTCTCCTGCGGGCCCTGGTCCGTCACCGCGACGTGCTCATCCTCGATGAAGCCACGGGCGCCCTCGATGCCCGCACCGAGAGCCAGCTCCTGACCCGCCTGCGGGCGTACACCGACGATCGGCTCGTGCTCGTCATCACCCACCGCCCCTCCCCGGCGGAGTGGGCGGACCGCGTGCTGCTCCTGCAGGATGGGACGCTGAAGGTGAGCCGTGACCGGAGCCCGGCTATGGCCATCGCCCCCCATATCATCCCGAGCGGTAGCGAGGGACCTGGGCGGGAGGGGCGGCACGAGGCTCGATCTTCGAGCTCCGCCCACCCAGGTCCCTCGCTCCGCTCGGGATGACAACCGTTACCGGTGCGCGAACTCCCGGTAGGCGGCAATCACCTCCCCCGCCTCCCCGCTCGCGCGGACGACTCCCTTCTGCAGCCAGACCACGCGGTGGCAGAGGCGCTCGACGTGCTTGAGATCGTGGGAGACCAGCACGACCGTCGAGCCCTTCCGGTAGAACGACTGGATGCGCTCGTTGCAGCGCTCGCGGAACCATTCGTCGCCGGTGGAGATGATCTCGTCGAGGAGGATGACGTCGGCGTCGACCAGGGTGGCGATGGAGAATGCCAGGCGCGCGACCATGCCCGTCGAGTACGTCCGCAGCGGGGCGTCGATGAACTCGCCCAGGGACGCGAAGTCGATGATCTCGTCGACGGCATGCGCCATCTCCTTGCCCGTGCGGCCGAGGAGGGCGCCGTTGAAATAGATGTTCTCGCGGCCGGTGAGGTCGAGGTCGAAGCCGGTCCCGAGCTCGATCACCGGCGCGACGGAGCCGCGCACGACGACCTGGCCTTCCTCCGGCGGGACGATGCCCGCGGCGACGCGGAGCGTGGTCGACTTGCCCGAGCCGTTGCCGCCGATGATCCCCAAGGCCTCCCCCGCCTTCACGGTCAGCGACACGCCGCGCAAGGCCTCGAACTTCGCCATCGAGAGGTTGCCCTTCATCCCTCGGATGGCCCACTCCTTCAGCGTCCAGACCCGCTGTCTGGGGAAGCGCACGGTGACGTCGTGAAACTCGATGGCGTTCATGTCAGAGGTACGGATAGAAGCGCGGCGCGAGCCGCCGGAAGACGAGCCAGCCGATGACGATCGACACGAGCGCGCTGGCCGTGGCCACGAGCAGCGCCGTCGTACTCGGCAGCGCGCCGGCGTACAGCGGCGCGCGCAGGAGGTCGAACAGGTACAGCAGCGGATTCAGTCGCACCAGCGCGGCGAAGCGCTCCGGCAGGATCGACATCGGATAGATGATCGGCGTCAGGTACATGACCGCCGGCAGGAAGGCCTGGATCATCTCCCGGATGTCGGTGAAGAACACCGCCAGCGCGGAGGCGATCATGGAGATGCCGAGGGTGAAGACGCCGAGGATGAGGAAGCTCACCGGCAGGAAGGCCACCGCCGGCGTGATCGGCGCGCGCAGGAGGAGCATGATCGCGAACAGCGCCAAGAGGGCCAGGCCCATGTGCGCGAGCCCGGCCAGGGTGGTGCTGAGCACGAACACCGTGCGCGGCACGCACACCTGCTTCATCAGCGACCCGTTCCAGCGCATGCTGGTCATGGCCTCGATCACCGTCTGCGAGAAGAAGTGCCAGCCGATCAGCGCGGAGAGCAGGTACAGCGCGTAGTTCCGGAGGCCGAACCGGAAGATGGTCGCGAAGACCAGGGTCAGGATGACCATCAGGATCAGCGGGTGGAGCATGGTCCAGAGGAAGCCGAGGGCGGAGCGCTTGTAGCGGACGGTCAGGTCGCGGTGGACGAGGCGCCGCAGCAGCGTGCGGTAGCGCATCAGGTCGCGCCACTCCTCGCGCAGGCTCATCCGGTCGCCGGCGCGGTAAACGCGCTCCTCCGCCGCGAAGGAACGGATAGGAGCGACGGACAAACGCTCGAGATCCGACGGCGAGGTCACCGCAGCCGAGGGTATCATGCGGCCGCGAGAGATCCCTCGTGGCAGCCCGATGACGACGTTCCTCAAGACGCTCCTGCTCTGTGCCGCCGGCCTATCCGCGGCCGACGCGCTGGTGCGGCTCGTCCTCCTGGCGCAGTCGCGCCGGCGACGCGAGGAGGTATCGGGCGCGCCGATCGAGAAACCGCTCGTGGTCATCCCCGCCCGCGACGAGGGGGAGCACGTCCGCGCCACCGTCGCCTCCGCGCGCGCGACGAACGCCACCGTCGCCCTGCTTCTCGACGGCGCCGATCCGATCGCGGAATCCATCGGCCGCGAGCTCGGTGCGCACGTCCTGCGCAAGGAGCCGCCCGGCCCGACCAAAGGCGCGGCGCTGGCGTGGCTCGCCCGCGAGCACCGCGAGCTCGTCCTCGCCTCCGACGCCGTGATGATCCTCGACGTCGGCTCCACGCTCGACCGCGATTTCTTCGAGCGCCTGCGCTGGCCCGAGGGCAGCCTGGCCGTGCAGGCCTTCATCGCCGGCGGCGGCGAGGGCGTCGGCAGCGCCGTCTCCTCCTCCGAGCGCTTCGCCCAGCGCCACGAAGACCTCGGCCGCGAGGCGCTGGGCTGGTCGGCCCGGTTGCGTGGCACGGGCACGGCGTTCCGGCCGGACGTCTTCCTCGACCTCATCCCGCGGCTGCGCACGAAGATCGAGGACACCGAGGCCTCGCTGCTGCTGGCCGCGGCGGGCGGGCGGGTGCGGATGGTCGACGCGGTCGTGCGCGACGAGAAGCCGGGCACGGTCTACTCCGCGGCCTCGCAGCGCGCGCGCTGGATCCTGGCGCGCTATCACCTCCTCGTCCGCCACTTCGGGGTGATGCTGCGCGCGGCGGCGGCGCGGCCGCTGGAGATGGCGGCGTGGCTCATCGAGATCTTCGGGAGGCCGATCTCGCTGACGGCACTCGTGCGCGCCGCGGCGACGGCGGCGCTGATTCGTGGCGGACGGCCGTGGCTGGCGTCCGCGGTCGCGGCAACGGTGGCGCTCGACGCGGCGATGTTCATGATCGCCACGCCGGCCGCTCCGCGCGTGGTGATGCGGCTCATGGCGTCGTGGCTCTTGGCGATCGCGCTCGTGCCGCGGGCCCTCTTCCAATGGACGCGAAGCAGACGGGCGTGAAAGTGCTGCTGCTCTCGTCCAGGAATCCGCGGCCGGCGTACACGGGCGACCGCGTGCGGGCGACGATGTGGATCGGCGCGCTGGAGCGCTTCGCAGAGGTGACCGTGGTCGCGCCGGGAGCGTACGGCGCGCGCTTCTCCGTGCCGCGACTGGTCGGCGCGGCGGCGAGCGCGTTCTTCCGCGGTCTCCCCTGGCACTCCGCGCTCGCGGGCGCCTACGACTGGCGCGGCGCCATCGCCCGGGCGACCGCCGCCCGAGGACCGTTCGACGCCACGGTCGTGCTGCTCTCGCGCTTCGACCCGTGGGTGCGCGACGCGATCACCGGCCGGCGCATCCTCGACGCCATCGACTCGCTGCGCCGGAGCATGGCCGAGCGGGAGCGCCAGTCGGGGCCGCTGCTGCGGTGGCTCTGGCGCGCCGAGGAGCGGCGGACGGCGCGGCTGGAGCGGGAGGCCGGGGCGCGGTACGAGCGCGTGGTGATCACCAATGCCGAGGATCTGAACGAATTCGGCGGGGCGACGACGGTCGTGCCGATGGGCGTGCCGATCGCGCCGGCCGGCGACGCGCCGCGCCCGTTCGACTTCGGCTTCTGGGGGAACCTCTCCTACTTTGCGAACGCCGACTCCGTGCGCGTGCTGGTGCGCGAGCTCTGGCCGTCCATTCGCGAGCGGCATCCGCGGGCCACGCTCGTCCTCGCCGGCGCTCGCGCGCCGCGCGAAGTCCTCCGCCTCGACGGACGCGACGGCGTCACCGTGCTCTCGCCGGTCGAGGATATGCCGGCGCTCGCGCGGAAGGTCAAGATCGCGCTCTTCCCCATCCGCTTCGGCACCGGCGTGGCCACGAAGGTGTTGGAGGCCGCGGAGGCGGGATGCGCGCTGGCGACGACGCGGACCGGCGTGCGCGGGCTGGCTTTGATCGCGGCGCGCGCGCTGGTGGAACAGGACGTCCCACAACTCGCTCACGCGGCGGCCGCTCTGTTGGATGACGACGCGCGACGCGCGGCGATGGGTGCGGAGCTCCGCGACGTCGTGGCCGCGCATTACTCGCGCACGCAGGCGATGGAGCAGCTGGCCGCGATCGCGCTCCCGCCGGAGGTGCGCCCATGATCGCCCCGCGCGCCGCCGAGCGCGCCGAGCGCCTGGCCCTGACCGCCCTCGGCGACATCGCCGTGGCCCTGGCCTCCCTCGGCGCGGTGGTCCTGATCCGCCGCCACTTCGACTTCTCCTTCACCCGCGGGTTCCTGCCTCCGGAGAAGTTCCCGCTCACCTTCGAGACCTGCGCGGCCTTTGCCGTCACGTTCGTGGTGGCCCTGGCCATGAGCGGCTTCTACAGCCAGCGCATGCCCCACCGCAGCCGCTCCATCCTCGGCATCGCCCTGGTCCTGCAGGCGGCGCTGCTGGCGATCCTGTCGACGTTGTCCGAGCAGCCGCTGCCGCGCAGCGTCCTCATCGCCGTGCCGCTGTTCGAGGCCATCGGTCTCGTGCTCTGGCGGCGCCTCCTGGCCGTGGTCAGCCCGATGCGCTCGCGGGCCACGGTGATCCTCGGCACGGCCGAGCGCATTCGCTCCTTTCTGGAGATGATGCAGCGCTCGGAGATGAATCGGCTGGAGATCGCCGGCGTGATCGCACCGAGCGATCCGGGCGTCCAAGGCATCGAGTACTGGGGCGCCATCGACGACCACGGCGTCGCCGCGCGGCTGCACGACGCGGAGGAACTGCTGATCATCTCCTCCCAGGAAGTCGCGCCGATGCGGCTGCGGATCCTCGCCATCCGCGGCGCGCGCGGGTTCCTGCTCCTCCCCTCGCTCGCCGATGCGGTGCTCACCTCCAGCGGCTTCGGCTGGGTAGCCGATCAGCCGCTGGTCGAGGTGGCGGTGCGCTGCGGCTACGGCTTCGCCGCGGTGACCAAGCGGACGTTCGATCTCATCGTCGCGGCGCTGCTCATCCTTCTGTCGTCGCCGGTCTGGATCGCCGCCGCGATCGCGACCTGGATCGCCGATCGCCGTCCGGTGTTCATCCGCCAGCCGCGCGTGGGCCTGGACAAGCGCGTGTTCGGGATGTGGAAGTTCCGGACCATGCACAACGGCGCCGAGCTGGAGGGAGCGCAGCTCACCACCGAGAACGACGCGCGCCTCACGCCGGTCGGCCTCTGGCTGCGCCGCTATCGCGTCGACGAGCTGCCGCAGCTACTCAACGTCCTGCGCGGCGAGATGAGCCTGGTCGGCCCGCGCCCCGAGCAGCCGACCATCCACGCCGCCATCCTGCGGGACATGCCCGAGTTCGACCTCAGAGCGATGGTCCGCCCCGGCATCGCCGGCCTGGCCCAGGTGTCGTCGGAGTACGACACCCACGCGTCGGTGAAGCTGCGCTACGACCTCGCGTACATGCGCGAGTGGTCGCCGTGGCTGGACATGCGCATTCTGCTCAAGGCCATCGCGACGGTGCTGTCAGGGCGAGGCGTTTAACCCCCGCATCACCGCCACGATCCGCTCGCTCGCGTGCCCGTCCCCGAACACGTGCCGCACCTGGGCCATCGACGCGTAGCGCTCCGCGTCCGTGAGCAGCGTGTGGGCCTCCCGGAACAGGCGCTCCTCGTCCGTACCCACGAGCAGCGCCGCGCCGGCGTCGATGGCTTCGGGGCGCTCGGTGGTGTTGCGGGTGACGAGGACGGGCTTGCCGAGGCTGGGGGCCTCTTCCTGGATGCCTCCGGAGTCGGTGACGATGAAGTGCGCACGGTTCATGAGCCAGACCATCGACTCGTAGTCGACCGGATCGACGAGGTGAATCCGCGGGCCGGTGAGGATACGCGTCACGGGCTCGCGCACGTTGGGATTGAGGTGGACGGGATAGACCAGCTCGACGTCCTCGTGCTCGCTGGCGATGCGGGCCAGGCCGCGGCAGATCGACTCCAGACCGCGGCCGAAGCTCTCGCGGCGGTGGCCCGTGACGAGCACGAGGCGGCGCCGGGGATCGAGGAAGGGGAACGGCGACTGCCGGTCCTTGACGCGCTCGCGCACGGCGAGCAGGGCGTCGATGACCGTGTTGCCGGTGACGTGGATGGCGTCCGCGGCGATGCCCTCACGGAGGAGGTTCTCCCGGGCGCGCTCTGTCGGCGCGAAGTGCAGGGTGGCCAGACGTCCGGCGAGGACGCGGTTCATCTCCTCGGGCCAGGGCGCGTAGCGGTCGCCGGTGCGCAGGCCGGCCTCGACGTGGGCGACGTTCGTGCGGGCGTAGAAGGCGGCGAGGCTGGCCGCGAAGGCGGTGGTGGTGTCGCCCTGCACGAAGACCCAGTCCGGGGTCTCCACCTCGAGCACCTGTCCGACGCCGGTGAGCACCGCCGTGGTCACCTCGGTCAGGCTCTGGTCCTCGCGCATCACGTCGAGATCGACGTGCGGGGTGATGCCGAACGCGGGAAGGATCTGATCGAGCATCTCCCGATGCTGGGCGGTGACGCAGACGCGGACGTCGAAGGCGCCGTCCTCACTGAACCGGGCGATCACCGGCGCGAGCTTGATGGCCTCGGGGCGCGTGCCGAAGACGAAGAGGAGGCGCGGGTTCATCACGCGAGCGCCTCCCAGAGGCGCTGGTAACGCGCCTCCCACGTGTTGTGCCGGGCGAAGGCGCGGCGGCGCTCGATCTGGGCCGGATCGTCCTCGCGCAACGCGGCGTCGATCTCGTGCTCGAACTCATGGACGGTGGAGGCGAGCCGCACCAGCGGCGCCAGCGCCGCCATCTCCGGCAGGGGCACGGACACGAGCGGACGCCCCGCGGCGAGGATCTCGTACGCCTTCACCGGGTTCGTGGCCTCGGTCAGCGGCTGGCGCTTGAAGGGGAGCATGAGCACGTCCATGCCGTCGAGCCAGCGCGGCAGGGAGGCGTACGGCTGCTCGCCGGTGAGCCGGACGTTCGGCAGGCGCTCGAGGTGCCTCACGTCCCCGCTCCAGGTCGAGCCGATGAACACAAAGTCCCAGTCCGTGCGGTGCCGGGCCAGCTCGGAGACGAGATTGCTGTCGAACCAGTCGGCGATGGCGCCGTAGTAGCCGATCACCGGCCGCTCCTTACCTGGGCGCGGCTTCACGCGGCTGAAGTGCTCGTAGTCGCACGCGTTCGGCAGGAGCAGTACGTGCTCGGTGCGCTCGCGGCAGAAGGCGAGAAGGCCTTGCGACGAGGCCAGCACCAGGTCCGCGCCGGCCAACAGCCGCTCCTCCTCGGCCACCATCGGCGTGGCGTTGCTGGAGAAGCCGGCGTGATGGTCCATGCAGTCGTAGACGATCCGCCAGCCGAAGCGCTCGCGCAGGCGCTCGGCGAGCGGGGTCCAGAACGGGAGCTGCACCATCACCACGGCGGATTCGATGCGTCTCTCGCGGCGGAGCTGGTCGACTCCGGCGAAGAGGCGCTCCAGCGCGGTGTCGTCGAGCAGGTCGGTGTACACGTGGCGCTTCGGGCCGCGAAGCGAGACTTCCTCGACGTTCTCTGCCATCCGCCGCGCCTTGTACGTCGGGCCGAAGAGACGGCGGAACCGGGTCGAGAGGTAGAACACGCGGTGGCCGTGGCGCGCGAACCGGGTCGCAAGCTGCTGGGGGCGCTGGAAGCGGAATCGCCAGTCGATGATCGGAAGGCAGACGATGTCGATGGGCGACATCATAGTGGTAACCTCGCCCGCCTCCGCATGCCTTCGGCCGTCCGCCGCCTGTTGCCGCTCCTCCGGCGCATCCTCCCGCGACGAGTCAAGCGCTGGCTGACGCGCCTGTGGGACCCGCACCGCGTCCTCGAGCCCGGCGACGTGCGCTGGTCGTCGCCGCCGCCCGATGTGTCATCCCGAGCGTCAGTCGAGGGATCTGGGCGGGTGGGAGGCACGAGCTCCGCGCCTACCACCCACCCAGCTCCCTCGACTCCGCTCGGGATGACACATGGCGATCTCCTGCTGAGCGTCATCGTCGTCACCTGGAACAACCTCGAGCTCACCAAGCTGTGCATCGAGAGCCTTCGGCGCAACGTTGACTGGCCGGAGTGGGAGCTGATCGTGGTGGACAACGCGTCGACGGATGGGACGCGCGAGTACCTGCAGGGCGCGATTCTCAACGACACCAACCGCGGCTTCGCCGCCGCGAACAACCAGGGCCTCGCTGCCGCGCGCGGGGAGCGGCTCCTCCTCCTCAACAACGACACGATCGTGCCGCCGGGGCTGATCGGCGCGCTGATGCGCCATCTCGACGATCCCGCGGTCGGCCTGGTGAACGCGGTGACGAACTTCTCCGGGAACGAGTCGCGGATCGATGTCGACTACGAGGACGTGGAGGGACTGGAGCAGTTCGCGCTGCGCCGCCTGCGCGAGCACGACGGGCAGCGCTTCGACATCCGCGTCGCGGCGATGTACTGCGTCGCCCTCCGCCGGGACACCTACGAGCGCGTCGGCCCGCTCGACGAGCGCTTCGGCATCGGCATGTTCGAGGACGACGACTACTCGCACCGGGTCCGGGAGGCCGGCCTGCGCGTGGTCTGCGCGGAAGACGCGTTCGTCCATCACTTCGGCCGGGCCAGCTTCGCCAGGCTCGGCGGCGCGGAGTACCGAGCCCTGTTCGAGGAGAACCGCCGGCGCTTCGAGGAGAAGTGGGGGACGGTATGGCAGCCCCATCAGGGACGCTGAAAACGCTTTACAAGCTCGGCCGTCGCTGCCAAACTCCGCCTGTTCGTCTTGTCCCGAGCGCCATGAATGCCTCACGTGTAAGCCACGGGTGGGTCGGCAGGCTGATGGCTCTGCTGGGAGTCCTCGTCTTTGCCGCCGCCTGCGCTACTACCACCACGGTCGTCGAGGCCACGCCTCCGCCGCCGTCGGACGACGATGACTTCAGCGAGCTCATCGCTCAGCTTCGCGCCGACCTCAACCGCCACACCAGCCGGGCCGTCGTCCGTACGCCGGCCCTGACCGCGACCGCCGAGACGAAGAAGGAGCGGGACCAGGAGTTCGCCGAGCGCGCCAAGGCGCTCTTCGCCCCCCTCTCCGGCTCCGCCCTGGCCATGCCCGTGGTCGGTGTTCAGCCGTGGGACCTGAGCAACAGCTGGGGCGACCCGCGCGACGGCGGACGGCGCAAGCATCGCGGCATCGACATTTTCGCGCCCAAGGGAACGGCGATCGTGGCCGTGGCCGACGGCATCGTCAGCTACATCGGCGACCAGCCCAAGGGCGGCAACTGCCTCTGGCTGACCACCGAGAGCGGCACGTCGTTCTACTACGCCCATCTCGACCGCTGGGCGTCCGGCCTGTACGAGGGCATGGAGGTCCGCATCGGCGATCTCCTCGGCTACGTCGGCAACACCGGCAACGCCAAGTACACGCCCTCGCACCTGCACTTCGCCATCAACGAGGACGACGAGATGGTGAACCCCTATCCCATCCTGACCAAGGCCGTTCCCGTGAAGCGCGCGCGCGTCACGGTCGAAGCGGCGGGCGCGCTCGGCACGCGCTAGGCGCGTCGATGTTCACCGTCCTCATCGTCGACGACAACCCATCCTTTCGCTCCCAGGCCGCGCGTCTGTGCGAGCGCGAGGGCTTTACCCCCGTCACCGCCGGCACGGTCAGCGAGCTCTCGCAGGTCCTGGCCACGACGAGCCCGGACCTGGTGCTGATCGACATCGAGCTCCCCCAGATCCCCGGCCACCGCCTCGGCACGCTCATCCGCGCGCGACGTCACGTCCCGATCGTCCTCGTCTCCGCCCTGAGCGAGGACCGCGTGCGCCGCCTCTTCGAGGCCTCGGACGCGAACGGCTGGATCTGCAAGCCGCTCACGCGGGACAAGCTCATGGCGGCGGTCACGCGCTTCGCCACCAGTGGTGTGGCGCCGCCGCCCCCGGCGGCGACTCCCGAGCCCTCCGCCAAGGTCGGCGGAGCCACACGGCATCGCGTCCTGGTCATCGAGGACGAGCCGATGATCGCCGACCGCATCGAGTCCGTGCTCGCCGGCACGTGCGCGGTGACGCACGTCTCCGAGGGCAATGCGGCCATCGAGCGCCTCGGCACGGCGCCGTGGGACTGCATCCTCCTCGACCTCATGCTCCCGCGCCTGTCGGGCTTCGACGTCCTGCGTCACCTGATGCTGCGCCGCCCGGAGCTCCTCAAGTCGACGGTGATCATGACCGCGGCCACCGACGAGTCGCTGCAGTTCATCGATCCCGCGGCCGTGGGCGGCGTGCTGCGCAAGCCGTTCGAGATCGCCTCGCTGGCCGGGATCGTGGAGGAGATCAGCGCCCGAAAGGCGTGATCTCCCGCATCGGCTCCAGCACGAACGGTCTGGCCTCGTAGCGCGGATGCGGCAGCGTCAGCTCGCGCGTGTGCATGCGCTGCGCGCCGTAGAGGATCAGGTCGAGATCGATCACCCGCGGCTCGTTGCGCAGGCCGGAGCGCCTCCTGCCGAGGCGGAGCTCGATCGCCAGGAGGGCCCGCATCAGCTCCAGCGGCGGCACGGACGTGTAGCCGGCGACGGCCATGTTCAGGAACGGCGGCGAGCCGGGCGGCGCGTCGACGGGTGCGGTCTCGCGGATGGCGCTCACGCGCACGACGCGCACCACGGAGCGGAGCTCGTGCACCGCGCGGAGGAGGTGATAGCGGCGGTCGCCCAGGTTGGAGCCGAGGGCGATGACGACGGTGATGGGAGCTCCACTAATGGTCGATGTTGACCTCGTTGGTGAGCTCGTTGACGTCGCCTTCGGCGCGCGGGAAGTACTGGCGGAGCTCTTCGCCCGCGCTGTGGATCGCCTCGACGATGCCATCGGTGAACTGTCCTTCCTTGAAGCGCGTCGTCAGCCTGGCGGCGATGTCGTCCCAGAAGCCGGCCGGCACCCGGGCATCGATGCCCTGGTCGCCGAGGATGACGAAGCGCTGCTCCTCGCAGGCGATGAAGAGGAGGACGCCGTTGCGGAGGGCCGTCTTGGTCATGCCCAGGCGCTCGAACGTGCGCTCGCCGACCTTGCGGATGTCGCCGGGAGCGCGCGGCTGGATATGCACGCGGATCTCACCCGAGGTCATCGTCTCCGCGGCGGCGATGGCGTCGATGATCTGCTGCTGATCGAGAGCCGCCAGAAATTCTTTTTGGTGCATGTGTCACCAGCCTCCAGTCGCGCCGCCTCCGCCGAAGCCGCCGCCCCCGCCCGAAAACCCGCCCCCTCCGCCGAAGCCGCCCCCACCGAAGCCTCCCCCTCCGCCTCCGAAGGTAATGCCGTTGCCGCCGGACAAGAAGAGCGGGAAGATGCAGCCGCTGCACCCGCTGCTGCGGCGGCGGCGGGAGAACATGGGCAGGAGGATGAAGAAGACGACGAAGATGATGATCAGGACGGTGAAGGGGCCGATGTCGTTGCTGCCGCTGTCCTGGGGCACGCGCTCGCCGCGCTGCTGGAGCGGCGGCACGGGCGCCTCGTTCTTCTCGATCTTCGCCACGATGGCGTCGGCGCCGGCCTGGAGGCCTGCGCCGTAGTCGCCGCGCTGGAAGTGCGGGGCGATGACCTCGCGGATGACCTGGCCCGAGAAGGCGTCGGTGATGGTTCCCTCGAGGCCGTAGCCGACCTCGATGCGGATCTTCTTGTCCTGGACGAAGACGAAGAGCACCAGGCCGTTGTCGTACTTTTTCTGGCCGACCTTCCAGCGCTCGACGCAGCGGATGGTGAAGTCCTCGATGGACTCCCCTTCCAGCGAGGGGAAGACGTAGATGATGAACTGCGCGCCGGAGCGTTGCTCGAAGCTCTCCAGCTTCTTGTCGAGCAGCGCGGCGTCGGTGACACTGACCACGTTCGCGCGATCGGTGAACCAGCGGTTGGGCGGAGGAGGGACCTCGAGCGCCAGAAGCGACGGCGCGACCAGGAGAAGGAAGGCGAGAACGCGAAAGGGGCGCACGCGCGCCCCTAGAAGTTGAACTGTACGTTCGGCGCCTGGCTGCTGCCGGCCACGCCCTTGAAGTACGCCTTCTGCTTGAAGCCGCTCATGCTCGCCACCAGGCTGGCCGGGAAGCGGCGGATGGCGGTGTTGAACTGCTGCGCGGCGGTGTTGTAGCGCTGGCGCTCGACGGCGATGCGGTTCTCCGTGCCCTCGAGCTGGGTCTGCAGGTCACGGAAGTTGGCGTTGGACTTGAGGTCCGGATAGTTCTCCACCACCACCAGCAGGCGCGAGAGGGCGTTGGAGAGCCCGGCCTGCGCGGCCGCGAACTGATCCATCGCGGCCTGGTCGGCGGTGGCCCCGGCCGCGGCCCCCGGAGGACCGGACGGCGCGGCGACCTGGCCGACGCGGGCGCGCGCGTTCACCACGGCCTCGAGAGTCGACTTCTCGAAGTTCGCGGCGCCCTGCACGGTGCGCACGAGGTTCGGGATCAGGTCGTAGCGCCGCTGGTACTGGCTCTCGACCTGGGCCCAGTGCTGATTGACGTTCTCTTCGAGGCCGACGAGGTTGTTGCGCACGCCGACGAAGTACCCGCCGAAGAGAATCAGGACGAGGATCAGGGCACCGATGCAACCGAGCAACCCGAGATTGCGCATGGCTAGTACTCTTCTTCCTCTTCGTCGTCCGGCTCTTCTTCTTCACGCTCGGGCGCCACGAAGGCTTCGTCGTCCTCGCCTTCCGTCGTTTCGGCGGCCGGCGTGATCTCTTCGTCTTCGACCGGTTCTGGCTCCACGACGGCGGCGCGGCCGCGCCGCGCAGGCGTGTAGACCGGCGTCTCCTCGGCGTCGCGCTGATCGGCCCCGCACTTCGGGCAGGTCGGCACGGGCTTGCCGAGGTCGTAAAACTTCGTATGGCAGCTGTAGCAGGTGTACTTTCGTCCGAGTTGAGGCATCTGTGTACGGATCCCCTCCAAAAAAGCGGCGAGAGGTTAGCACAAATGAAAACGGCGGGCGTTCAAGCCCGCCGCTTCCCTCCACCCCACGCCGCCCTTAGCGGGTCTTGGGGTTAGCCTGTGCCGCTCGCGTGCCTGCCTGGCCTTCCCGGCCCTCCTGGTCCTTGCCGCGCAGGTTCGCGGCCATGCGGGCCAGCCTCTGGGCCTCGGGGAACATCTCCAGGGCCTTCTCGACCTGGGCGTCGCCCTGGAGGCGGAAGGGATAGGAGGCGTCGAATCCGTACTTGGCGGCCACGATCTCCGCCTTCAGCGCGCGCTCGACGAACTTGCGGTCGTCCGGCTTCTGCAGGGCCTCGCGGATCTCGGCCTCGGGGGCGATCTCCTTCTCCGCCGCGTAGTGGACGAGCTCCTCGACGATGGCCGGGCTGATGACCAGCTCCTTGTCCAGGTTCGGGTGCTTGGCCGCGTACTCGACGGCGTAGTTGAAGATCGCGCTGCGCACCTCCAGGAGCTGGGTGGTGCGCGAGAGCTGGGGCTGCTTGACGATCACGTCCGGGGTGATGCCGCCGCCGCCGTACACGGTGCGTCCCGTGGCGGTGGTGAACTTCTCGCGCTGCTCGAGCGGGACCTCCGGTCCATTCTCGGTCTCGTCGGCCATGTAGTAGTCGTAGACCGAGCTGTAGTCGCGCTGGATGTTCCGTCCGGCGGGCGTGTAGTACTTCGAGGTGGTCAGGGCCAGGCCGGCGCCGTACTGGAGCGTGTAGACGCTCTGCACGAGGCCCTTGCCCCAGCTGGTCTCGCCGATGACCAGGCCGCGGTCGTGGTCCTGGATGGCGCCGGCGACGATCTCCGAGGCCGAGGCGCTGCCGCGGTTGACCAGCACGACCAGCGGCATGTCGAACTTCTCGTGCTTGCCCGGGGCGACGTACTCCTGGGCCGCGTCGGCCGTGCGGCCCTTGGTGAAGACGACCATCTGCCCCTTGTCGAGGAAGTGATCGGACACGCCCACCGCGGCGTCGAGCAGACCGCCCGGGTTCATGCGCAGGTCGAGGACGAGCTTCTGCATGCCCTGCTTCTCGAGCTGCTCGATGGCGTCGCCGAGCTCGCGCACGGTGGTGGAGGTGAAGTCCTTGAGACGGATGTAGCCGATGCCCGGGCGGAGCATCAGGACGTTGGAGATGGAGTTCGTCGGGATGGCGGCTCGGACGATCGTCAGCGGGATCGGCTCCTTGATGCCGACGCGCTGGATCTTGATGTTGACGGTGGTGCCCTTCGGCCCCTTGAGGCGCTTGACCACGTCGTCGAGCGGCAGGTCCTCGGTGGCGATGCCCTCGACTTCCGAGATCACGTCGCCGGCGCGGATGCCCAGGCGCGCGGCGGGCGTGCCTTCCAGCGGGGTGATGACCGTGACCTGGTCATTGCGCTTGGTCACCAGGATGCCGAGGCCGTAGAACGTCCCCTTCTGGCGATCCTGCATGTCCGAGTACTCCTTCGGCTCGAGGAAGGAGGTGTGCGGATCGAGGGTGCGGAGCATGCCGTCGATGGAGGCGTAGACGAACTTGTCGGAGCTGATGTCCTCGGGCGACCAGGTCGTCACCGCGGCCAGCAGGTCCGTGTACTCCTTCATCCGCTTCTGCAGATCGCTGTTCGGGCCCGGCGCGCCGAAGAGGCGGTTGCCGTAGAGCCCGCCCAGGAGCGTCGCTCCGGCGATCGCCACGATGAGGGTCAGCGAGAACGTCCACTTTTCGGTCTTTTTCACGGTTGCCATAGTCTCGAGCCTCTCCGGGGGCAGCATCCTTTAAACTTGGACAAGAGTAACGCCATTATAGAGACGGAGTATTCACCCTCGAGGTGCTGTTCACTCCGCCGTCACACCTGCCGCGATCGAGGGCCTCGTCACACATGTTCGGTTCACTCGGAGTTGGGGAGCTCATCCTGATTTTCGCCGTGGTTCTGCTCGTCTTCGGGCCGAGGAAGATCCCCGAGGTCGGGCGGATGCTCGGCAAGGCCCTGGCCGAGTTCCGGAAGGCGACCGACGACCTCAAGAACACGATCGACCGGGAAGTCCGGCTCGAAGAGCTCAAGCAGATCACCCCGTCGATCGTCACTCCGTTCGAGTCGATATCAAGGAGCGAGCCATTCGCCTCCCCGGCCCCTGCTCCGGAGCCCGTTCCGGACCTCGCGCCAGCCGAGGAGCCGGTGACGGCCGAAGCCGCCCCGGCCGATCCCGAGCTCGAGAAGCCCGCAGAAGAGATCCATGGCCGCTGAACCGCAGAATTTCCCGGACCCCGAGTCCGAGCTTCCGAAAATGTCGTTCCTCGACCATCTCGAGGAGCTGCGGAAGCGGCTGCTGGTCTCCTTCATCGCCGTGGCGGTCGGTTTCTTTGCCTGCTGGGCCTTCGCAGACACCATTTTCGGGTACCTGCAGCGCCCGCTGTCCCAGTTCCTCCCGCCGGGGGACAAGCTCGCCTACACCCGCCTGACCGCGCCGTTCTTCCTGTACATGAAGGTGGCCTTCTTCGCCGGCCTCTTCGTGGCCGCGCCGGTGATCCTGCTCCAGCTCTGGCTGTTCATCGCCCCGGGGCTGTACAAGAAGGAACGGCGCCTGGCCGCGCCGTTCATCCTCTTCGGCTCGCTCTTCTTCATCCTCGGCGGCTACTTCGGCTACCGCTACCTGCTCCCCGCCACCTGCAGCTTCTTCGTCGAGACCGGCAAGCAGTTCAAGCAGATGGTGACCGTGGACGACTACTTCGGCTTCGCCAGCGTCATCATCCTGTCCACGGGCGTCGTCTTCGAGACCCCGATCCTGATCTTCTTCCTGGCCCGCCTGGGGCTCGTCACCCCGGCCTTCCTGATGCAGAAGTTCAAGTACGCGGTCGTGCTGGCGTTCGTCATCGCCGCGATCGTGACCCCCACCCCGGACATGGTCACCCAGGCCGCGCTGGCCGTGCCGATGATCCTCTTGTATCTGATCGGGGTGGCGGTGGCGTACTTGTTCGCGAAGCCCGTGGAGTAACCCGTCCAAGTGTCATCCCGAGCGGGAGCGAGGGACCTGGGTGGGCGGGAG
>JBIOTX010000379.1:0-12132 GCA_044866315.1 Thermoanaerobaculia bacterium | reverse complement strand
GTCGCGCAACTTCTCGACGTAGAGCCGTCACCGCCGGAGATCAGCGAAGCGATCCCGAAGGCGTCGTCGAAGCGCTTCAGCGGCACACGCTTCCGCGTCCCGCCTCCCCGTGTTCTGGAAGGCGTCGAATGGCCGCTTGCGTCCGGAGTCATCGAGATCGTCGGCGCCGCCACGGCGATGGCCCGAGATCGCGCGGATGCGGTCGATCCGCTCTATCTCTTCTTCGCCGCGTGCGAGGAGCGGAGATTCGCCGCATGGCTGAGCGGACAGAGCTCGAAATTCTGGGTGCCCGCGACCAGCGCGCGAAACTACGAAACGGACCTGACGCCGGTGGCCGCTCTCTTCGCTCACGCGGACGACCTTCGCCGGGAAACGGGAACGGATCGGCTCATCGAGCGCCCGCACCTCCTCGGCGCCCTCCTCACCACGCGCGAGGTGGAGAAGTACCTGGGCAGTTTCAAGATCTCCCCGCGCGCGGCCCGGCGGGCTCTGGTCGCCCTCGTCAGCGAAGACGGCGAGGACCCCGTCAAATGGCAACAGGCCCTCCTGGCCTCCTTCGACATCGACCACCTCGTCTCCCGCGATACCTGGACCGTGGACGACAAGCTCGGCTACGAGATTTACGCCGACGCCATCACGCGCTCGATCCTCGATCACCGCACCAAACCGCCGCTGACCATCGGCATTCAGGCGCCGTGGGGGCATGGCAAGACGTCGCTGATGCGGATGATTCAGAAGCGTCTCGATCCAAAGGCGCCGGATCAGGAGGGGAGAGTGCACGTCACCACTGTCCGCGCGGCGGTGAACACGACCTACAACCAGCTCCTGGCCTGGTCGCGGGCGACGGCGGACGGACCGATGCTGTCGAAGGAGGACGTCCCGTTCCCGACGGTCTGGTTCAATCCTCTTTACTACCGCGAGACGACCCAGATCTGGGCCGGGCTCGCGCACGCGATGCTGCACCAGCTCGTCGGGCGGCTCGATCCCGCGCGGCGCGAGCTGTTCTGGTTCCGGCTGCAGCAGTCGCGGATCAACGTCAGCGCGATCCGCTCCGACTTCTACCACTGGGTGCTGGCGCGCTTCGTCCCCGCAGGCGCGGTATGGCTGACTTTCGTCATCGTCTGCGCGCTGGCGGGCGTGGTCTGGCCACAGCTGTTTTTCGCCAGCGGCGGGGGCATCCTCGCGGCGGTGACCCATTTCTTCATTCAACGGGAGAAGGACGCCTCGAAGGTGATCGACCGCCCGTTCGAGCGCTACGTCACCGAGCCGAATTACCAGAGCGAGCTCGGTCTTTTGCATCTCATCGATCACGATCTCGACGGCGCGCTCTCGCTGCTCATCGGGAACGATGAAAAACGCTCCATCTCGGTCTTCATCGACGATCTCGATCGCTGCGATCCGCAGACGGTGAATCAGGTCGTGCTGGCCATCAACCAGTTCCTCAGCCTCCCGCGCCGCAACGTCTTTTTCTTCCTGGGCATGGACATGGAGATGGTCGCCGCCGCCCTGGAGCAGGCCCAGAAGGAGACCCTCGGCGCGGTCGCCGGCCCGGCGGCGTACCGGCGCAGCTACGGCTGGCGGTTCATGGAGAAGTTCATCCAGCTGCCGTTCGTGATCCCGCATCTCGACGACAAGACCGCCGCCGCCTTCGCCCAGGCACACCTCGGCCGCTCCGATGCCGACCAGCCGGCGCGCGCCGAGGAGCTGGCCCAGGCCATCGGAGCCGTCCAGCGGACGGCGAGCGCGGAGAGCCTGGCGACGTACCAGATCCCGAAGACCTTCACCCCCCGACAACGGCTGGCCGTGCAACTGGAGAAGTCGAAGAAAGCCGCGGAGCTGATGCAGGACGGCGACTCGGAGGAGATGCAGCGGCTGGTCGAGCTGGCGCTGCAGAACCTGGAGCTGAACCCGCGCACGATCGTCCGCTACTTCTGCCTCGTGCGCGTGCTGCGGAACATCCAGTTCGCCACCGAGTCGGCCACGCGCCGTCCCGATTACGACCGGCTGCTCGTCGTGCGCGCCGCGCACTTGCTGATGAACTGGCCGCAGTTCGTGCAGTGGCTGCGCAACAACCCGCGGATCTTCGCCGGCGGCACGACCTGGAAGAGCAGCGTCGAGGCGATGGAGGAGCTGGCGAAGAACGCCAGCGATCACCAGGCCTGGGCGAAGGGATTGAAAGAGCTGCTGCAGGAATCGAAAGAGCCCGCGGGCTATCTCACCGACGTCTCGCTCTACGACTACCTGCGTGCCCTGACGACTCGCCAGCCCGGCCTCAAGGCGATGTATGACGCGCGGTTCTTCTGATGCGTCCGGGCTAGCCGCCGAGGGCGCGGAGATCGCGGCTTTCCAGCACGCGCCTCGGCGCTCCCTCTCGCGCCGCACGGATCATCGCCCGCCCCAATTCCTCGGTGGTGATCACCGCACCCGGCGCCAGGGCGCGGATCAGCGGCAGCAGCGGCCGGAAGATGACGTAGCTGACCCGGGTCCAACGGGTCTTCGAGACCTCGCGGTTCCTCGGCAGCAGCAGGGCCAGGCGAACCATGTACGCTGACGGAAACAACGCCAGCAGCGCGTCCTCGGTACGCCCCTTGACCTGCGCCCACATGGCCTTCCCGCCCGTGCCCGCGCCGGAGACGTAGAGGAACGTCATGGCCGGATGGATGCGCGCCAGGACGCGCGCCCAGCCGAGCGTCAGGTCGAAGGTCATGCGGGTGTAGTCCGCTTCGTTCATGCCGGCCGCGGAGACGCCGAGACAGAAGAAGCAGGCGTCGTATCCCACGAGGTCCGCGTCCGGCACGGCCGCGAAATCGAACAGATCCTTCTGCACGATCTCGCGCAGCTTGGGATGGGTGAGACCGGTCGGCGTGCGGCCGATCGCGAGGATGGCTTCCACGCCGTCGTCGCGGAGGCACTCGCGAAGGACGGCCTGACCGACCATCCCCGTCGCGCCGAAGAGAATCACCCGCATCGGGTCACTTTATGCCAATCACCCCACGTCGGTGCGCGAATCATCCCGCGTCGATACGCGAATCGCCCGGCGTCGTCACGTGAATCGCTCCACGTGGACACGCGAATCGCTCCCCGTCCGTACGTGAATCGCGCCGCGTCGTTACGTGAATCGCTCCACGTCCACACGCGAATCGCCTCGCGTCGGTACGCGAATCACGCCACGTCAGCACGCGAATCGCCCTACGCCGTCACGTGAATCGCTCCACGTCGACAGGCGAATCGCTTCACGCCGGAACGCGAATCACCCCAGGCCGGTACGTCTACCGATGGCTCCGCTTCCGCGAGTCGTGCGGCTGCGATTCGCCGCCTCCCACTGTCCGACTCGCGCAGCATCATGACTGCTATACACCGTAGCAGCTGTGCTGCGCGTACCGTCATAAAGTGATTCAATTCGGCCAGTAACTGAATATTAACACCTACTATATTGACTGCTCTTACAGTGAACACTGTATTGCTCGCCATGGAAAATGAAACCATGTCCATCACTCACACCCAGGCCGCGCAGGAGATCCGCGTGATTCTCCGCCGGCTGATCCAAGCAATTCGCGGCTACACGCCGCTGACCATCCAACACCGCCGCAGGATCAACGTGGTCGGTCACGTCGACGACGAGTTCCTCCGGCAGATGGCCATCCTGCTCGACACCAATACCAACCTGGCGGCGGGAGTCGGCATGACTGGAGCGGAGGTGCTCGATCACCTCGGCTTCTACGGCGCGCATGAGGGAGTCGGCGACGAGCTGATCCTCCTCGGAGAGGGAGTCAAGGACACCCTGCTCAAGGAGCGCGCCCAGATCGGGCAGAAGGCCCTGCAGGCGTTCGCGTTCGCCAAGACCCTGACCAAGCCCTCGGACCGCGAGAAGATGATGCCCCACCTGGACACCATCCAGAAGAACTTCGCGCACGGGAAGCGGAGGAAGACGGCCCGGCCGGGCGAGGAGACGGCGGAGCCGGCGGAGCCGGAGATCTGATCGGGGAGGGGGCCGGTCGCGGCCGACCCCCTCAGTCGGGCGGGCTGAGACGGAGGCGAGGCGCGCGCACTTGCCTCAGTGGATGTAGTGGAACCCGGTGCCGGTCCCGTGGCCGACCACGTACCCGAGCTGGATATTCAGGTACCCGAGCGTCTCGAGCCACCGCGCATTCTGCAGCGGACCCGCGTTCACGGCATCGAACCCGATCTCCCTCGCCAGTTCGATGACGCGCTCACGCGCGCCGTCGTCGTCTCCGGCGGCAAACACGGTCAACGCCGTATTGCCGACATGCCCGCTGTCCATGTGCTGCGCGAAGTTGGTGTTGAACGCTTTCACCACCTTCGCCCGCGGAGCTTTCCGCTGCAGCTCCTCCGCTCCGCTGGTCGTGCATCCGATGGCCAAGGCCATGTTGTCGTCGAGGGCGTTCGTGACGTCGATCAGCACTTTGCCGTGCACTGCATCGCTCATCGTTTGCACGGCGTCGTCGACGGCTCCGAAGGGCACCGCGAGAATGATCGACTCGCCCCATTCCGCGGTCTCCCTGACGTTCTCACGCCCGGTGGCTCGAACGTCATGGCCGGCGCGCTTCAAACCGCGCTCCAGCGCGCTTCCGACGCTGCCGTTCCCAATGATTGCGATCTTCATGCGTCACCTCTCCATCGTCGGTAATGCAACACGGAAGCACGATTGCCGGCATGATGTTCAGGCCGAGCTCTACAGCGGCGATGGATGCGGCGTATGTCATTCTGGATCGCGTGAAGCCAAAACCGCGAAACCGCCTGGCGGTCGCCGGTCTGTTGCTCGTCGTCGGCGTGCTCATCCTCGATCGCTGCAACAGCCTGCCCGCGATCGAGCGCCGCACGTCGTCCACGGCCATGACCGATACGGGATCGACGCGGCTGGGGAAGGCGGCGGCGCCGCTGCTCGGCGCGCATCCGGGCCTCTCGGGGATCCACATCCTTCGCGACGCGCGCAACGCATTCGCGGCTCGTTCCCTGCTCGCCTCCGCGGCGGAGCGGACCCTCGATGTCCAGTACTACATCTGGCGTAACGACCAATCGGGAACGCTGCTGATGAAGGCGCTGGTCGATGCCGCCGATCGCGGCGTTCGCGTGCGCCTGCTCCTCGACGACAACAACACGTCCGGTCTCGACGCGCTGCTGGCGGCGACCGACGCCCACCCGCGGATCGAGGTTCGGCTCTTCAATCCGTTTGCGGTGCGCAGGCCTCGCGCGATCGGATACCTCACCGAGTTTCCGCGGCTGAACCGGCGGATGCACAACAAGTCGTTCACGGCCGACAACCAGGTCACGATCATCGGCGGGCGCAACGTCGGCGATGAGTACTTCGGCGCGACTGACGGCGTGCTGTTCGCCGATCTCGACGCCATCGCCATCGGACCGGTCGTGGGGGAGGTCTCGAACGACTTCGACCGCTACTGGGCGAGGGACTCCTCCTATCCGGCCGATCGCCTGCTTCCTGCCGTCGATCCGCGACGGTCGCCGAGATCGCCGCGGCGGCACAGCGCGTCGAGCGGGACGCCGCGTCCGTGGCTTACAAAGAGGCACTGCGCACGTCCGCGTTCGTTCGGGAGCTCGTCGCGGGAACGCTCCCTTTCGAATGGGCGGTGACGCGTCTCATCAGCGACCCGCCGGGGAAGGCCCTCGCCCGCGCCAGCCGGGATGACTTGCTGATGCAGAAGTTCCGGACGATCTTCGGAAAGCCGGCGTCCCACATGGATCTGGTGTCGCCGTATTTCGTCCCCGGCGATGCCGGTGTGACGTTGTTTCGCAGCTGGGCGAAGCGCGGCGTCAGGGTGAGAGTGTTCACTAATTCGCTCGAGGCGACCGACGTCGCTCTCGTCCATGCCGGCTATTGCAAGCGCCGCGAGGACCTGCTCACGGCCGGAGTCTGGCTCTACGAGTTGCGGGCGAGAGGGGGCAGCCGCGCCGGGGCTTCCGGCGGTCCGTTCGGCAGCTCCGCCTCGAGTCTCCATGCGAAGACTTTCGCCGTCGACCGCTCGCGGATCTTCATCGGTTCTTTCAACTTCGACCCGCGTTCCGCCGAGCTGAATACGGAAATGGGATTCGTCATCGACAGTCCCGTGCTGGCCCGCCGAATCGCCGGGGCGTTCGACGACGAAGTCCCGGTGCATGCGTGGCGCGTGCAGCTCTCGAAGTCCGGTGACCTGGTGTGGGAGGAGCGGCGCGAGGGACGAACGATGCAACATCGAACCGAGCCGGGCACGGGCTTCTGGCAACGTCTGGGCGTGTCCATCCTGTCCGCGTTTCCCATCGACCCGCTGCTCTGAGGCCAGCCTCCGGTGACTCCAAGGCAGCGACCTGATGTCGAGCGACGATCAGTTCTCGAAGATGAGAACGAGATAGGCGACGAAGAGAACGAGGTGAATCGCACCCTGGAGAACATTGGTCCGCTCCAGTGCGAACGTCAGCAGGCTGACCCCCAGGGTCAGGAGCAGCATGACCATATCGACGGCTCCGAGCCCGAGAACGATGTCGCGGCCGGTCAGGAAACCGATGACGAGCACCGCGGGGGTGGTCAGGCTGATGGTCGACAGGGCCGTTCCGAGCGAGAGATTGATCGATCGCTGCAGCTTGTTGGCCAGCGCGGCGCGAAGGGCGGCGAGCGACTCCGGCGAAAGGATCAGCACCGCCACCAGCAGGCCGCCGAGGGCGGCCGGCGCACGTAAGACGTTGATGCCGTAGTCGATCGGGACCGCAATCTGTTTGGACATGAACACGATGGGGACGGCATAGCTCAGCAGGAAAATCGCGTGGGTCAAGGGAGAGCCGGTCGCCTGCGATTCATGATCCGCGTGCTGCGCCGCTCCATCCGCCATGACGAAGTATTCACGGTGCCGCATCGTCTGCACGCTGAGGAAGATTCCGTACAAAACGACGCAGGTGAGGATGAGAGCCACGGCCTGGACCGGGGAGTGAACCGGTCCCGGGGCGGACACCGTAAAGCGCGGCAGCACCAGACTCAGAACCGAGAGCGGCACCAGCACCGAGAGAAAGGTGTTCGCTCCATAAAGGTTGTAGGTCTGCTCGCGGTAGCGCAGCCCCCCGAGCAGGAGGCTTCCGCCGACGAGGCCGTTCAGCACGATCATGAGGATGGCCAGCATCGTGTCGCGGGCAAGGGAGGCCGCTCCCTTCCCCGTATACATGACCGCGACGATCATCATCATTTCCATGCCGCTCATGGCCAGGGTCAGCACGAGAGTCCCGAGCGGTTCCCCGACCCGCTCCGCGAGAGCTTCGGCGTGACGGACCACGCCGAAGGCGGCAACGAGGATGGCCGCGAACAGCCATGTCAAGATGAATGCGAACCAGGCACGATTGGCAAGATCCGCCAGCCACGTCTTTCCGAAGACGAGAAACAGCACCATCGTGGTGACGCTGATGGGGAGGGCCCACTCGTTCCGCCATGCTCGGCCCAAGCCTGTCTTGCCCGCCGCCATGGACACCATGATGCACCACAAATGCAGGGGCATTCAGGGCGGGGGTTGTCGGCTTCGCTACATCGCTTTTCGTGCGGTCTTCTGGTCGAGTCCGGAATTCCACGACGGAGGATCGCTCGCGGGAAACGACTCAGCAATCGCCTGATCGAGCCCAAGCGCCGCCAGTGAAGCTCCCCACGATTTTGGCGATGTATACTGCGATGTATGATCCGCAAGCAGGTCTACATCGAAGAGCGCCACGACCGGTTGCTCAAACGTCGGGCCAGGCAGCGCGGCGTCACCGAAGCGGAGATCATTCGAGAGGCGCTGGATCGCGCTGATGTTGGGGACAGTCGCGCCGGTCACCTCAGCGATCCCACGGCGGGCCGCAAAGCCATTTCATTCATGCGATCACTGGCCAGGCGGCGCCGCAAAGCCCCGGCCGGTCGCGGCTGGACTCGGGAGTCGCTGTATGACGAGCGGATCGGTCGATGGCAGAAGTCCTGATCGACACCAACATTCTCGTGTACGCGCACCAGCCCGCCGAAAAAGACAAGTACACGGCGGCGCTTCGCACGCTCGAGCACCTGCTGGAAAGCGGGTCGGGTCGCCTGAGCGCCCAGATTCTGGGCGAGTTCGTCAGCGCTACCACTCGCGGCCACAACCCAATCCTTACCATCAAGGAAGCTCTCGATCAGGCGACTCGCTTCGCCGAGGCGCTCCCTGTGCTCGACACCACCCGACTGATCGTCTTGGAGGCGGGCCGCGGAGTTCTCCGGCACGGGATGAGCTACTACGACGCTCAAATCTGGGCAACCGCTCGTTTGAACCAGATCCCCACGATTTTCACGGAAGACTTCGAACACGCGCGTCGCGTGGAAGGAGTGCAGTTTCTCAATCCTCTGCTCCTCACCTTCGATCTCGCGCCGTGGTCTTGATGAACGTGGAATGAACTGAACGGCTCGAATGGCTACGCCATGCAGGGTCAGCGAAAACACGGATCGCAATGACCAACCTGCTTGAGCCCATTTCTCCGCGAGCGCGGAACTGGGCACGGTGGTTTGTGGCGTTCGTGATCTGCGGTGTGGCCGGATACGCGATCTGGATTCACGAGACGTCTGTGGGTCCCGTCGTGGCGCGCGTCCCTGACTCGTTCGTAGTGTTCGATCCGCCGCGCGATCCCGCGATCTCGGTGCGCATCGATGATCGAGGGACCCGGATGCCGGTCCTTGCGACCGGCATCGCGTTATGGAGCCGTGGACGCACGTCGAGTCGTAGTGAAGTGCGGCTCGTGTTCGACCGTCCGATCGTTGCGATCCGGGAGCTGTCCAAGCGCCCGTCGACTCTGTCGATCGACGGCCGGCTCGCGCGCGACGGAATGCTCGTGATTGCGTGGAACTCGCTTGCCGAGGATGAGGGTATCGCGCTGCTCGTGGCACATTCGGGAAAAGGATACGCGAAGGTCCGCGCCGATCATGCGTTGATGACGACGCTTTGGGCGGCGGGCCGAAAGATGAACCTGCAAGTGGCGATGTGGTTCGGGCTCGCGACTCTCGTCTCGTTGTTTACATTCTTCGCACCGACGGACAACAACCCTTCGTGCCTCTTCGTCGCGCTGATCGTTCTGATGCTGGCGGTATGGGGATTTGTACTCTTCTACATTCCTGGTTACGTCCAGCGTTGTCCGAAGACGTTGTTCATGTCGATTCAAACGAAGTTCCCGCAGCCCGACTGGGTGCAGGAATGAACTGGTTTGCGCGCCATCGCCAACGCCTGATCGACATCGCGATCTCGTTCGCGAGCGGGATCGCGGTCACGCTGGTGACCATCCCGATCGTCGATCGCTGCACGGTGGTTCGTCCACAGCTCGGCTACACGACTGCTTCGTGGCGCATGCTCGTGTACGACGACACGTTCGCGCCTGCGCTGTCGCTCACACACAAAGCCGAGACGCTTCGCGAGCCGGTGTACCGACTGACGGTCTTCGTCTGGAATCTCGGCCGCAAGTCGATCACGGGACCGTACTACCGGCCGACGCGATTGACGCTGAATCCTCCAGTACGCGTACTCTCGGCGAACGTCGTTCGCGCGACCGCGCCCGACATCTGCCGGTTCCGCATCGAGAACGTCGACCGCGAGCGCGGCACGATGGCGCTCGCATGGAACGTGCTCGAGACCGGCGACGGCGCCGCGATCGACATCATCTACACCGGCAACCGCTGGACCGAGCCGCGGATCGACGGCGCCTTCGAAGGACAGCGGACATTGCTGCGCTACGGGTTCGCGAGAAGGGGCCTCATCGGTCTAGCGGTCGTTCTGGTGATCGGATTCGGCATCTTCATGTTTGCTCCCGAGATCCCGTTGTGGGGGCGCATCGCGTCGATCGTGATCTTCATCGCGATGATCGTCATCCTCAGCCACACACTCGTCTATGGAGTGCCGGGTGCGATCGACGTCGGGCCGTGAGACGCCGCACAGTCCGTTAGCCCCCGGCCTGTCACGCCGGAGGTCGCGGGTTCATACTTCCCTGGTACCTCCCCCCCGCCCCCCTCACTCCCGCACCTTCGCCGTCCCCTCGAAGTACTGCTGATACCGCGGCCAACTCCACACGGCGATCTCCCGGCCCACCTTCAGCCCGACGTTGTTGTCCACCGGGATGTGGTACCCGCCCAGGGCCCGGGAGCGCGCGGCCATTTCCGCGGTGGCGCTCCACGTCGGCAGGTCGAGGGTCATCAGGTCGCCGGCGGTCTTCTCGGTGAGCTCGCAATGGCGGCGCTGCTCGGCGAAGCCGTATACGTCCGTCCCGGTGAAGAGCTCGAGCGTCTTCGCGCACGCGCCGCTGACGGTCGCATGGCCGCTCGTGTAGCCGGGGAAGGGAGGGGTGATGAACGACTGCGGCGAGTACGGATGCCATTCTTCGGCCGGCATCTCCTTCACGCCGCCGTCGACGCCGGCCCAGCCTTTGATCCGTTCGCCCTTGTGATAGTGGCGAATCAGGGTCCACGGCCGCGACGAGTCGTAGAAGCGCTTGGTCTCCCAGCAGGAGATGAAGGCGTCGAAGGCCACGTTCGCGATCGCGAAGTAGAGCTTCACGTCCTCGTCGAGACTGTGCTTGTCCCGGCGGGAGACGTCCTGGGCGAAGCGAAGCCAGTGTCCGCTCTGGCCGGTGGAGCGCGGACCGTCGCGCATGAACTCGACGACGGCCTTCTCCTGTTTGGTGAGGTTGACGTTGTACGCCAGGACCTGGTCCGCCTCTTTCCGCAGCGTCGCGTCGTCGGTGGTGGTTCTCGGCGGGGGAGGGGGGCGGAACTGCGAGCTGCGCTCGAGGACGAAGGGCTTGACCCGGTACCAGTGAGGGGTCAGGAAGCCCGGGGTGACCTTCGTGCCGTCCGCGCGGGTGAACGTGATCGGCTGCCAGCGGTCCGGATCGATGATCCGGTCGGGCGGGTTCACCGGGACGTAGTAGGTGTAGTCGCCATACGGCGTGCCGTTGCCGCCCGCCTCGTCGCCGAACTGGTTCGCGCCGTCGTGGCGCCGGTAGTCGATGACCGCCTGCGCGGCGAGGTTGCCGACCCCGGCTGGGGTGGCCGGATCGACGGACTGGTTCGCCGGGTCGTAGCCGAGCTTCTTCATCTCGCTGACCAGATAGTCCCTGGCCTCGGGGTAGGCGAACAGCAGGGCCTTGTAGGACGCATAGCTGATGGCCGTCTTCTTGTTGTCGAGCGTGCGCTCGGCCGCCGGCCGGCGCAGCGTTCCGCCGAGGCGGGAGCCGACGGCTTTGGCGTCGTAGGCGGCCCAGGCGTCGTACATGGCCGTGGCCCAGATGGCCAGCGTCCGCGAGCCGATCGTCGGCCGGGCCCCGTTGACGTCCACCTCCCGCGCCGTCACCTCCTCGGCGATGTCGAGCCAGACGTAGGCGAGGGAGACGTTCGACTTGTCTTCGATGGGCAGGAACTTATGGAGAGGCTTCTCCTGGGCGAAGGCGCTGCCCGATACCCCGGCCAGGAGGCAGAAGATGAGGAATCGCATTTTTCGACCTGCGGATCTCTTGTGCGGAGTTTAGCAAACGGGCGCTGTCCTATGGGATCACAAAAGTTCAACGCTGGTCGTCTAGCGGATGACGCCGGACCGGATGAGAAGGGAAATATCGATGACGGCTTTCACGACCGTCCGCGAGTCTCGCGCCCCGGCCGCGGCGCCGGTGATGATCTCGCTCGTGGTCTGGGGGATCGCCTGCGTGGCTGCGGTCGGGTTCGGGTCTCTTCCCGGCACCCTGGCGCTGGCCATCCACTCCACGGGCATGCTCGGGGAGTTCTACTCGGAGATCCTCGAGCACGTCGATCCCGCGCCGGGAGACGCCCTTCGCAGCCAGGGCACGAGCGGCCTGGGGGTGATGCGCTTCGCGGTCCTGCCGCAGATCCTCCCCCGGGTCATGGACGTCACCCTCTACCGGTGGGAGCACAACGTTCGCGCGGCGACGGTCATGGGGGTCATCGGCGCCGGCGGGATCGGCCTGGAGATCATGACCGCCTTCCAGCTCTTCGAGTACCGGGAGGCGTTCGCCCTGATCATCCTGCTCTTCGTGCTGGTGACGGTGATCAACGCCATCAGCAAGCGGACCAGGAGCCGCTTCCTCGCCCGCGCGAAGTGAGGGTTCTAGGAGTGCGGTGGCGCAGCCACCGCTCTGGAATCC
>JBIOTX010000378.1:0-7007 GCA_044866315.1 Thermoanaerobaculia bacterium | reverse complement strand
CCGCCACCGCACTCCTAGAAAAACGACGTGGTCACCCCGACCCGGAACGCGCGCTTCTCGACCGGATGAAAGTGCACGTCGTCGATCGCGGTCTCGACTTCGCCGGGCAGGCGCGACGGGTAGAAGTAATCGATGTTGCTGACTCTCGCGCCGAGGAGGGGCGGCGATGCCGCCGCACTCCAAACTATGTCCCTATCAGCCCACGAGCTGCTGACACATGCTGCGATCGCATGCCGGCCGATCGGGCGGAAATGGAGGGTGTGATGAAACGATTCCTGTTGCTGGTAGTAGGCGCCGCGCTGGTGCTGCTGGTTCCAATGGATGCGGCAGCGGAGTGCGGCACCATGTGCGCGAGCGTTTTTGGTCCCTGTGTCGAGTCCACGCCGGACACGGCCTGCAATGACTTTGGCCACTGCTCCGAGAATTTCTGTCTCGGCGGCAGCCGCCCGCCCCGCGCCCAGTTGCTGACGTCGAAGTACCAGATCGCGTCGGTCGAGATCGAGTACCGCAGCCCCGCCGATATGCGCGACGGCGAGATCCGTGTTGCCGCGAAGACCAATCCCGAACCTGTGAAGAAGATCTCTCTCGAGTAGTCCCTGGCCCGATCGGCCGGCGTTGGAAGGGACGATCATGAGACTCCTGTTTGTTCTGCTGGTGGCGGCGACCGCCCATGCCTCTTGCGTCGACGGCGTGTGCGTTCCCTGGATGGACCTGCCCGATCCGGTGCGCGTCGGGCTTCGCATCGTGCCGGTGGCGCCGGCCGGCGGCGTGTTGACGGTGCAGCGGGTCGAGGGCGGCCGGCGGTGGACGTTCGCCGCGACCGCCGCGCAGGTCGCCGAGCTCCGCTCGCTCCTGCTGCCCGCCGGCTCGTACGTGGTGACGGTCGAGCTCGAGCGGCATCGCCCGGCCATGCGGAAGGTCGACGTCCCGCCCGGCGCGGCGTTCGCCTTCGGCGCGATCGGCCTGACGCGCATGCCGCGCATCGAAGGCGAGGTCCGCCGCGCCGAGGGGAAGCCGCTGGCCGGCGCGCGCGTCGCACTTCACCCGCAGGGCGGCGCGGTCACGACGACGGCGAACGGCCGCTTCGCGATCGATGTCGACGGAGATTGGCCGTCGCACGTCGTGATCACGCGCCCGGGCTTGGGTACGCGCGTCGTGCCGCTCGGGCCCTCGGTGGGGGATGTGACGCTGGCGCCGGTGACGCTGCGGCGCGGCGCGACACTCCGGCTGCGCGTCGCACGCGGAGCGGAGACGGGGCCGATCGACGCCGACCTCCTCACCCACGACGGCCAGCCGGTCCGCATCGCCACCGGAACGCTCCGGCCCGGGCGGTCGGCGATGGCGTTCGACGACCTCGATCGCGGCGTCTATGCCGTCCTGCTCCGCGGGCCGGAACCGCTCCAGCGGATGGTGCTCTTCGCGACGGTGAACCGCGACCACAGCGCGATCGAGGTCTCCCTTCCGGACGAGCGCGCGGCCGGCACAGTCACGCTGGGAGGCGAGCCTCTCCGCGGCGCGACCGTGGAGCTGCACCGGGAGGGGTTCTGGGGGACGAGCGTCGTCACTGATGCGAAAGGCGAGCTCACGAGCAAGGTCTGGCAGCGGACCGACCTCCTCGCGACCGTCAGCGGCGGCGGCCTGCCGTCGCTGCGGCTGGTCAGCCTTCCCGCCGGCGCGGGGCTCTCCATCGACCTGCCGGCGCGCGAGGTTCGCGGGACGGTGGTCAACGACCGGGGGAAGCCGGTGACGCGGGGGCGGGTCGCTCTGGAGATCGATGAGGAGGAGCGGCGCACGTACCTCCGCGCACAGCCCGATGCCGCGGGGCGGTACGGATTCGCCGGCCTCGACGCCGGACGATTCGCACTGCACGCGGAAGGGGAGGGCTATCTCCGGACCGATCCGATCGAGGTCGCGGTCGCGGGCGATCAGGCGGTCGTCGAACAGCAGATCGTGCTCGAGACGGCCTACCCGCGCGCGCTCGAGATCGTCGACGCCGCGGGCCGTCCGGCCACGGGCGCGGCGGTCGTCTGCGCCGTCGGCGGGCGCATTCGCGCCACCGCGACGACGGACCTCGACGGACGCGCGACGATCGGCACGCCGGCGGGCCCGGGCGTTCTGTTCGTCCTTCCGCGCGAGGCATCACTCGCGGTCGTGCGGCTGCCGCCGGCGCCCGAAGGCGACGCGCCCGTCCATCGCATCGTCATTCCGCCGGGCGAGGCGAAGGTCGACATCACCGCCACGGCGGGCGACGCGCCGCTCCCGGGCGTGTCCCTGCTCATGCGCTTCAACGGCGAGCTGCTGACGCCCCAGATCGCGCGCGAGCTGCGCTTCCTCCAGCGGTCGAGCCTCCGTACCGGCGACGACGGACGAGCCACGCTCGCGCAGATGCCCGCCGGCTACTACGAGTTCTGGCCGTACCAGAGCGAGGAGGAGGCGGCGATGCTGATCGAGTCGTCGGTGGCCATGGCCGCCCCGATCGCGCTGTACGCCGCCAAAGGGGAGAACCACGTGAGAGTGCGGTTCGACGAAGTGCGGCGGCCGTAGGGGGCTGCCGCACTCCAGACTACGCCGCCCGGGCGGACGCGGTCTACACCTTTCGACCCGTCACCAGCCGATAGATCACGACGATGACGGCGATGACGAGCAAGAGGTGAATGATCCCGCCGCCGATCTTGAACGCGAACCCGAGCAACCAGAGGACGACGAGCACCACGACGATGAGCCAGAGCAGGTTTGCCACGGACGCCTCCTTCCAGTGTGCCGAAGACGATGCAATGAGAAGACCATCGACGACATTTGGAGTGCGGCAGCTGCGGCTGCCGCTTTCAAAGCGGCGGCATCGCCGCCGCACTCCAAACTAGGCGGCTTGCCGTCGCGTTGCGTATATTCGCGCGATGGCGATGGAGCTCGGGCATATCTGCGAACTGGTGCGATATCCCGTCAAGTCCATGGCCGGCACCGCGACCGAGTCGGCTTTTCTCGGCTGGCACGGGCTCGACGGGGATCGCCGCTTCGCCTTCCGCCGCCTGGGAGACGACAGCGGCTTCCCGTGGCTCACGGCGAGCCGTCTGCCGAGCCTCCTCCTCTACCACCCGCTCGGTCTCGACGAGCGTACCGGCGAGCCATTGCCGACCCACGTGCGCACACCGGCCGGATCGCAGCTCGATCTGCGCGGCGAAGAGCTGACCAGAGAGATTGCCGGGCGTCACGGAAGCGGCGTGGAGCTGATGCAACTCAAGCACGGAATCTTCGACGACGCTTCGGTATCGGTGATCAGCCGGGCCACCATCACGGCGATCTGTCGCGATGCAGGAGTGAATCCGGACAGCCGGCGGTTCCGCGCCAACATCGTGCTGGAGACGCACGATCCGGAGCCGTTTCAGGAAGACGGCTGGATCGGCGGGAGACTGGTGTTCGGCTCGAGCGAGCCGGGGCCGGCCGTGAGCGTTACGGCGCACGACGTGCGGTGTGTGATGGTCAATCTGGATCCGGACACGGGCACTCAGGACGCACGGGTGATGAAGACCGTCGTGCGCCTGAACGCGAACAACGCGGGCGTGTACGGAACCGTCGTACGGACCGGCACGGTCCGTATCGACCAGACCGTGAGCCTGGTATTGGACGAACACGGGACTCGCTCACTCCAAGCTACGCCGCGCGCTTGACCGGCAGCCGCAGCACCATGCTCGTCCCCACGCCCTCGATCGAGGCCACGCTGACCTCTCCGCCGTGGGCCTCCACCACCTGTTTGACGATGTAGAGCCCCAGGCCCGTGCCGCCGCCGCCGCGGAGGGACTTGGTCCCGCTCTGCTTGTACTTCTCGAAGATCGTCTGTAGCTCAGAGGCGGGGATGCCCATACCGCTGTCGGTGACGGTGATGACGATGGCGTCGGGGACGTCGTTGTTGCGGACGATCTGCGCGCCCACGGAGATCAGGCCCTTCTTCGGCGTGAACTTGAGCGAGTTCGAGATCAGGTTGATGACCGCCTGGGTGAGCTTCTCCACGCTGCCGATGATCTGGGGGATGTCCCGCCCGTGAGCGCTGAGGAGGAAGACCTCGTCGCGCGAGGCCACGGACTGGAGGCTGCGCACGGCCCGCTTGAGCACGCCCGCCACGCGCACCGGCTCGCCCTCGACCACGAACGTGCCCGAGCGGATCTTCGAGAAGTCGAGGATCTCGTTGATCAGACCCATCATCCGCTCGGACTCGCGCTGCGCTTCCTGCAGGAGGTCGGCGTAGGTCGACTCCAGCTTCGCGCCCTCCTGGGCCAGCACGAACTCGAGCGTCCCCTGGATGCCCGAGAGCGGGCCGCGGAGGTCGTGCACGATCTGGGCGGTGAAGTCGGACTTGGCCTGCTCGGCCTCGCGCTGTTTGGTGACGTCCTCGAACGCCAGGGCCACCGCGGGCACGTCGTAGTCGTCGACGCGCATGATCCGGTCGATGCGGAAGATCCGGCCGTCGTACTCGACGTCGATCGTGCGCGAGTCTTCGCCGTCGAGGAAGAACCCGTGGAGCCAGCCGCGCTCCCCGGCCACCGCCCGGGCGGCCTCCTTGATCCACTGCTCGGCCTCCTCGAACGAGGCGGAGAAGGCCTGGTTGTGGTACTCGATCGTGCCGGTCTCGGTGACCACGGCGATGGCGGTCGGCAGGTGGTCCAGCAGCGTGCGCGTATAAGGCATCAAGGCACCGTAATGGCCCGCTCCTGCTGGAGCTTGGCCAGGATGAACAGCGTGTTGAACGGGTCGAACGGGCTGAGGATGACCAGCTTCTGCACGTCCAGGCGGCCGTCGATGAGCGACACCAGATACCCCTCCTGGGCGTTCAGGTTGAACCGGTCGAAGTTCGACAGGAAGTCCGAGCTCAGCTTCGGGACAGCCTGCATTCCCCTGGGATGATTGAGGAAGTCGCGGACGATGGTGTTGCGGAGGAGCTCGACGTAGCCGCGCACGGCGAGGTCGTCCGGATAGGCCCTTCTGGCCTCGAGCAGCTTCGCGTACGTGTGCCACGGTCCGTACTGCTTGAGAGAGTCGGCCACCAGTCGGGCCCAGTCGGGGCGGGGCGGGGCAATGGGGGTCACGGACATTTTGGGACGTAGTTTATCCTTTGCTCTGCCGATGACCGCGCACCAGCTCACGCCCCAGCGCCCGCCCTCCCGCCGCAAGTCGCGCCTGCTCATGCTCCTCGGCGCCGCGGCCCTGGGCATCCCCGCGGGATTCCTCTCCGCGCACGCCGTGCGCAAGCCCGCGGTGAAGAGCCTGGCCGACTATCAGCCCGCGATCATCACCAGCATCTACGACCGCAACGGGGTCGCCTTCGCCGAGTACTCGATCCAGAAGCGCATCGTCGTCCCCAAGCGGGAGATGTCCCAGAACCTGGTCAACGCCGTCGTGGCCACCGAGGACTCGGAGTTCTACAAGCACGGCGGCGTGGATCCGAAGGCCATCCTCCGGGCCGCGCTCAAGGACGTCATCGAGCGCCGCCGGGCCCAGGGCGCGTCCACGCTCACCCAGCAGCTGGCGAAGATGGTCTTCCTGACCCCGGAGAAGAGCTTCCGCCGCAAGATCAACGAGGCCTTCCTGGCCGTGGAGATCGAGAAGGACTTCACCAAGGACCAGATCTTCGAGCTGTACGCGAACCAGGTCTACCTCGGCCACGGCGCGTACGGCGTCGAGGCCGCGTCCCGCCTGTATTTCGGCAAGCACGCCAAGGACCTCAGCGTGCCCGAGGCCGCGGTCATCGCCGCGCTGATCCGCTCGCCGATGTACTACACGCCCGTCAATCATCCCGACCGGGCCAAGACGCGCCGCGACTACGTGCTCGACCGGATGCGCAGGGAGGGCTACATCACCCCCGACCAGTACCGGCAGGCCGTGAACGCACCGATCGTCCTCGGCACGTATAAAGAGGAGGCGCCGCGGGTCGGGGCGTACTTCGCCGAGGAGATCCGCCAGTACATCGAGAACAGCAAGGAGTTCGGCGTCGAGAACCTCTACCAGCGCGGGCTGAAGGTCTACTCCACGCTCGACCTGCAGATCCAGCAGATCGCCGAGGCGGCGCTGCAGCGCGGGCTGCGCCGCTTCGACAAGCGCCGCGGCTTCCGCCGGCCGACGCGGAACCTCGTGGCCGAGGGACTCGATCCCGAGAGCTGGCGCGACCCGAGCTGGTCGAGCGAGTCCTACGCCATCGACCGCCTGTATCCCGCGGTCGTCCTCGACGTGACGAAGGACAAGCTCACCGTGCGCGTGAACAAGGACCGGCTCGAGCTCGAGCCGGCGGCTTGGGGCTGGACGCGCAAGAAGACCCTCGAGGGCGTGCTCAAGCGCGGGGACATCATCCACGTCCTGCAGCGCGAGGACGAGAAGACCAAGAAGCGCCGCTGGACGCTCGACCAGATGCCGCTGGTGCAGGGCGCGGTGGTGGTGATCGACGTCAAGAGCGGGGAGGTGCGCGCGCTCGTCGGCGGCTACGACTTCCAGATGTCGAAGTTCAACCGCGCCGTGCAGTCGCGGCGGCAGACGGGATCGTCGTTCAAGCCGTTCGTCTACGGCGCGGCGTTCGAGAAGGGACTGACCCCCGCGGACACGCTGTTCGACGCGCCGATCGCCATCCCCGTGGGCGAGAACATCTACGCCCCGAAGAACTACTACGGCAAGTACGCGGGCATCGTGACCATCCAGCGCGCGCTGGAGCTGTCGATCAACGTGCCGGCGGTGAAGACCTACATGATGGCCGGCAGCCAGCGGGTGATCGACTTCGCCCGGCGCTGCGGCATCACCGCCGACCTGCCGCCGTATCCGTCGCTCTCGCTCGGCGCAGCCGGCGTGTCGCCGCTGGAGATGACCGCGGCCTACAACGTCTTCGTCAACAACGGCGTCTATGTCAAGCCGCGCTACATCCGGAAGATCTCCGACCAGGCCGAGCGCATCCTCGAGGAGAAGCCGGCCGAGCTCTCCGAGGCCACGTCCGCGCCGGTGGCGTTCGAGCTCGCCTACATGATGAAGGGCGT
>JBIOTX010000377.1:0-17191 GCA_044866315.1 Thermoanaerobaculia bacterium | reverse complement strand
CTTCAGTCCGTCTGAACTAAGTCAGATCTTCTGGACTCACTCCTCTTAGCTTTCTTCCTCGGCCCGACGTGTGTCTTGGCGTCGGTGATTGGAGGAGTGCCGGCAGCGCCGGCCAGGAGAATCAAATGAAACTCTACGTGGGAAATCTCTCGAAGCAGGTCACCGATGCGCAGCTCAATGAGCTGGCCACGCCCTATGGGAAGCCCATTTCGGCGAACGTCGCCACCGAGCGGAACAGCGGCGAGTCCAAGGGCTTCGGGTTCATCGAGTTCAGCACTGCCGATGAAGCCAAGGCCGCGATCACCGGTCTCGACGGTCGCGACGTGAACGGGCAGGCCCTGAAAGTCAACGAGGCCAAACCGCGCAAAGACGCCGCGCGCTTCTGAGCGCAGGCGTTCCACTTGAGAGCACGCTCGCGATGCGGGCGTGCTCTCGCGACCCCAAAGGAGATGCTCATGTTGCTCTCGCTGTCGATCATCGCCGTGGCCGTGGTTGCATTTCTCTGCTGGAATCTCAGTCGCCGGATGGCCGCCGACCGCATCCACGCGCTCGTGGAAAGACGCCGCTCGAGCTCGCGCATGGTCAGCGATGGAGAGTTCGTCGACGGGAACCGCCGCCTGAAGGTGGCCCTGGCGCTGACGAATTCGGATCTCTTCTACGAGAACGCGGACATGGAGGCGTCCCTCGACCTGCGATCGGTGCGAGAGATCGAATATGACACCGGCATGGCCACGGGACAGGCCATCGCGGGGGGCGAGGTGCTGCGAATTCGTTCCTTCAGTCAGGTCTTCGAATTCGTCCTTCCCCACGACGCAGCCGCGCGCTGGCACGCGATGTTGCCGCCGCGGCAACGGGAGGAACCGACGGCAAACGAGCTCGCGCGCGGATGGCAATCGCGGTGAGCGCATCGGCGGAAATGATGCACATCGCCGTCAACGACCGAGGACCTCAGTTGCGGGAGCGACTGCGCGATCGCCTGGAACGGGCGGCGCTCCTGCGCTGCCCGGAGCATGGCCACACGGTCTTCGCCGTGACCATCCATGCCCGTGAGAACGGCTGGTTCGACTCGACGTGGACCACTTGCTGCGCCGATCTCGAGCGACAGGCGGCGGCCATCGTGAAGGATCGCTGTTGACCGTGGGAAGAGAGCTCATGTCTGAGGAAAGCAGCATCCGTCGCGTTGCCCTTCTCGGCAACCATCTCCCTCGGCAATGCGGCATCGCCACGTTCACCACCGACCTGAGCGACGCCATCGGCACGGTCGAACCGGAACTGGACTGCTTCGTTCTGGCGATGAACGACGCCCTCCAACGGCACGCCTATCCCGGGCGCGTTCGCTTCGAGCTGGCCGACAGCGACGTCGGTGCCTACACCCGGGCCGCCGATTTCCTGAACGTGAACGCGGTCGACGTCCTTTGCGTCCAGCATGAGTACGGGATCTTCGGCGGAAAGAGCGGCGCGCATCTGCTGACGCTCCTGCGCCAGCTTCGCATGCCGGTCGTCACGACCCTGCACACGATCCTGGCCACGCCGAACCTGCAACAGCGGCGGGTGATGGACGAGATCCTCGAGCTTTCGAATCGGCTCGTGGTCATGACCGCCGGCGGGGCGGAGCTGCTGCGCGAAGTGCACGGTATCGCGGACGAGAAGATCGATGTGATTCCGCACGGAATCCCGAGTGTGCCGTTTGCCGGCAGCAAGAATCGCCTCGGCGTGGAAGGCCGGCCGCTCATTCTCACGTTCGGCCTGCTCTCGCCCGACAAGGGCATCGAGCACGTCATCGACGCCCTGCCCACGATCCTCTCCTGCTATCCCGACGTCGTCTACATCGTCCTCGGCGCAACGCATCCGCACATCATCGAGCGTCACGGGGAGACCTATCGTCTGATGCTCGAGGATCGGGCCAAACGGCTCGGGGTGGACGGCAACGTCATCTTTCACAACCGCTTCGTCAGTCAGTCCGAGCTGTCCGAGTTCCTGGCCGGGGCGGACATCTACATCACCCCCTATCTCAATCCCGAGCAGATCACCTCGGGGACTCTGGCTTACGCGCTCGGCGCCGGAAAGGCCGTCGTTTCCACGCCCTATGCCTACGCGAAGGAGCTTCTCGCCGAAGACCGCGGGATTCTGGTGCCCTGGAACGATCCATCGGCGATCGCTGCCGAGGTCGTGGGCCTGCTCGACGATCCCGACAGACGAATGGCCATGCGCCGCCGCGCCGCGGCCCACGGACGGGCCATGCTCTGGCCGGCCGTGGCCCGTTCGTACCTCGATACGTTCGCGCGCGCGCGGGCGGAGCACGTCCAGCGGCTGGGCATCGCCTTCCACGCCAGCACGCTGGCGAGCCGTCCCGTGGAGCTGCCGCAGGTCAACCTCGATCACGTGGCCATCATGAGCGACGACACGGGCATCCTGCAGCACGCCACGTTCAATGTCCCGCGCTACGACGAGGGCTACTGTCTGGACGACAACGCCCGGGCCCTGCTGCTGATGACGTTTCTCGAAGACGCGGGATCGGACGACCCGAAAGTGGTGCGCAAGCTGGCGTCGCGCTACCTGGCATTCATCAACGACGCCTTCGATCGTCCGGCGGGCCGGTTCCGCAATTTCATGTCCCATGCACGGATCTGGCGCGACGAGCAGGGATCCGAGGACAGCCACGGGCGCGCTCTGTGGGCGCTCGGCGCGGTGGTGGGAGGCTCCGCCGATCCGGGACGACAGAGTCTCGCCGGGGCGCTGTTCCATTCCGCGTTTCCGGCGGTGTCGCGCTTCACCAGTCCGCGGGCCTGGGCGTTCACACTGCTGGGGATCGAGCAGTATCTGCGCGCATTCGAGGGCGATCGACACGTGCAGGCGTCCGGAAAAGCGATCGCGGAACGGCTGCTCGGTCTGTTCCGCCGCGTCGATCAACCGGATTGGCCATGGTGCGAGGATCGGGTCACGTATTGCAACGCCCGACTGCCTCAGGCGCTCATCGCCAGTGCTTCGTGGATCGGCGATGCGTCCATGACCGCCACCGGGCTCCGTTCCCTGGAATGGCTGATGTCGATTCAGCGGACGGCGGACGGGGAATTCGCTCCCATCGGAACGAACGGTTTCTTCGAGCGCGGGACGGCGCCGGCGCTGTTCGATCAGCAGCCCGTCGACGCAGGCGCCTCGGTATCCGCGTGCATGCACGCGTTCCGGGCGACCGGAGATCATCGTTGGAGCGAGCATGCCCGCCGGGCGTTCATGTGGTTTCTCGGTCAGAACCAATTGCATCAGGCGCTCTACGACCCGCTGTCCGGCGGTTGCCGCGACGCCCTCCATGTCGATCGGGTGAATGAGAACGAGGGAGCGGAGTCGACGCTCTCGTTCCTGCTCGCGCTGATGGACATGCGCGCGGATGAAGTGCGCTGGAATGCGATGCAGATCCCGGCAGCCGAGACGTCCGAGTCGCTCATGGCCATGAGCCCCGGGCAATGACGCCCGGGTCGGGCTACGAAGTCCTGTTCCGACGCAGCGAGAGCAATCCCATTCTGACCGCGGCGCAGTGGCCGTACCCGGCGAACAGCGTGTTCAACGCCGGCGCCACTCTGCTCGGGGATGGAGCGACGCTTCTGTTGTGCAGGGTCGAGGATCGCCGCGGACACTCGCATCTCTGCGCCGCGCGGTCGGCGAACGGGGTCGACGGCTGGATCATCGACCCCGAGCCCACGCTCCAGGCTGATCCCGAGCGTCATCCCGAGGAATTGTGGGGGATCGAAGACGCGCGCATCACCTTCGTCCCGGAGCTCGGCAAGTATGCGATCGCCTATACGGCGTTCGGAAAAGGCGGCCCCGGAGTCTCCCTCGCCCTCACCGAAGACTTCGTCCACTTCGAGCGGTGCGGTCTGGTCATGCAGCCGGACGACAAGGATGCCGCGCTGCTTCCGCGCCGCGTCGGCGGCATGTTCGCGCTCGTGCATCGGCCCATCGCCGACACCGGAGCGCATGTCTGGATCTCGTATTCGCCCGACCTGCGGAGCTGGGGCGGTCACCGGATGATGCTGCCGGCCCGGCGCGGCTCCTGGTGGGACGCGAACAAGATCGGCCTCTCCCCGCCGCTCATCGAGACCGAGCGCGGATGGTTGATGATCTACCACGGCGTGCGCCACACCGCGGCCGGCTGTCTGTATCGACTGGGCGTGGCCCTGTTCGATCTCGAAGACCCCGAGCGTCTGCTCCTGCGCGGGGACGAGTGGATCTTCGGACCGGAAGCGCCCTACGAGAGGCACGGAGACGTCGCCTACGTCACCTTTCCGTGCGGCACCACCGTCGGCCCTGACGGCGATGCCCTGAACCTGTATTACGGCGCGGCGGACACGTGCATCGCCATGGCCACGGGCAGCATCCGCGAGATCCTGGGTTGGCTCGACCGGCACGGGAGCGCGTGACGTGGAGCGGCGGGCTTCAGCCCGCCGATTTCCGTACAATCGAGCCATGAATCGCCGAGTGCAGGAGCTCTTCAGCGAGGCGCCAGCGCTCTCCGAGCGCGACCGCGCCGAGCTCGCGTGGGCGGAGGAAGTGGAGCGTCGCATCCGGCAGATCGACGCCGGCGAAGTCGAGCTGATCCCGTGGGAGAAGGTGCGCGCGGATCTGTTCGCCCGGCTGCATGGCCGAAGTTAAGTTCCATCCCGACGTCCGCCACGAGCTGGTCGAGGCGATCGGGTGGTAGGCCGCGCGAAGCCAGCGCGCCGCGACGGGATTCGCGCAAGCGATCGATCGCGCCGTCGAACAGATCGGCGAGGCTCCGGAGCGCTACCCGGTCACGCGCCGCGGCCGTCGGCGGTTCGTGCTGCTGGAGTATCCATTCGACGTGATTTATCGGATCCTCGGTTCGGACGTCGAGATCGTCGCCGTTGCCCACCACAGCCGGCGGCCGGGGTACTGGCGTAAGCGTTAGCCGGGTAGTCTCGGAGTCGGTGGCGGCCAGCCACCGCACTCCGTGCGGGCCTTGACGTCGGATATATATCGTACGTATACAGCAGGTCGTGGTGTCGCTGAGTCTCGTCGTCGAGTGCGAAGGCTTCGACTGGGATGACGGAAACATCGGCAAGAATTGGGAAAAGCATCGCGTTACGGATTGGGAGTGCGAAGAGGTCTTCTTCAACAGGCCTCTCGCGCTGGGCTCGGATACCGGGCACTCTCAGACCGAGACGCGTTACTACGCCCTCGGACAAACAGACTGGGGGCGCCGGTTATACGTCTCGTTCACCGTGCGCCGGCGACTCATCCGGCCGATATCAGCCCGTGACATGAACGCGCGCGAGCGAAGATTTTATGAAGCCTCGAAAGAAGATACCGAAGTTCAAGGATGAAGACGCCGAGCGGGAGTTCTGGTCGAAAGCCGACTCCACGGAGTACATCGACTGGTCCCAGGCCCGGCGGATCACGCTCCCGAACCTCCGGCCGTCGATGCGCACCATCTCCCTTCGCCTCCCCGAAGCGATGATCGCGGAGCTGAAGTTGCTCGCGAACAAGCGGGACGTGCCGTACCAGTCCCTGCTGAAGGTCTTCCTCGCCGATCGGATCAGGGAAGAGCTGTCGGACAAAAAGACGTCGAGACGTTCGTAGCGCCGACTTCCCAGCCGGCATGGATGCCGGCGGACCGGCCGCCAGGATGGCGGCGCTCCGCCGCCACATTTCCCTCCACACAATTCCTCACCGCCGCCACGGCTGCCTGCGTACACTCTCCGGCCATGAAGAGAGTCGTCCTGGTGTCCTTCTTCGTGGTGCTGGTGGGTGGGGCCGCCTTTGCGGCCAACGGGCTCAGCGTCGTCAGCGCGGGGCCGGTGGGGGAGGTGGCGACGCTGGCGGAGGCCAACGAGATCCGGGTGGTCTTCTCCGAGCCGATGGTGGTGCTGGGGAAGATCCCGGAGCCGGTGACGGCGCCGTTCTTCAAGATCGACCCGCCGGTGAAGGGGAAGTTCCGCTGGTCGGGCACGACCACGCTGATCTTCACCCCCGACCAGCAGCTGCCGTTCGGGACGGAGTACCGCGTCACCATCGACAAGACCGCGAAGTCGGTGAGCGGGAAGACGCTCGACCAGGTCTACTCCTGGACGTTCACCACCCCGACCATCCGCCTCCTCAGTACGGACTGGTACCGCAAGCGCCCGCCCGAGGGGCCGGTGATGATCGCGCTGCGGTTCAACCAGCCGGTGAACCCGGCAGCGCTGCTCCCGCACATCCAGCTGCGGACGAAAGGACACGAACTGCAGCCGGTCACGGCGCCGGACACGAAAAGCGAGGCCTACGACGCCAAGCGCGCCAAAGCCGCAGCCGCCGCGGCCTCGGACGGCGAGACGATCCTGGCCTTCGTCGCCACGGACTGGGACAAGGAGCGCTTCCGCCCCGGCAATGACCTGGTCGTGCTCGAGACCAAGCCCGGCGTCCCGCCCGACACCTGGATCGAGGTGGTGATCGACGACAAGGTCGCCCAGTCGCCGCGCCACGCGCGCACCGGCCGCATGCAGAGCTACGTCCTCGAGCTCGCGCCGACGCTCTTCGTCAACAACCTCGACTGCGTCAAACAGTGCGATCCGGAGCGCTACAACGGGATCAACTTCCGCAGCGGTCCGGGCCTGCGGTTCATGGACGTCCGCAAGGCGGTCACAGTCACGGACATCACCGATCCCAAGAAAGAGGTGCCGATCAAGCCGCGCGAGATCGAGGACCCGTCCGAATATCCCTCTTGGAGCTTCGGCCTCGACGAGCTCGGGTTCTCCATCGTCCCGGCGCACAAGTACCGCGTGCGCGTCGACCCGAGCCTCACCGCCACCGACGGCCAGAAGCTCGGCTACGCCTGGGACAAGAACGTCGAGTACTGGCACAAGTCGGCGTTCGTCAGCTTCGGCACCGGCTACGGGGTCTGGGAGTCGAGCGGCGGGCCGATCCTCCCGTTCCACGCCCGCAACTTCAAGAGCGTGAAGCAGTGGCTCTCGCCGCTGAAGGTCGACGAGCTGATGCCGCTCATGCTCCGGCTCAAGACCGAGGGCTTCAACATCCCGCCGCCCACCGAGCCGACCACGCGCACGCTGAAGATCGCGCCGGACCGCATCCAGGCCATCGGCTTCGATCTCAAGCCCGTCATCGGCGACGACAACATGGGCCTGGCCTGGGTCGCCATGCAGCCCGGCGAGGCCATCGCGCGCTCCGAGATCTACAACCCGCAGCCCGCATCCACGCTCGTGCAGGCCACGAACCTCGGCATCAGCGTCAAGGACAGCCCCCAGAACGCCGTGATCCTGGTGACGCGCCTCGATGACGCGAAGCCGGTCGCCGGCGCCACGGTCTCCATCCGCGACAAGGAGAACAAGGTCTTCTGGACCGGAACGACGGATGCGCAGGGCATCGCCATCGCCCCGAGCACCGACCTCCGCCGCGACAAGACCAAGCCCAAGGACTCCGAGGACTACGACGACGACTGGGAAGCGCTGGGCATGCTGCACTTCATCGTCGTCGCCGAGAAGGACGGCGACGTCGCCTACATCGGCAGCGACTGGAACGAAGGGATCATGCCCTGGGACTTCGACGTCGAGTACGACCTCGACGAGGCGGACCCGCAGCTGCGCGGCACGATCTTCGCCGACCGCGGCGTCTACAAGCTCGGCGAGGAGGTGCACCTCAAGGCCATCGTTCGCGCCGACACGCCGCAGGGCATGCAGCTCGCGCCCGCGGGCACGAAACTCGACGTCACCCTGCGCGACAGCCACGGCAAGGAGCTCGACGCGCGCACGGTGACGCTCAATGACTGGTCGAGCGCGGAGTGGACGTTCCGCGTTCCCGCCGATGCACCCCTCGGCACGTACAACCTCATGGCCCGCACGGCCGATCACCGCGGCGTGATCATCGGCGACTTCCTCGTCGCCGCCTACCGCCGCCCCGACTTCCGCGTCGACACGACGCTCACCGCGAACAGCTCCCTCGCCGGCACGAAGCTCGAGGGCCGCATCACCGGCCGCTATCTGTACGGCGGCGCGATGTCCGACCAGCAGGTCAATTGGCGCTACTCCAAGCGCCAGATCGACGACGTGCCTCAGCGCATCCTCGAGCGCTTCCCCTCCGAGCGCTGGGCCTTCCTCGACGAGGACAACGTCTGGGACGGCCGCCGCGAGACGGTCCTCATCTCTCAGCAGGAAGGAAAGCTCGACCGCAACGGACAGCTGAATCTCTCGCTGGAGACCGACCAGGCCGCCGGCTGGCCGTTCGACTACCAGCTCGAAGGCGTGGTCATCGACGTCACGCGCCAGCAGATCGCCGGCCGGGCCTCGTTCCGCGTCGATCCCGCGCCGTGGTACCTCGCCGTCGGCCGCCCGCCGTACTTTGCCGAGGCGGCGAAAGGCATCGACACCAACATCGCCGCCGTCGGCCTCGACGGACTGGCCGCGCCCGGCGTGAAGGTGAAAGTCGCGCTCAAGCGCATCCAGTGGGTCAGCGCCCGGCAGGCCGAGGGCGACGGCTTCTACGGCTGGGACAGCGAACGCAAGGAAGTCGACGCCGGCGAGTGGACAGTCGACACGAAAGCCGATCCGGTGCCGCTGCACATCCCCCTCCCCGAGGGCGGCGAGTACATGATCGTCGCCACGGCGGAAGACGGCGACGGCCGCAGCACCACCACGCGCGTGGGCTTCTACGCCATCGGCGCCGGCTATACGGCCTGGGAGCGCTACGACCACAACCGCATCGACCTGATCCCGGAGAAGAAGACCTACCGCCCCGGCGAGACCGCGCGGATCATGGTCAAGTCGCCGTGGGAGCGCGCCACCGCGCTGCTCACCACCGAGCGCGAGGGCGTGCGCACGTGGAAGGAGTTCGAGCTGACGTCCACGCAGCAGACCCTCAGCGTACCCATCACCGAGAAGGACATCCCCAACGTCTACGTCTCCGTGCTGCTGGTCAAAGGGCGCACGCAGAAGGAGCCGAACAAGGACGGCAGCGATCCCGGCAAGCCGGCCTTCCGCGTCGGCTACGTCGAGCTCGCGGTCGAGGACGCGTCGAAGCGGCTCAAGGTGGACGTGAAGGCCGACCGCGAGGAGTTCCGCCCGGCGACGAAGGCGAAGATCGAGGTCAACGTGCGCGACGCGGCGGGCAAGCCGTCGCAGTCCGAGGTCACCCTTTGGGCGGTCGACTACGGCGTGCTCTCGCTGACCGCGTACCAGACCCCGGACGTGCTCCAGCATATCTATCTGCAGAAGGCCCTGCAGGTGGCGAATGCCGACTCGCGCCTGCGCATCGTCAGCCGCCGCGTGCTCACTCCGAAAGGAGCCGAGGACGGCGGAGGCGGCGGCGCGGACGCCGGACCGGGCACGCTGCGCAAGGACTTCCGCGTCCTGGCCTTCTGGCTCGGGTCGCTCGTCACCGACGCCAACGGACGCGCGCGCACCGAAGTCACGCTCCCTGAGTCGTTGACCACGTATCGCATCATGGCCGTCGCCGGCGACCGGGCCTCGCGCTTCGGCTGGGCCCAGAACGAGATCCGGGTCAACAAGCCGCTGATGCTCACCCCGGCCTGGCCGCGCTTCCTGCACGTCGGCGACAAGGCCCACTTCGGCGCCGTCATCCACAACCAGCTCACCCGGGGCGGCCAGGCCACGGTGACGGTCGAGAGCCTCGATCCAAGCGTGCTCACGTTCAATGGAGGACAGACCACCGTCACGGTCCAACCCAAGACCCCGCTCGAAGTCCGCTTCGACGCCGAGGCGAAGGCGGTTGGCACCGCGCGCATCCGCATGCGCGTGAAGATGGGCCGCGAGACCGACGCCTTTGAGGACGTCATCCCGGTGCGCTTCATGGCCTCGCCGGAGACCGTCGCCGCGTACGGTGAAGCGAAGCCGCGCGCGGAGGAGAAGCTGAACGTTCCGACCGATGTCATCCCCGGCTTCGGCGGCCTGCGCCTCGATCTCTCCTCGACGATGCTGGTCGGCCTCGGTGAGGGAGCGCGTTACCTGGTCGAGTATCCGTACGGCTGCGCCGAACAGCGCGCCTCGCGCGCCCTCGGCCTGATGCTCGTCGCCGACCTCGGCGCCGCATTCAGTCTGCCCGGCATCGACCCGGGCAAGGAGAAGGCGACCGCGCAGAAGACCCTGACCGAGCTGCGCAACTTCCAGTGCGGCGACGGCGGCTTCGTCTTCTGGGCCGGCGACTGCAGCTCGCCGTCGTCCCCGTACCTGACCAGCTACGTCGTGCACGTGTTGCAGCGCGGCAAACAGCTCGGCTACACCATCGATCCCGATCTCGAGCGCGCCTACACCTTCCTGGAAGGGCAGCTCGGCCAGCCCGCGCCGCCGAACGAGGGATGGATGCCGGCGTTCACGTCCTGGCAGGCGTTCGTGGTGAAGGTGCTCGCCGAGGGCGGGCGCAACGTCGACTCGCACCTTACCCGCGTGTACGGCTACCGCGACCGCATGCCCGTCTTCGCGCTGTCGTTCCTCCTCGACGCGATGAAGCCGAATGACACGCGCGCCGCGGAGCTGAAGCGAAGGATCATGAACTCGATCCTCCCCGAAGGCGGCACCGCGTACGTCAACGAGCTCGCCGATCCGTACCTGCTCTGGTACTGGAACTCGAACGAGCGCTCCACCGCCATCGCCCTCGGCACGCTCGTCCGCAAGGGCAACGAGGAGGAGACCGTCAAGCGGATGGTCCGCTGGCTGATGCAGGTCCGCAAGGACGGCCGCTGGGGCAACACCCAGGAGAACGCCTGGGCCATGGAGTCGCTCGTCGACTACTACCGCAAGTACGAGGCGGAGGTGCCGGACTTCGTCGGCACCGTCACCCTCGGCGGCGACGTGATCGCCCGCGAGACCTTCAAGGGCCGCTCGACCGACGCGCGGTCGAAGCAGTTCTCGACGGCGGAGCTCCTGCGCAAGCCGGGCGCGTCGTCCGTGGTCTTCGAGCGCCAGGGCGTCGGCACGCTCTTCTACATGCTGCGCCTGCGCTACGCGATGGCCTCGCTGCGCCTGCAGCCCATCGACGCCGGCTTCCAGGTCGAGCGCTCGTACACCGTGCAGGGGAGTACTGCGCCCGCGACATCGTTCAAGGCCGGCGACCTGATCACGGTGACGCTGCGCATCCGCAACACCAAGGAGCGCCGCTACGTCGCCGTCACCGATCCGCTGCCCGCGGGCACGGAGCCGGTGGAGACCGCCTTCGCGACGACGGCGTCGATGCTCGTCGAACAGCAGCTGCGCGCCGAGTCCAGCGACTGGTGGACGCTGTGGCAGCGCGGCGGCTGGGACCACATCGAGCGCCACGACGACCGGGTGAACGTCTTCGCCACCCGCCTCGGCGAGGGGATCCATGAGTTCAGCTATCTCGTGCGCGCCACGACGGCCGGCACGTTCATCGCCGCGCCGACGCACGCCGAGGAGATGTACGAGCCGGAGGTGTTCGGCCGCGGCGGCACGGCCACCGTGGAGGTCTCGAAGTGAAGAAGGTTCTTCTGATTGCGGTCGTGGCGATCCTTGCCCTTGGGGCATGGCTTCGCTTTGGCCCGATCGACGGGCGTCTCCTCGACCCGTCGAAGCACCAGTCGACGACGATCCTCGACCGCAACGGCGAGGTGCTCTACGAGCCCCTCGCCTCCACCGGCACGCGCACGTTCCCGCTGAAGACCATTCCGCCTCATGTCAAGCACGCCACGCTCGCCGCGGAAGACCGCCGCTTCTACCGCCACGTGGGCATCGATCCGGTCGCCGTCGCCCGCGCTGCGGTGCACAACGTGCGCTCGCTCGGCGTGGTCGAAGGCGGCTCGACGATCACCCAGCAGATCTCCAAGCTGCTCCTCGAGTCGCGCAGCCGCTCGGTCGCGCAGAAGCTGCGCGAGGCCGTGCTCGCGCTGCGCCTCGAGCATCGCTTCTCCAAGGACGAGCTCCTGGCGATGTACCTCAACCTCGCGCCGTACGGAAACCGCATCACCGGCATCGGCCGGGCCAGCCGGACCTACTTTGGCTGCCCGCCGGAGAATCTCACCCCCGCCCAGGCCGCGTTCCTCGCCTCGCTCCCGCAGCGCCCGAGCGCGTTCAACCCGCTGCGCGATCCGTCGAAGGCGCGCGCGCGACAGTTGGCGATCCTTGCGCGGATGCCTCTCTCTGCCGAGGAGCGGAAGCACGCGCAAGAGGAGCGTTTGCGCTTCGCGGAGTCGGCGCAGCCTGCGCTGGCGATGCACTTTGTCGAACGAGTGAGGGGACAGGCGGGATCGCCTGTCCTCCACACGACGCTGGATCTGAAGCTTCAGCGCCAGATCCTCGGCATCATCGCCGCGCATCGCGACACGCTCGTCCGCCATGGCGCGGGCGCCGTCGCCGTGGCGGTGCTCGACAACGCCACCGGCGAGTGGCTGGCCTGGGAAGGTTCTGGGGATTACTTTGCGCAAGCCATCGACGGCGTCACCACGCCGCGCCAGCCCGGATCGACGCTCAAGCCCTTCACCTACGCCCTAGCCTTCGAGCGCGGAGAGTCGCCAGCCACCGTTCTCGCGGATGTGCCGGCGCACTTTCCGACCGCCGAGGAGGGCGTGGTCTATACGCCGCGCAACTACGACGGGCGCTATCGCGGCCCGCTGCGCGTCCGGGCCGCGCTCGCGGGCTCGGAGAACATCCCCGCCGTGGCCATGCTGGCCAAGCTCGGCCCCGAACAGCTCCTCCGCCTCCTCCGCAACTCCGGCTTCACCGGCCTGACCCGCACCGCCGACTACTACGGCCTCGGCCTCACCCTAGGCGACGCCGAGGTCACCCTCGAACAACTCGTCACCGCCTACGCTACCTTCGCGCGCGGCGGCAAACCCGTCAAGCCCACCTTCCTCTTCGGGCAACCGGCAACTGGCAACCGGCAACTGTTTTCACAACGCACCGCCTTCTGGATCACCGACATCCTCACCGACGCCGACGCCCGCGAGTACGCCTTCGGCACCGGCGGCAGCCTCGACCTCCCGTTTCCGGTCGCGGTCAAGACCGGCACGTCGCAGGCCTATCGCGACAACTGGACCATCGGCTACACGCGCGAGGTCACCGTGGGGGTGTGGGTGGGCAACTTCGACCGCCGCGAGCTGCGCGGCTCGAGCGGCGTCACCGGCGCCGCGCCGATTTTCCACGCGGTCATGCTCGCGGCGATGAAGCGGGCGCGCGGCGCGCTCCCGATCGGCGACCCCACACCGATCCTCGCGCCGCCGGACAACGTCGAGTCCGTCGAGATCTGCGCTCTCTCGGGTCTGCGGCCGTCGACGTGGTGCCCGGCGGTGGAGAGGGAGTGGCTGCCCACCGATAAGCCAGCGCGGTTCTGCTCCTGGCACCACGACACCCGGGCCGAAGTTCCGGTCGAATTCGGAGGCTCGGCGCCGACGCGTCAGGCTTCGCTCGAGATCGCCAATCCGCCTGACGGCGCGACCTATCTCATCGATCCGACCTTGCGCACCGAGTTCCAGGCGCTGCGCTTCCGCGCCGTGGCCTCCTCAGCCGTAGCGTGGCATGTGGACGATCGCCGCGTCGGTACGTCGCAGCCGGGCTCGGCGCTGGAGTGGCCGCTCGCGCCCGGCTCGCACGTGATCACCGCGGTTGACTCCGCCGGGCGCAGGGACAGCGTAAAGATCTTCGTGAAGTAGCCGAAAATGGAAGCGGTCGGTGAGGCTTTCACTCGGTCCAGGAGGGGGACGTCTGTCGCTGTCACCACCTCACCGCCCGCTTCGCCATGCCCGGATCAGCGCGTCTTCGCTTGGGCTCCCAAATACTATCCGAGCTGGCAGGAGTTACGCAATCCATTCTCCTCGTGGCGAAGACAACCGCAAAGCGCGGTGCACGCGCGATTTGGAAAGGCGTCCTTCACTTCGGCACCGCAACTGTGCCGGTAAAGCTCTACTCGGCCGTCACCGACCGCACCGTGCACTTCCGCCTCCTGCACAAGACGGACAAGCAACCGGTCAAGCAGCAGCTCGTCAGCTCGAAGAACGGCGAGCCGGTGGACTACAAAGAGGTCCGCAAGGCCTATCCGATCGGGCATGGCCGGCTGGTCGTGTTCGAGCCGGAGGAGCTGGAGAAGCTGGAGCCGGAGGACTCGCGGGACATCGAGATCACGCGCTTCGTCGATCCCGCGGACGTCGACCCGCGCTGGTACGAGCGGGCCTACTACCTCGGGCCCGACGGCAACACCAAGGCCTACTTCGCCGCCGCGGCCGCGCTGGAGCGGAAGAACCGGGAAGGCATCGCCCGCTGGGTCATGCGTGACCGCGAGTACGTCGGCGCGTTGCGCGCGGAGGACGGTCATCTGATGTTGATCACCCTCCGTCACGCAGAGGAGGTCGTCGATGCGAGCGCGCTCAAGCCGCCGGGCGGGCGCGAGCTGCAGAAGCGCGAGCTGGAGATGGCCCGCCAGCTCGTCACCGCCCTGCACGGCGAGTTCGACCCCTCGCAGTTCCGCGACCAGTACCGCGCGCGGGTGATGGAGATGATCGAGGCCAAGGCCGAGGGCGGGAAGCCGAAGCTGAAGGTCTTCCGGCCGAAGAAACAGCGCGAGGACAAGCTCGCCGACGCACTCGAGGCGAGCCTGGCCGGCGTGAAGAGGAAAGCCCGTGGCTGAACCGGAAGAAGAAGATCTTGCACCGAGTGGCGTCCGCTCGTTCTGGACCGGCACGATCACCTTCGGCCTGGTGACGGTGCCCGTCGCGCTCTACGCCGCCACCCGGCCGCGCGGCACGGCCTTGCGCATGGTCGGGCCGGACGGCGCGACCGTCGAGCGCCGTTACGTCTGCTCGAAAGACGAGAAGGTCCTCGACAGCGACGACATCGTCCGCGGCTACGAGATCGAAAAAGGCAAGTTCGTGGTCGTCACAGACGAGGAGCTCGAGGCCGTCGAGCCGCGCAAGTCGCGCGAGATCGACCTGCAGCTCTTCGTCGACCGCGACGAGCTCGATCCGGTCTACTTCGAGCGCGGCTACTTCCTCGTCCCCTCGGGGGGCACGACCAAGGCCTATCGCCTCCTGGCCGAGGTGATGGAGAAAGCCGGCCAGGCGGGCATCGCCACGTTCGTGATGCGGGACAAGGAATACCTGGTCGCCATCCTCGCCGAGAACGGCATCCTGCGCGCGGAGACGATGCGCTTCGAGGGCGAGGTCCGCTCCGCGGAAGAAGTCGGCCTGCCGAAGAAGACGAAGCCCGCGCCGGCCGAGGTGCGCAAGTTCGAGACCCAGATCGCACGGAAGACGAAGAAGCTCGACCTCAAGGAGTTCCTCGACGAATACGCCGAGCGCCTGGAGAAGCTCGTGGCCTCCAAGGAGCGCAAGAAGGTGGACATCGTCAAGGCGCCGGAGGAAGAGTCGCGCGAGGAGCCCGGCGGCGACGTCGTCGATTTGCTGGAAGTCCTCAGTCGCAGCCTCGGCACGTCCGGCGGGCGCAAGCCCGCTAAGCGCGCGAAGCCCAGGCAGCAATCATCTGCCCGGAAAGCGAGATCTTCGAAGAAGTCGTCACCGCGCCGAGCTCGGCGCGCGTGAACCAGCGCCCTTCCAGCAGCTCGTTCGGATCGATCGCGAACTCCTCCGATTCCGCTTCCACTTCGAAGCCGATCATCAGCGACGCCGGCAGCGGCCAGGACTGCGACCCGAAGTAGCGGATCGCTTTCGCCGGCAGCGACGTCTCCTCGGCCAGCTCGCGCCGCACCGCATCCTCCAGCGACTCCCCCGGCTCGACGAAGCCCGCCAGCGTCGACCAGGCGTGGGAGAAGCCGTGGTGCCGCGCCAGGAACAGGCGCTCGCCGCGCGTGACCAGCATCATCACCGCCGGGTCGGTGCGCGGAAACGTCAGCGCGCCGCAGCCCGTGCAGGCGCGCACGTGGCCGCCCTGCTGCGCCCGGACCGCCGCGCCGCAGTGTGAGCAGAAGCGCGTGCGCCGCGTCCAGTGCAGCATCCCCTGCGCGTACGAGAGCAGCGCGACCTCGTCCGGCTCCAGCACGCCCGCGGCGGTGCGGAAGTCGAGCATCGTCTCCACCGGCTGCGTCGACTCCACGAGAAACAGCGGAGTCTCATCGCGCTTGCCGAGATAGATGCACGCGCTCGCGTCGACCCCGTCGATCGCGATCGTCGCCAGGCGCGAGCCCTCCACGCCGAAGCGATCTTGGGCGACGACCAGCGCCGCCGCTCCGGGCGCGCCAAGCAGTGCGATCAGGTCGATGGTGCGCTCGCTGGTGCTCCGGTCGAATGCCATACTCCGCGCATGATACGAAGCCTGCGCCTGGAAGCCTTCGGTGAGCCGCTGCGCGAGGTCGCGCTGCCCGATCCGGAGCCCGGGCCGGACGACGTCGTCGTCGAAGTCCGCGCCGCCGGCATCTGCCACAGCGACGCCCACTATCGCGCCGGCCGCGGCACCATTCCCCGCCTCCCGCTCACCCTCGGCCATGAGATCGCCGGCGTCGTCATCGCCCGCGGTGCGAACGTCACCGAGCCCGCGATCGGCGCGCGCGTTGCCGTCCACTACCTCGTCTCCTGCGGCACGTGCCGGCGCTGCCGCGTCTATGGCGAGCAGTTCTGCGAAACCGGCGGCATGATCGGCAAGGAGCACGACGGCGGCCAGTCCGAACGGGTCGTCATCCCCGCGCGCAACGCCGTCCCCATCCCCGATGCCGTCTCCGACGAGATCGCCGCGGTGATGATGTGCTCCACCGCCACCGCGTATCACGCCCTCCGCCTCGCCAGCGTTCGCCGCGGCGACTCCGTCGCCATCCTCGGCTTCGGCGGCCTGGGCGTCTCCGCCCTCCAACTCGCACGCCTCCTCGGCGCCGGCGAGATCTTCGCCGTCGACCGCGTCCCCGAGAAACTCGCCACCGCCCGCGACCTCGGCGCGACCCCGATCGCCGCCGAGGATCTGCGTGATGTCGACGTGATCCTCGACTTCACCGGCCACCCGCCGCTGCTGACCACGGCCGTCCGCGCCCTCGCCCCCGGCGGCCGCCTCATGCTCGTCGCCATCAACGCCCGCCACTTCGAGTGCGACCCCTACCAGGACGTCCTCGGCAAGGAGACGCGCATCATCGGCTGCTCCGACCACACCCGGGACGAGCTGGTCGAGCTTCTGCGCCTCGCCGACGCGGGCACGCTCGATCTGTCCCGCGCCATTACGCGGCGCGTGCCGTTCGAGGCGGAGGCGGTCAATGGAGTTCTGGATGACCTCGATCGAGGGACGCCGCA
>JBIOTX010000376.1:0-2101 GCA_044866315.1 Thermoanaerobaculia bacterium | reverse complement strand
TGACCTTCCTGGAGACCTTCCGCCGCGAGCGGCCCGAGGCGACGACCTTCGTCCTGGCCGTCCGCGACCCCAACAACGACATCTTCCTGGACCCGGAGCTCTTCTCCGCCGTCCTGAACAAACCCCTCGAGATCGACACCATGGCCGAGGTCGTCCGCGAGTGCGCCTCGGCGGTCCCGCCGCCGGACGACCCGCTGCGGTGCCCGCCGTCGGAGAGCGAGATCCGGGCGAGGCTGGAGCGGGCGCCGTATCTGGCGAACTAGGGGTGGGGGCAGGGGGCGGGGGCATCCGGACCGGGTTGTAGAATTCGGGTGGGATGAGGCGCGGTCGTCCGAGTCGCCTTCACATGCTGGCGTTCGTCCTCGCCTGTCTCCTCGGCTTCTCGAGCTGTGATCGACGCAGCGGCAGAGAGCTCGTTTCGCAATATACGGCGCCTGTCCTTCCGCAGCCGAAGGACTTCGCCACCGCCACCGAGGCGTGGCGCTGGATCCTGCCCGAGACAGCGGAACCGTTACTGATCACCGCTCTGGGCGACGTGTTCGTACGGATGCCCGACGGCTCGGTGATGTTTCTCGATACGGAGTCGGGAAAGTTGATCGACATCGCGACCACGACGGACGAATGGAATGAGCGCCTGCGTCATCGCGACAACGTCGAGTCGTGGTTCCGGCCGGCTTTCGTGGCCCAACTCCAGCAACGGCACAAACCTCTGAGACCGCCTTACGTGTACTCACCGACCATTCCGCTCGTTCTGAACGGCAAGCTCACCCCCGAGAATTACACACCATCGCGCTGGGATGCCCACCTTCACGTGATGGGACAGATCCACCGGCAGGTGAAGGACTTGCCGCCGGGAACGCGCATTACGAAGATCCACGTGGACCCGTGGTAACCGCCGCTCAGCTTCTCCTCTAACGTTTCGCCGTTTCGGCTTTTCAAGACTATACGCGGAGGCGATCGCAGCTCTCGCCTGCGAGGAGTTCAGTTTCCGACGGATCGAGTTATTCTCGTACCGTGGCATCCAGCCATGCAATAGAATCATCCCTTGCAGGAGCTTTGATTGGTGTTCGAGGTTCCCACACGCAGCCGAACTCGCACGATGACGCGCTCAAACAATGGCGCCAGCGAATCAACGCGACTACCGTGATGTCTATTTTCGACTTCATCAGCCTGCTGATAACGGCCGCGGAGGTCGATCGCACCACAGTACCAGAAAGGCATCCGTGGCTTCTGAACACAGGCCGAATTCTCGTCATTGCCGGTACCGCCCTCGTGATCGTATCTGTGCTGATAACACGGGCCCTTTCCTTTGCGGCACTTTTGGGCGCGACACTGCTCCTCGTTGGGTCATTCCTTCTTCTATCTTATGGCTTGTTCGCTAAGTTGTATGCGCAGATTGGTCTGGTACTGATTTGCTTGTTCTTCGGAGGATGCTTCGGCGCCATATTTCTGATTCGGTATGACTCCTACCCTGCGGTAGCACCAGAACCGCGCAAGCCATCCTCACCACTATCTCGGCGACTTACGCATGCCGGGCAATCCACGATCGAGACTGTGCCGGCGAACACTGTGAGCGCCGAACGTTCGATTGTGCGAGCGACGCCTCCCAACTCCGAGATCACACCAAGGAAACGCCCAGTATTTGAACAGGTGTATGTAGCGCCAGGCGAGGTTATTTTTCATCACGAGAATTGCCCGTATAAGCCTAAGCATACGTATCGTTTTCCGAGGAGTGTTGCTGTCAAAGAGGGTTTGCATCCGGCCGACGATTGCGCGAATCTGCTGCGAGTGGAAACGCACGAACAGTGACGCAAACGCCGCTCAACTGAACAAGGGACGTTGAGTGTCGCGGTCTGGCCACAATGGCCTTAGTTAAGCGCGAGAGCGCCCCTCACCCGGCGCGCCGCGCCACCCTCTCCCCGCAAGCGGGGCGAGGGGAAAACGTCGGCCGGTCCCGCAGCTCCTCGGCATACAGTCATGAACAACGAGCCGAGAGTTCTCATCGTCGAGAGCAACGACGCGTTGCGCGTCCTCCTCTTCACGATCCTCCGCCACCAGCCCCTGGGAGTCGATACGGTCTCCAGCACGGACGAGGCGATGG
>JBIOTX010000375.1:0-13200 GCA_044866315.1 Thermoanaerobaculia bacterium | reverse complement strand
TGACCTTCCTGGAGACCTTCCGCCGCGAGCGGCCCGAGGCGACGACCTTCGTCCTGGCCGTCCGCGACCCCAACAACGACATCTTCCTGGACCCGGAGCTCTTCTCCGCCGTCCTGAACAAACCCCTTGAGATCGACACCATGGCCGAGGTCGTCCGCGAATGCGCCTCGGCGGTTCCGCCGCCGGAGGATCCGCTGCGGTGCCCGCCGTCGGAGAGCGAGATCCGGGCGCGGCTGGAGCGGGCGCCGTATCTGGCGAATTAGGGTCCGCCCTCCTCCGCCCTTCGGGCACCTTCTCCCCGCACGCTTGCGGGGAGAGGGTGGCGCGCAGCGCCGGGTGAGGGGCATTTCGCGCTTATGGATCTCATCTTGCACCTTACCGGCTGAAGCCTTCCCTCATCCTCCGGAACGCCGTGCGGGCCGCGACTGAGACGGCTCGAGAAGCCTCATGTCCACAGCGGGATCGATCACTCCGAAGCATGGGCACCTGCACGATCCACCGGGCGTGACTTCCTCGAATCCCGACCGGGTCCGACAGCAGCTGAACGACCTCGTCTCCGAGCTGCTCGGGCGGCGGGACGCCATTCTTCATTCGTGGCGCGCCATGAGCGAGGACGCTCTCGGGCGCAACATCGGCTCCTCTCTGTCCGGCGCCCAATTCAACGATCACATCCCCGCCGTTCTGGACTGTCTGGCGCACACACTTCAGGCCTTCCCCGACGAGCACAATCGGGTTTTCGAAGAGAACGAAACGCAGATGGTGTGCGAGCACGGCCTGCAGCGCTGGCAGCAGGGGTATCAGTTGCTCGAAGTCATCCGCGAATGGGGATACCTGCAGCTCTCCGTCGCCGACGAGTTGGAACGTTACGCTGCGACCCATCCCTCGCTGGAGCCCGGCGTGATGCCGACGGCCCGTCGGGCGTGGATCCGATTGTGCGCGGACGGTGTCGCCGAAAGCGCGGCGCAGTACTGGCGCCTCCATCAGGCCGAATCGGCCGGGCACGTGAACGATCTCAAGCAGGCGCTCTCCGCCCTCCAGGAGATCGAGAGCGCCCGCGCTGAAGCCTGGCGCACCGCGGCGCATGATCTGCGCGGCAGTGTCACGGCCGTGAAGGGAGCGACGTCCCTGCTCACCGGCGGCGGTTCCGCGCTGTCCGAGCCCGTGCGCGTCGAAGTCGCCGACATGCTCAGCAAGAGCGTTTCCTCGCTCCACGAGATGCTCGACGATCTGTTGAGCCTGGCCCGCCTCGAAGCCGGCCACGAACAACGCGAGCTCTCCACCTTCGATGCCGCCGCCGTGTTGCGCGATTTCTGCACCGCTTCGCAGACCGTTGCGACCGACCGCGGACTCTTTCTGAAAATGGACGGCCCCCGCTCACTGCCCGTCGAAGGCGACAAAGCGAAGGTCCTGCGCATCCTCCAGAACCTGTTCCTCAATGCCGTCAAGTACACCCAGCACGGTGGCGTTTCCGTCACCTGGGGACTGGACCGAGGACGGGACACGGATCGATGGACCTTTTCGGTCCAGGACACCGGGCCGGGGATCGACGAAAACAACGCCGCGCCGTTTGCGCATGAGCTTCACAGCGCCACCGAGGTCGCAAATGAAGCCAACGAGGCGAGCACCGATCGGCGACAGGACATCGCTCCTGCCACGACGCTCCCCTCCGCGGCGGCGACCGGGCCACTGACCCAGCAGCCGGGAGAGGGCGTCGGCCTGACGATCGTCAAACGGCTCTGTGAGCTGCTCGACGCCGGCTTGGAGCTGGCAACAAAGCCGGGGCAGGGCTCGACCTTTCGCGTGATCCTGCCGCGCAGTTACGGGGATCGACTCGCGTAACCAGCTTACCCTCTAACGTTCGTCGCCCCCCGAACGTCCTGCCTCCCAGGGGGAGACTCTCATGAAGCGATTCCTCGTCCTTCTTCTGGTGGTCGGCGTATCCAGCAGCGCCCGGTCCCAGCAAATCGCGGACCCCAATTTCGACGCGAGCGTGGAGCATCCTCGCTTCGTTCGGTCACACCCCAGAGTTCTTTTCGACGAGGCTCATCACAATGTCCACAAGAGCACGACGACCTACAAGGCGTTCGTCGATCTGCTCCGGAACGACGGTCTTTCCGTCGAGACAAACGACCGCCCTTTCACGTCCGAGCGGCTCGCGCCGTACAAGATGCTGGTGATTGCCGGCGCCCTCGGCGCGCCGCTGGCCGACAGCGCACGGGCTCAGGAGCCGGCGTTCACTGCGGCGGAGATCGAAGCCGTACGCAAGTGGGTCGAGCGCGGCGGGGGCCTTCTCCTCCTGACGGATCACGAGCCGGTTGCGAGCGCATCGGCCGCCATGTTGCGCGCATTCGGGACGGAGCCATCCGGAAAGGTGGTCGTCGATGCGGATCATGCGTTCGAAGGCTTTTACCCATCGAACATCGCCGCCACGCGCGAGAACGGCCTGCTCGCGGAACACGCGCTGACGGCGGGGGTCCGACGCGTCGTCGTTTTCGGCGGGCAGTCGCTTCTGTTTCCGTCTCGTGCGGTGGTGATCATCCGCGTCGGATCTTCGGCGACGACCAACGGTCAGGCCGGAGCGATGCAGTTCGGCCGCGGCCGGGTGGTCATCACCGGCGACATGGGTATGCTGTCGGCACAACTGTTCACGGAGAACGGCGTGACGAGTCCGTGGGGGATGAACGTTCCGGGGATCGACAATCGACACCTGGTGCGGAACATCGCTCACTGGCTTGCCGGAGGTCGCTGATCACGAGGAAGATCGGGCTGCAGACCTGGGGGACGGAGGGGGACATCCGCCCGTTCCTCGCCCTGGCCGGCGGTTTGAGCGCCGGCGGTCACGACGTGACCCTCGTCGTCACGAGCCTCGACCTCGAGGATTACTCGTCTCATGGGCGCGCGGGCGGGTTTCGGGTCATTGATGCGCAGGACACGTATCGGCAATGGGGCCTGGACCGGCTCTCGAGCATCAAGGAGAGGTTCATGGCCTTGCCGCCGCTGAAGCAGCTGACACACATGTACGAGGAGCTGTTCGAGCCTGCGGTCGGCGAGATGTACGAGGCGGCCGGACAGTTGTGCCGCGACAACGAGGTGGTGATCGGCCATTTCATTGCCCATCCGGTAAAACTGGCCGCGTTGAAGAAGGGGTGCCCGTACGGCGCGGTCGTGCTCAACCCGGACATTTATCCGACGCGCCATCGGCCGCCCGGGCAGTTCCCCAATCTCGGCGCGTGGATGAATCCGTGGTTGTGGAAGCTGGCCGGCGGCATCGCCAACAAGCTGCTGCTGCAGTATGTCAACCGTCTCTATGGTCCCGAGGGACACCCGGCGAAGGATGTGTTCTCGGAGGTGTGGCAGTCGAAACGGCTGACGCTCATCGCGGCGAGCCCGATGCTCGTGCAGCGGCCTCCGGATTGGGGAGACCACCTGCAGCTCTGCGGATTCTTCGGGCCGCCGGACACTCCCGAAGGGTGGGCCATGCCGGAGGACCTGAGGAGGTTCCTCGCCGAGGGCGAGCCGCCGGTGTTCATGAGCTTCGGAAGCGTCACGCACTTCGGGATGCGAGAGGCGGAGGAGCTGTTCGTCGAAGCGGTGAAGGCCGCCGGATGCCGGGCCATCGTCCAACTGCCAGGAAGTGAGAGGGCGGGCGCGGCCGACCACCCGCACCTCTATCGAATCGGCTACGTGCCGTATCAGCAGCTCCTTCCGCAGTGCGCGCTGGTCGTGCACCACGGCGGCGCGGGAACCACGCATCACGCCGCGCTGGCAGGATGCCCGTCCATCGTCGTGGAGCATGCCGGCGACCAGATTTTCTGGGGAACACAGTTGCGGCGGGCGGGGCTCAGCAACCGGGTCCTGCACAGGCGGTCCGTGACGGCGAAGAGCCTCGCCGCGGAGATTCGCAAAGGGTTGAGCTCACCGGCCATGAAGCGGCGAGCGGAGGCGGTCGGCGCGTCGATGAGAAACGAGAATGGCGTGAAGCGGGCCGTGCAGTTGATCGAGGAACGGCTGGCTCGCTGAGACGTGGTAGCGTGACCACGGAGGCGATTCATGTCGGCTTGTGGACGAGAACATTTCCCGCTCCGGTCGCCGATGCTCGACGATCCCCGCCCGTTCTATGCGCGCGCCCGCCGGGAAGAGCCGGTGTTCTGGAGCGAATCGCTCGGACTGTGGGTGGTGACCCGGTACGAGGACGTCTGCGCCGTCGCCAGGGACGCGGCGCGCTTCTCGTCCCTCGATTCGATCACGCCGACGCCCGCCACCGTCCCTCCTCCGCCGGAGCTGCTCGCCGAGCTGATGAAGGGGTTCCCCCAGCTCCCGAGCCTGGTGACCATCGATCCGCCCGCGCATACCCATCATCGCGCGCTGGTCACCAGGGCGCTCTCGCTGCGGCGGCTGGCCGCATTCGAGCCGATCCTCCGCGAGCTCGCCGAGGGGCTCGTCGACGGGTTCGCCGCGAACGGCCGAGTGGAGCTCGTGGAGGCCTTCGCCATCGCCTTGCCCGGCAACTTCATCATCGACCTCCTCGGCCTGCCGCGCGAGGACCTGGGGCAGATCAATCGCTGGCAGAGCGACAGCACCGAGATCTTCGCCGGACAGAAGCCCCTGGCGCAGCTGGTCCTTCACGCGCGCGGCTTCGTCGCCTTCCAGCACTATCTCGCCGCGGCGATCGAGGACCGGCGCCTCCGGCCTCGGGACGACGCCCTCTCCGACATCGTCACCGGCGCGGCGGCCCTGGATCCGCCGCTGGGGATGCCGGAGCTCGTGAACATGGTCCTGCAGGTGAACTTCGCCGGCTACGAGACCACGGCCGGCCTCATCGCGGCCGCGGCCCTCGAGCTCGCGCGCGACCCGGAGCTCTTCGCCGCCGCGCGGCGGGACCCGTCCATCATCCCCTCGATCATCGAGGAGGTGCTCCGCGTGGCCTCGCCCATCCACGCCATGTACCGCACGGCGAACGAGGACGTGGAGCTCGGCGGCGCGCACATCGGCAAGGGCGACCGCGTGCAGATCGCATATATCTCGGCGAACCACGACGAGCAGCGCTTCGAGGAGCCGTTGCGCTTCGACATCCACCGCACGACCCCGCATCTGGCCTTCGGGCAGGGGATCCACTTCTGCATCGGCGCGCCGCTGGCGCGGCTGGAGGGCCGCGTTGCGCTGGAGGTGCTGACGGGGCGGCTTCCGAATCTGCGGCTCGTGCCTGATCAGAAGCTGTCCTATTTCCCGAGTGCCACCGCGCGGCGGTTGGAGGCGTTGGAGGTTACGTGGGGGGCATGAGCTGTCGGTTCGATACCTGTAGCGAATGCGCTACTTATTGACGTACAGAATGCAACCGCATACCCTCGCGCGCGATTGAGGCTCACACAAAAGCCAGTGATTCTTCTGGTACTGGTGTTTCTGCCCGTCCTCGCGCGGGGGCAGTGCAGCTTCAGTGTCGTCGAAACCGCGCCGGATGACGAGCGCGGGTACGGCCTGGACATCACCGTGAGCGGCGGCAAACAGAACGGCGGACATGTCGCCATTTATACCGCCGCGGGAGGGCAATATTCGTTTTACCACTTTGGCAACGCCCTGCCGTTCGAACCGGTGAACCTGTTCTACCCGTTGACGTGCTTGTTTCAGCCCGGAGATTTCGTCTGGGAAGCTTACACGTTCTGCCAGACCATCCATGGTGACGGCCGGGAAACGGAGTACGACGACGATCGTTCGTTCGGGCCGTTTTCCGTGGGGAATCCAAAGGTATTCGAGGCTCGTGTTCTCGATCCGCCGGCGGCGGGAGGCAACGTCGAGGTGAAGTACGACTTCCCGGCCTCCTCCTTCCAGCCCGTGATTCAGGTTGTGGGTGTACCGGAAAAAACGTACTTCGTCACCGGCGTCGGTTCGCTGATTCTCGAGCTGCCGCCGGGAACGAGTCGGCTGAAGGCGTCCTGGTGTCGCACGGCGGCAACGGAGAGAACGAGATTCATCACCATCGATGTGCCATTCGAGGAGAGGGCGGAGGTCGTCTTCGGTGTCCCGCCGAGCGACCGGGTACTGATCGCCAAACACGGGCCCGAAGCGTATCCGTCGCCGTTGCAAACGGCGGACAGCCGGGTCCGGGTGGAAGCAACCGTTCGCACGCCCTCGGGCGCGCCAGTTCCAGGAAAGACGATCTACTTCCGTGTTCTCGACCCCGAGGACGCAGCGCCATACGTCCGTAATGCGGGTGATGCGCGAGCGGGAGACAACTCGGGCGCGGCCGGAACTGTCAATGGTGGCCCAGTGGGCACCGCCGTGAGCGATGCAACGGGGCGTGTATCGGTCGTCCTCGGCGTGGGTGCCCATTCGGGCGACAACTATCGACTGGAAGCGACCGCCAATTCGGGGTTCGATTGCTCCGCATCGCCCTGTACGCGCAGCGCCGTTTTCACCGCGTGGCGCCGTGCCTACATCGAGCTGTACAAGATGTTTCGGAGAGGAGCGTTTCTAACGCGACCGGCGCCTGCCGGCGCTACCGAGCTTCACGTCGCGGACACGAGGAATCTTCCCAACACGTTTCGGGCGCGTCTGATCCACGCACCACCTCTCGCCGGCTCGGGCGATTTTTACCAAGAGGAAGTGACGGTCGCCCGGGTGGTGCGCGAGCGGCATCTCTTCGGCCCTGAGCCGGGCCGATTGCTCCTGGATCCGGTGCTCCATCCGGCGGGCTTGCGCAATTCCTATTCGGGCCCGGAGATCGTTGACGGCACACCGCGGCCTTACCTGGCCGACGCAATCGGCGTGATTACGGGAAATCGAGCAGAGGACTATTACCTGCCGAATGGCAGTCTGGTCAGATCGCTCCTGGCCGGCGCTTTCGTCGACGTCATCTGGTGGAGCGATGCGGTGTCGCCGGATCTGAGCGGCGCAACCGTGCTCCCCTTCGATGCAGCCATCCCCTGGGAGGAGCGGATCAACTTCCGCCGACCGGGACAGCGGGAGTGGATGACTCGAAAGTGGATGCGCAGCGGAACGCGAGCGGGCGAAAACCGGACTGCAAAGCCGAATCATCAAATGCTGTTCGCCGCCGCCGCTGCCGGTCCTCCGGACCCCGGCAGCAGCAACAAGGGGGAGACGCAGGTGGCCGGCGGCTTCAGCGAAAGCTGGATCTACGTGGAGTCTCTGCGCGCGGGGAACGAGCTTGCCGAAGCCACGGCACACGAGATCGCACACCTCTGGCGAGTCAACCAGACCACGCCCGCCGGCGCGTACCATGGCGGTCACTGCGACGAGCCCGGACTGCCGCCGCCGCGCCCGCCGTACCGAATGGCCAGTGGCGAGAGAATGTGCATCATGACGCACAACGTTTTCGAGACGGACGAAGGCCGTGACGGGATCGTCGACTTCCATTACTTCGGAACCGCCCCGCGCGCACACAGTGAATATCTGACCATCCGGCGCCGGCCGGAGCCGATTCCGCAGAACGAAAGGACGAGGGCGAGGCCATGACGATCAAGGCAAGCAGAGTGCTCTTCGCGCTCCTGTTCGTCTCGTTCCCAGCCGCGGCCGCGGATCTGGTGCTGACTCTTGCCGTCGAGTCGAGAAGCGCTTTGCCGGCCATTCCCCCGTCTCTGCGGATCACGGCGCGCAATGCCGGAGCCTCGGCCGCGGCATTTCCCGCCCGTGCTGCGCTCTTGGTCATTCCGCCGGAGGGGGAGCCGTTTCTGGCGCTGGGCGAACATCTCCCAGACGAGCGGGGCGTCCCGTTCCTTTCGGATGTAGAGGGTGATTCCTTTCCGCTCCAACCAGGTGAGAGCCGGGACGTGAGCTTGTGGCAGTCGCTTTCATCTCCCCGCTGGTTCGCAGGCGACACGCGGCTCTGGAGTCCCGGGACCCACCGCTTGCGCCTGATCGCGGGCACGCGCAATCAGATGCTGCAGATCGCGAGCGCGCCCGCCCCGTCTTTCGAGGGCCTGGTGACTTCGAATGAAGCGGTGTACACGGTCAAGCAGCCGACGGGCGACGACGCCGTGGCCTGGGATCTGATTCGATCGCTCGAATCGCCGGCCGGATGGGCGGATCAGCTTCGGGGCGTGATCTCCGCTCGCGCTCCGTCGTCCGTTTACGCGGCGTATTCGTTCCCGATTCCTGCCGATCCGGAGGGAAGAATCCGGACATACGAGGCGGCGATCCAGCGGCTCGCCGGTGAGCCATACGCGGATCTGCTCCGGCATGCTCTGGCCACGTTTCACATCGACAGAATGCAGGACCTGATCACGGCACGGCAGGGAGCGCAGGCTTTCGAAGCATCGCAGCGCGCCTGTACGATTCTGACGGAGCTCGAGAAAAGCGCGCGAGATCCACAGGTGCGCGAGGAAGCGAGGCAATCGCTGCAACGGGTGATGAGCCGGTCGGAGATCGATGACTACATCGCCCGGATCCAGGGCACGGCCGCGCCTCTCTTCGCGCCGACTGCGCCGTGCGGAGAGCGGCTCGACTACGGACGGATCAAGGTGTGGTTCAGCTACACGAACGATGCGAATGAGGCCGTGGAGCTGCCGGTGGGGAATGCGAACCAATTCACGCCTGCTCCTCACGACCGCGGGCAGCCGGGCAGATTCGATCCCGGCGCGCCGCGCTTCCTGTTCAGCGTGACCACCGACGAGCCGGAACTGACCTGGCACCTCGACAAAGAGTCTCTGCATGTGAAGACGCGCGAGTTGCCGGAATGTCGCGCGATCGGAGCCGTGCCTCCGGTCTGATGAGAAAATGAACACCGGCGGGAGGGGCCCCCTCCGCGCCGGTGTCCGTTGTCGTTTGGTCTTCCCCAGCGCCTCGATCGCCGCGCGTCCCGCCGCCACTGCCTCCTCTCCGAAGCGACGGCGGTCCGCTCGACGTCTCGGTCACCGGTTGGACCGTTTCATGGGGCTTACTTCACGGGCTTTTTTTCCGCCGTCGCGGCCAGGGTCACCTGGCCGTCCGGCGGCGGGTCGGGTGCGGGCCCGGTCCGGCCGCGCGAGCGTGCGAGGGCAACCCTCATGGCCCGGAGGTGCGGGATGAGCTCCTCGCGTTCCTCGGGGCCGTTGAAGCGCTGGGCCATGCTGTAGGCGTCGAGGGCGCGTGTGCCCACCTCCGCCCGCAGCTCGGCCTTGGTGTCGCGGAGGCCGCGCACGAAGAGCTCCGCCTCCCGAGCCAGCGACTCCAGCGCGTGCGACGCGCGGATCACGCCGCGGATCTCGGCGGGTGTGACCACGCCCGTCAGCCGCGGCGAGCCGTCGCAGGCCAGGGCGACGGTCTCGAGATACTCGTCGGACAGCGTCGCCCGCTGGGCGATCTTCCGGCGCCTTTCCGCCGGGACGATGGTGAACCTGGGGATCGACTGCGACATCTGCCGCAGCTGGGCGATGAGGGCCTGGATCTGGTCTTCGATGGACTGTGGGTTTTCGATGATGTTGGACATATTTTTTCCTTTCTTTTCCTTTCTTGGGCTTTTTTGCCCGTTTGGCCGATCGTCAGGCGTCGGAGTGCTCGTGCGGCCGGGGCCCTGCCGAACGAGCCGGGCACGCATGCTGACCGGCTTGTGTGGAAGATAGGATTAAAATTTATAACAGTCAATATTGCGGCTTACTGATTTCGCTAAAAATCGAGCTGACTTCGACAATCAGCGAGCTGTCCGCACTTGCTCCGAAGCAGGCGGCAGTGCGCTGCGGACCGCCGGCAATGTCTTTCATCCTGCGATCGGCTCGGTTTGAGCAACACATTCTCTGCTGCTATCTACGGCCAGCCTCATCGATACCAGCGGCAGCTCGCGGTGAAGAGAAGCCTGTGCCGCGGACCTTGGCGCCAGCTCCCCCGAAGCTGACGTCAGCTCGATAAGAAGCCCGGTCAGTATCGCCAGCACAGCCCGCAGTAAACTCCGCGCCGCTTGAACCACCGTCAAAAGGGCCTGCTCTACATCGCCCTCGCCGCACTGCTCTGGTCGACCGGCGGGATCGGCATCAAGGCGGTGATCGATCCGCCGCTGAAGGTGACGTTCTACCGGTCGGTGTTCGCGGCGGTGACGCTGTTTCTGATCCTGCGCAAGCACATCCGCGTGCGCTGGTCGCCGGCGTTCCTCGCGGCGATCGTGTGCTACGGGACGTGTCTCACCACCTTCGTCATCGCCACGAAGTGGACGACCGCGGCGAACGCGATCTTCCTGCAGTACGCGGGGGTGGTGTGGGTGCTGCTGCTCTCGCCGCTGGTGCTGCGCGAGCCGATGCGCGCGCGGGACGCGATCGCCATCGCCGTGGCCCTCTCGGGGATGGCCCTGTTTTTCGTCGGCAAGTTCGAGGCCCGGGGGATGGCCGGCAACGCCATGGCCCTGGTCTCCAGCGTCTTCTTCGCCGGGCTGATTCTTTCCTTACGCCGCGAGCACGACGCCGCGCGCGCGGCGGTGACGTGGGGGAATGTCTTCATCGCCCTGGCCCTGCTGCCCGTGGTGGCCGGCGATCTCGCGCTGTCGCTGAAGTCCTTCCTGGCCCTGGCCTTCCTCGGCGTGTTCCAGATCGCCCTCGCCTACGCGGCCTTCGTGAAGGGGCTGAAGCACGTCACCGCCACCGAGGCGTCGCTGACGGGGATGATCGAGCCGGTGGCGAACCCGATCTGGGTGCTGCTCTTCCTCGGCGAGCGGCCGTCCGGCTACGCGATGGCCGGCGGCGCGATCGTGCTGGCGGCCATCGCCTGGCATACGATGCAGGGCGAGCCGGCCACGGACATGCCGGCACCGGATTAGCAACCAGAGGCCGCACGTGTCCATGACCCTGATCGAACCCGCTACCGGCGAGCCGCTGACGACCGTCGAGCGAGCGAGCGCTGACGACGTCGACCGCGCGGTCACGCTCGCCGAGCGCGCGTTTCGGGGGGAATGGCGGCGGATCGACACGAGGAGGCGCGGGCGGCTGATGTTCAACCTCGCGGCGCTGATCCGCCAGCACCGCGACGAGCTGGCCAAGCTGGAGGCGCGCAACGTCGGCAAGCCGATTCGCGACGCGCGTGACGAGGTCGGCCTGGCGGCGAACGTGTTCGAGTACTACGCCGGGGCGACGAACAAGGTCGGCGGCCAGACCATCCCCGCGGCTGCGCCGGGCGTGCTGCTCTCGTTCCGCGAGCCGGTGGGCGTCTGCGGGATCATCGTGCCGTGGAACTTCCCCATCGCCATCACGGCCTGGAAGTCGGCGCCGGCGCTGGCGATGGGAAACACGGTCGTCCTCAAACCGGCGGAACAGACGCCGCTCACGGCCATCCGCCTCGGCGAGCTGGCGCTCGAGGCGGGGTTCCCCGAGGGCGTGTTCACCGTGGTCACCGGCTCGGGATCGGTCGTCGGCGAGGCGCTGATCCAGCACCCGCTGGTGCGCAAGATCGCCTTCACCGGATCGACCGAGGTGGGGATGCGGGTGATGCGCCTCGCCGCGGACGACATCAAGCGCGTGTCGCTGGAGTTGGGCGGCAAGTCGCCGAACCTGATCTTCGAGGACTGCGACTTCGAGCGCGCCGTCGACTCCGCCGCCTCGAGCTCCCTCGGCAACGCGGGACAGGATTGCTGCGCGCGCAGCCGGGTGATCGTGCAGCAGTCGATCTACGATCGCTTCACCGAGGCGCTGGTGGCGAAGTTCGAGAGCACGAAGGTCGGCGATCCGCTGGACGACGCGACGGAGATGGGACCGCTGGTCACCGCCGCGCATCGCGACCGGGTGATGGAGTACATCGACAAGGGGAAGAGCGAGGGGGCGACGCTGGCGACGGGCGGGAAGAGCACGAACGAGCGCGGCGCCTATCTCGCGCCCACCGTGTTCCTCGACGCCAAGCCGGAGATGACCATCGTGCGCGAGGAGATCTTCGGGCCGGTGGTGACGGTGATGCCCTTCGAGACCGAAGAGGACGCGGTGCGCCTGGCGAACGACTCGATGTACGGTCTGTCCGGCTCGATCTGGACGCGCGACATCGGCCGGGCCATGCGCGTCGCGCGGGCCGTGGAGACCGGGAACCTGTCGATCAACTCCGGCAGCAGCGTGCACCTGGAAGGACCCTTCGGCGGCGTGAAGCGCAGCGGCCTGGGGCGCGAGCTGGGGCTGCAGGCGCTGGACGCGTACACGGAGTGGAAGTCGGTGTACATCGACGTGAGCGAGTGATGCAGGGACGAATCGATCTCGAACAGCTGAGGCGCGCCGTGGCGGACGACGAGATCGAGACCGTCCTGGTCGTGTTCCCGGACATGTACGGGCGCCTGGTCGGCAAGCGCATCGTGGCCAAGTTCTTCATCGAGGAGGTGGCCGAGGGGAGCATCCACGCCTGCGACTACCTCCTGGCGTGCGACATCGACATGGACCCGGTGCCCGGCTACGCCTTCACCAGCTGGGCCAAGGGGTACGGGGACTTTCGGCCCGTTCCCGATTTCAACACGTTGCGCATCGCCTCCTGGCTCGACAAGACCGCGCTCGTGCTCTGCGACGTGCACGAGGAGGAGAAGGACGAGCTGGTGCCGTACGCGCCGCGGAGCATCCTGCGCAAACAGGTCGCGCGCGCCGCGGAGGCAGGCTACACGGCCATGGGCGCGTCCGAGCTCGAGCTGTACGTGTTCAAGGACTCGTACGAGGACGTGGCCAGGAAGAGCTTCATCAACCTCGAGCCGATCGGGCGCCTGATCGAGGACTACCACATCTTCCAGAGCACGAAAGAGGAGTTCCTCATCGGCGCGATCCGCCGGCATCTGGAGCGCTCCGGAATTCCGGTGGAGTCGTCGAAGGGAGAGTGGGGGCCGGGGCAGCAGGAGATCGGCCTGCGCTACGCCGAACTGGTGGAGATGGCCGACCGGCACACGATCTACAAGCACGCGGCGAAGGAGATCGCCTGGCAGCACGGCAAGGCCGTCACGTTCATGGCCAAGTGGGACGAGCGCTACGCGGGCTCGAGCTGCCACATCCACATGAGCCTGTGGTCGCCGAAGAACAAGCCGCTGTTCGCCGGCGAGTCCGACGTCTTCCGCTGGTTCCTCGGCGGCTGGATGGCCCACATCCGGGAGCTGTTCGCGTTCTACGCGCCCTACCCGGCCTCGTACAAGCGCTATGTGCCGGGCTCGTTCGCGCCGACGGGCATCGCCTGGAGCCACGACAACCGCACCGCGGGCTTCCGCATCGTCGGCCACGGCCCGTCGCTGCGCATCGAGTGCCGCACCGCCGGCGCGGACGCGAACCCCTACCT
>JBIOTX010000374.1:0-13358 GCA_044866315.1 Thermoanaerobaculia bacterium | reverse complement strand
GCTCAGAGGAGCACCGCGCTGTGAGCCTGTGAGCCTGTGAGCCTATGACGCTACTCAGCACCCTCTCCTCCGAGCTCGAACAGATGTCCGCCGCCGGCACGATGAAGCGCGAGCTCGCGCTCAAGGGGCCGCAGGGCGCGGTCGTGGAGGTGGAAGGCCTCGGCGAGGTGATCATGCTCACCTCGAACAACTACCTCGGGCTTGCCGATCACCCGGCCATCATCGAGGCGGCGGAGAAGGCGGAGCATGACTACGGGTACGGATTGGCCTCGGTGCGCTTCATCTGCGGCACGCAGACGATCCACCGCACGCTGGAGGCGAAGATCGCCGAGTTCCTCGGCACCGAGGACACGATCCTCTATGGCTCCTGCTGGAATGCGAACGAGGGCCTCTTCCAGACCGTGGCCACGGAAGAGGACGCGATCGTCTCCGACGAGCTGAATCACGCCTCGATCATCGACGGCATCCGCCTGGCGAAGGCGCGCAAGGAGCGCTTCAAGAATCGCGACATGGGCGACTTGCGGCGCGCGCTGGAGGCGTCCAAGGACGCGCGCAACCGGCTGGTGATGACCGACGGCGTGTTCTCGATGGAGGGCTCGCTCGCGCCGCTGCCGGAGATGGTCGAGATCTGCCGCGAGCACGGCGCGTTTCTGGTCGTCGACGACTCGCACGGCACGGGCGTTCTCGGGCGCACCGGCCGCGGGACGGCCGAGGAGCTGGGGGTGTTCGGGAAGATCGACGCGTACACGTCCACGCTCGGCAAGGCCCTCGGCGGATCGCACGGCGGGTTCACCACCGGGCCGAAGGTGCTGATCGACTACCTCCGCCAGAAGTCGCGGCCGTATTTGTTCTCGAACACGCTCCCGCCGGCGGTGGTGATGGGCTCGATCGCCGCGCTCGACCTGGTGCAGAAGGACACGAGCTTCATCGACCGCCTGCACGAGAACACGAAGTACTTCCGCTCCCAGCTCACGGCGAGGGGCGTGCGGGTGCGGGAAGGCATCCACCCGATCGTGCCGATCCTCATCGGCGACACGGCCAAGGCCATCTCCATGTCCCAGGAACTGCTCAAGAGCGGGGTGTATGTCTCCGGCTTCGGCTTCCCGGTCGTGCCGCAGGGTCAGGCCCGGCTGCGCTGCCAGATCAGCGCCGCGCACACGCGCGAGCACCTGGACCGCGCCATCGGGGCGATCGTCGGCGTGGCGGAACAGTTCGGCGTCCTGGCGGCCTGAAGGAGACATTTCTGTCGCGGTGTGATCCAGCTCACGGCCGCTCACCGATCCCGTCCGTACGTTGTCGTGACTTTCCTTAGTGCAGACGACGTATGGGTCCGCAAAGTTTCCTTTGACGGACGGGTTGATGGTGTATTCTTGACTCCTTCTTTTAACTAGGCCCTGTGGGAGCGCCGAACCCCCGCGGCGCTTTGGGCCGGAGGACGTTTAACGATGCGTAGAGTTCTCTCTCTGTCTATAGTTCTCGTGTTTTTTGCGGTCGGCCTCTCGGCAGGAACCATTACCTCCATCAGTCCGTCGTCCTTCGGCGCCACGACGTCGGAGGAGTTCATCACCATCAACGGCACCGACCTGGGCACCGTGGTGCGCTATGAAGGACCCCCGGGCACGTTCGACGTCCCGGCCAACACCCACATCTCCACGAGGGTGGTGGCCTGGGTGCCGACCATCGTGCTGGCCACGCCCGGCTCGTACAAGGTCTACGTCCTCGGCGGACGCGGCCTGACCTCGGGGCCGGCGCCTTTCACCATCAACGGTAAGGTCATCACCAAGCTCAAGCTCATCCTCCCCGAGGTCGTGCTCTGGCCGGCCAAGTCGCGCGACGGCGCGTACGTGAAGTTCGACGTCAGCGCGGTCGGCGGAGAGGATCCGGAGCCGGTCGTGAACTGCGACCCCGTCTCGGGCTCGTTCTTCAAGTTCGGCCAGAGCGAGGTGCGGTGCGTGGCCACGAACCGGTTCGGCGAGCAGGACACCGCCTCGTTCAAGGTCAACGTGATCGACGGCATCGCGCCGAAGGTGTCCGTGCCGGAGTCGTTCACCGTGGAAGCCGACGGTCCGGAAGGCGCGCGCGTGAAGTTCGAATCATTCGCCGAGGACGATCTGGACGGCGTGCTGATCCCGTCGTGCAGCCCGGCCTCGGAGTCGCTGTTCCCGGTCGGGACGACGGAAGTGGTCTGCACGGCCCTGGACGCCTTCGGCAACCAGGGCAACGGCAACTTCACCGTCGAGGTCAAGTGGAAGTCCCTGGTCCTGCACGTGCCGGACGGCGTGGTCGCCGAGGCGGAGAACGCCAAGGGCGCGTGGGTGAGCTACTCGGTCAGCGCCACCAGCCCGGACGATCCGGAGCCGACGATCAAGTGCGATCCGCCCTCGGATGAGTTCTTCGAGCTCGGAACCACGACGGTGCGGTGCTACGCGGAAGACATCCTCGGCAACACCGACGAGGCCTCCTTCGACGTGAGCGTGAAGGACACGGTCGGACCGTTCATCGCCACGATCACCGGGCGGCCGGACTACCTGGCCCCGACCGGCGAGATGGTCCTGGTGGACATCGCCCTGGACGTGTTCGACATCGTCGATCCGGAGCCGAAGTGCGCGATCACCGACGTCACGGCCAACGAGCCGATCGACGGCGACTGGCGCATTGCCGGCGACCTGTCCGTCTACCTGGCCGCGAAGTACAACAGCAAGGAAGGCCAGCGCAACTACAGCGTCAACGTGAAGTGCGTCGACTCGCTGGAGAACATCTCCCTCGGCAGCGCCAGCGTGGTCGTGGCGGACAAGCCGCCGCAGCAGCTCGCCGCGCCGGGCGCGCCGTCGAAGAAGAAGAGCGGGATCCGGAACAACTAGGACAACGTGGAACGGTGGGCTTTAGCCCACCGGCGGCGGGCTAAAGCCCGCCGCTCCACGTCCCGGCGCTACCTCATCGCGATTCCCGTCGCCCACGGGATCACGGTGAAGATCAGCAGCGTGATGACGATGGCCGCGGCGATGTCCAGGAGGATGCCGCTGCGGGCCATCGCCTTCACCCGGACGAAGCCCGTGGCGTAGACGATCGTGTTCGGCGCTGTGGCTACCGGGAGCATGAATCCCGACGACGCCGCGAGCACGGCCGGGATCATCAGAAAGTACGGGTGCACGCCGATCGAGACGGCCAGCGCGGCGGCGATGGGCATCATCGCCGTGGCCGTGGCCACGTTCGACGCCACCTCGGAGAGCAGCGTCACCACCACGCATACGGCCACGATCATCAGCACCGGCGGCCACTGCCCGACGAAGGAGAGGTTCGCGCCGGCCCACTTCGAGAAGCCGCTCGACTCCAGCGCGTCCGCCAGGGCGAAGCCGCCGCCGAAGAGGATCAGCACGTCCCAGGGGATGCGCTTGAACTCCTCCCAGTCGAGGAGGCGCTTGTCGTTGCCGACCGGCAGCAGGAAGGCCAGGATGGCCATGGTCACGGCGACCGTGGCGTCGTTGATGTTCTTTGCCACGGGGAAGAGGCGCGTCCAGCCGGGCAGGATGAACGCGCCGAGGTTGATGTCGGCGCGGAACATCCACAGCAGCGCAGTGACGGCGCAGAGCGCGAGGGCGGTCTTCTCCGCGCGCGACCACGCACCGGGGCGCTCGATGCCGAGCTGTTCGAGCGGCACGGCCGCGCCCTTCGGCACGCGCGCCGTGGCCACGACGATGGCCCAGCAGACCGGCACGAGCAGGACCAGGTAGGCGACGCCGTAGAGCATCCACTCCGCGAACGTGATGGTCTTCTCGTTCGGGAAGAGCTCGCGCGCGGCGCCGAGGAAGATCAGGTTCGTGGGCGTGCCGATGGGCGTGCCGATGCCGCCGAGGGAGGCGGCGTAGGCGACGCCGAGGAGCGTGGCTTCGGCGGTCCGTTCCCCATCGCCTGTCGTTCCCAACCCGCCCACGATCGCGACGGCGATGGGCGTCATCATCAGCGTCGTGGCCGTGTTCGAGATCCACATCGACAGGAATGCCGTCACCAGGATGACCGCGAACACGATCCGCCGCGGCTCCGTGCCGACGCGGCTCAGGGCGTAGAACGCCATCCGCCGGTGCAGTCCCCAGCGCTCGAACGTCGCCGAGACCAGGAACCCGCCCAGGAAGAGGAACACCGCGGAGTTTGCGTACGGCGCCGCGATCTTGTCCGCCGTGGCGATCCCCGCCAGCGGAAACGCGACCAACGGAATGAGCGCCGTCAGGCCCATCGGCACCGCCTCGGTCAGCCAGAGCAGCGCCATCAGCAGTCCGATCGCCGCCGTGAAGCGCACGTTCGGGGTGAACTCGGCCGTCGTCGGGATCAGCAGCAGCAGGGCGGCCACGGCCGCGCACACGGCGAGCTTCCGAAGCGAGATCGACAGGACCAACGCCGCGGATGATAGCGCGAGGCCTTCCGGGTTCTAATATGCGCCAGTGCGCCCGACTGACACGCAGACCTCGCGCCGCGACGTTCATCTCCGCGAGGGCATCGAGAGCTTCCTTCGCTTCGCCCGCGGCCGGGTCTGGAACGACGCCTCGCCACGCGAGCGCCTCCAGGCCCTGGCCGCCGCCGTCCGCCGCCCCGCCCTCGACGCCATGCGCGAGAGCGAGTGCCGCTATCGCGAGCAGGACGCGAAGCGCGTGTACTACCTCTCCATGGAGTTCCTCATGGGCCGGGCCCTGGGGAACAACCTCACCAACCTCGGCCTCTACGATCAGGCCAAGTCGGTGATGACCGAGCTCGGCGACGATCTCGAGGAGCTGCAGTCGCTCGAGTCCGACGCCGCCCTCGGCAACGGCGGTCTCGGCCGCCTGGCCGCCTGCTTCCTCGACTCCATGGCCACGCTCGATCTGCCCGGCTTCGGCTACGGCATCAACTACGAGTTCGGTCTCTTCCGCCAGACCTTTCTGAACGGGTACCAGCACGAGAAGCCCGATCACTGGCTGAATGAGGACTCACCGTGGCTGATCGAGCGCGGCGACGAGTCGGCGATGATCCCGGTCTACGGCAGCGTCTCGAACACGAGCTGGGTCGACTACAAGATCATCGTCGGCGTCCCGCACGACATGCCCATCGTCGGCTACGGCGGGCGCACGGTGAACGTGCTGCGGCTCTTCTCGGCGCGCGCGTCCGACCAGTTCGACATCGGCATCTTCAACTCCGGCGACTACATCCGCGCGGTGCAGGACAAGATCACCGGCGAATCGATCTCCAAGGTGCTCTATCCCTCGGACGTGGTCGCCGCGGGGAAGGAGCTGCGCCTCCTGCAGGAGTACTTCCTCGTGGCCTGCTCGGTGCGCGACATCATCACTCGCTATCGCGAGAGGCACGAGTCGCTGCGCGAGCTGTCCTCGAAGATCGCCATCCAGATGAACGACACCCATCCCGCGCTGACGGTCGCGGAGCTGATGCGCGTGTTCGTCGACGAGGAGCGCATGTCCTGGGAGGAAGCGTGGGTGATGACCGTGGCCATCTGCGGCTACACGAACCACACCCTGCTTCCGGAGGCGCTGGAGAAGTGGTCGTACGACCTCCTGGCGCGCGTGCTGCCGCGGCACCTGCAGATCATTCTGGAGATCAACCGGCGACTCCTCGCCGAAGTGGAGCGCAAGCATCCCGGCGACATCGGCATGCAGCACCGGATGACCATCGTCGCCGACGGCGAAGTGCGCATGGCCAACCTGGCCATGGCCGGCAGCCACTCCGTGAACGGCGTGGCCGAGCTGCACACGAAGCTCGTGACCACTACCCTCGCGCCGGACTTTTTCCGGCTCTACCCCGAGCGCTTCAACAACAAGACCAACGGCGTCACGCCGCGGCGCTGGCTGCTGCACGCGAACCGCCCGCTGGCGTCGCTGATCACGAAGACCATCGGCGACGGCTGGATCACCGATCTTGGCCGCCTGCGCGAGCTGGAGCTCTTCGCGGACGATACGGTCCTGCTGGAACGGCTCGACGTGGTCAAGCGCCGCAACAAGTCCGCGCTGGCCCGGCTGGCGAAAGAGCTGACCGGCGTCACCATCGACCCGCTGTCGATGTTCGACGTGCAGGTCAAGCGCATCCACGAGTACAAGCGCCAGCTCCTGAACGCCCTGCATGTCGTCCACCGCTACTGGTCCATCGTCGAGGACGGGCAGCTCCCGCTGCAGCCGCGCACGGTGATCTTCGCCGGCAAGGCCGCGCCGGGCTACTGGATGGCCAAGCTGATCATCAAGCTCATTCACTCCATCGCCGACGTCGTGAACGGCGACCCGCGCACGCGCGAGCACCTGCGCGTGGTGTTTCTGCCCGACTACCGGGTCACCCTGGCCGAGGCGATCATGCCCGCCGCGGAGCTCTCCGAGCAGATCTCCACCGCCGGCAAGGAGGCCTCGGGCACGGGCAACATGAAGCTCGCTCTGAACGGCGCGCTCACCATCGGCACCCTCGACGGCGCGAACATCGAGATCCGCGACGAGGTGGGCGAGGAGAACATCTTCATCTTCGGGCTCGACGCCCCTCAGGTCGCGGAAGTCCTCGCCTACGGCTACGACCCGCACCGCCATCTGCACGAGCACCGCTGGATGCACCGCGTCGTCGACTCCATCGCCGCGGGGCACTTCTCGCGTGGCGACAAGGACATCTTCCGCCCCATCGTCGCCAACCTGATGTCGGCGCGCGACGAGTACATCCACCTCGCCGACCTCCCGCACTACGTCGAGCGCCAGACCCAGGTCGACGCCGCCTACCGCGACCGCCACGCCTGGCTCCGCAAGTCGCTGCTCAACATCGCCCGCATGGGCAAGTTCTCCTCCGACCGCACCGTCCTGGAGTACGCGCGCGAGGTGTGGGGGATCCGGCCGGCGGTGGTGGGGAACTTCGCGCACTCGTTGGAGTAATCGCCTTTCCCTTTCCGCGGGTAGGTTCTGACCGTCTTCCGTCACTCCTTCTTCAGAGGAGAACGCGTCATGACGGATAAGGAACGCATCGCCCAGGATCCTCTGCTCGCCGATTTTGCGGCGCCGCTGGCGCGCATCGGCGAGGTCGACCGGGGCCAAGTCGGAGAGCACCTCAAGCGTCTGTCCGGCGCGCTCGGACGCGTGGGCAAGTCCGGCACGATCCAGCTCACCATCGGCCGGGAGAAGGGAGAGCCCCGCCGGTGGAACCTCTCCCTCGCGGCCGGCGACGCCAAGGTCAGCGAAGGCGCGCACGACAAGCCGGACCTCGAGCTGATCGTCGGAGAAGAGACCTGGTCGCGGATCGCGGCCGGGGAGATGTCGCCGCTCGCGGCATTCACGGGCGGCAAGCTCCGCGTGCGCGGCGACTTGGCCCTGGCCCGGCTGGCCGTTCGGGCGCTGCAGCGCGGCTGAGAAGGAGGCGAAACGTGGCACTGGCAATCGGAACGGTGCGCTGTGTGGTCGTCGGCGACGATTTCGCCTTCACCACCATCGACGAGACCGCAGGAGGCAGCGAGACTCTGGTCCTCTGGTTCGGGCCCTCGCCGACCACCTCGTTCACCAGGATCATGCACAGCATGTGGATCTCGCTGCTGCGCGAGGCGAAGGCCGGCAACCTCACCGTGAGGCTGGCCTTTCCCGACGGCGGCGGAGACGTTCTCTCCGTGACGCTCGGCGACTTCTGAGGGTCCGATGATCCTTCCTATCGTCCTCGTCACCATCCAGGGCGCCAGGCCCAACATCGACCGCGACGTCGGGAACGGGAACATCGTCTGGGGGAACGAGTGCGGCGTGTTCTTCGACGTGGTCGCCGTCCTGGTTTTCGATCGTCCCGATCTTCTCATCCTCGATCAGAACGACTGCCTCCTGGTCGGACACGTGGTCTCCGAGGAAGAGGACGAGCTGTTCGACCTCGGCCGCGGGATGGGCACCGACCTGGTCGGGTATTACATCGACGGCGACGTCGCCGGCTTCGCCGGCTGCGCCGCGCATCCTCCTGGCCGCCGCGGGTTCTGGGTCGGCAGCGCCGCCTCGCCCTGGACGTTCGCCCACGAGGCCACGCACGTCGTCGGACGGAACGTGCACGTCGGCAATTCGGATAACCTGATGTTCACGCCGACGGCGAACATCACCAACCCGCCGCCGGACCTCGACGACGATCAGGTCCGCCGGATCCTTGCCGACCCTGCTCTCGTCTCCATCGAATCGATGGTGTTGCACTTATGAGCGCTCTGGAGATTCCGCGCCACATCCTGAGGGCCCTGGAGGCCGATGACTCCGGGCCGCTGGACGAGATCATCCGCGCGCGGCGGCCGGAGAACTGGCAGGCCCTTCGCGCCGTCGTCGTTGCGGACGAGATGCCGCTCGAGCTCCGGAGGAAGGCGATCTATGCGCTGGGGCGATGGGGCGATCCCGAGGCCACGCCGGCGATCCAGCGCGCCGTGCCGAGGCTCGACGAGCGCGGACACATCGCCGCCATCGACGCCCTCGGCCGCCTCGGCACCGAAGACGCGCTGGAGACCATCGAGCAGTTCCGCGACGACCCGTCCCCGCAGATCCGCAAGTTCGTGGTGAAGGCGCTCTCGCGGATCGGCGGCACCCGCGCGCGCGTCACCCTGGACGCCATGGCGGACAAGGATCCGGAGGAGTGGGTGCGGAAACTCGCGCGCGAGGAAAAAACGCGGCTAGCGCGGCCCTAATCCATCCACCATCGACGTGAACGTCCGGATGATCCCGGCGTCGTCGAACGGATTCGGCTGATTGTTCCGCTCCGCCAGGATCCGGTCCCGAATCATGCCCTCGGCGCAGCCGATCATGGCCGAGCAGATCAGCTTCGCGTCGATGTCGGGGTGGAACGAGCCGTCGGCGTGGCCTTTCTGGATCAGGGCGTCGATCACGCCGAGGAAGCGCTGGAAGCCCTGGGAGATGATCACCTCGTGGGAGCCGGTGCGCATGCGCCTGCCCTCGAAGAGGAACAGGAAGGCGATGTCGTGGTCGCGGCTGAAGGCCTGGATCATCAGGGTGAGGATGCGCACGGCGGCGTCGCGCCCGTGCCGGGCGTCGGCGAGCTGCTGCTGGACGGCGTCGTTCAGGCCCGCCCATGAGTCGTTGAAGATCGCCTCGAGCAGTCCCGCCTTTCCTCCGAAATAACGAATGAGCTGTGACTCCGAGCTCCCGGCCTCGCGGGCGATGGCCGCGGTGGAGGTCTGTTCGTAACCGCTCTTGGCGAAAAGGGTCTTGCCGGCGTTCAGCAGGCGGGAACGCGAGGTCTGGGTGTTGTCCGATGCGTCTTGAACCGTGGACACGGCGACAGCCTACGCCGCTGCCGGCGCGAAGGTCAAGGTAGTAGTGGTACTAACAGACCCTCCTCAAGCTAAAGCCCATCAATGGCTTGCATGAGTTGGCTTCCTGATTGCTTGTGGTAGTACAACTACCACTAGGTTATAATCGTAGAGAGGAAAGCAGTTCGATGAAACGTTTGGCAGGGACGCTTCTCATCGTTTTCTCCTTCCTGGCGGGTACCGCGGAGGCCGCCATTGTCGACAAGGCCCTCCAGGTCCGCCTCACCACCCCCACTTCCGACCCGCTCCGGGTCGTAGCCACGTTCGACCATGTGCCGACCGCGCTCGACCGCTCCCTGGTGCAGTCGATCGCCTCGCGCAGCCAGTTTCTGACCTCGCTCCCCATGGCCCTCATCGAGGCCAACGCCGCGGGGGTGAACCGGCTCCTGGGGCTGCCCGGCCTGAAGTCCGTCTACCTCGACCAGAAGCTCGAGTACTACCTCCATGAGAGCGTTGCCCTGATCGGCGCGGACCGCGCGGCCCGCGAGCTCGGCGCGGACGGCCGCGGCATCGGCATCGCCATCATCGACAGCGGCATCGACGGCACGCATCCCGACCTGCCGTTCGGCACGAAGGTCGTGCAGAACGTGAAGGTGGTCGGCCTGGCCGGCGACGAGTCGCCGACCGGCAACCCGACGATCACCCAGACCATCGAAGGGCTGCCCAACTCCGACACCACCAGCGGCCACGGCACGCACTGCGCCGGCATCGCCGCGGGCGGCGGCACGGCCTCCGGCGGCTACTACGCCGGCGTCGCGCCCGGCGCGCACCTGGTCGGCATCGGCACCGGCGACGCGCTCTTCATCTTCTACGCCCTCCAGGGCTTCGACTACGCGATCAAGAACCGCACGCGCTACAACATCAAGGTCGTCTCCAACTCCTGGGGCAGCACGATGGAACCCGGCGAGACGTTCGATCCGAACAACCCGGTCAACGTGGCCTCGAAGACCGCCCACGACCTCGGCATGACCGTGGTCTTCGCCTCCGGCAACTCCGGCCCGGGCACGGACACGCTGAACCGCTACAGCGTCGCGCCGTGGGTGATCGGCGTGGCCAACGGTCTCAAGGACGGGCAGACGCTGAGCAACAGCTCCTCGCGCGGCCGCTACCACGACGACTTCTATCACCCGACTGTCACCGGTCCCGGCACGGACATCGTCTCCACCCGCGCGCCGAACACGGTCCTGCCGCCCCTCGGCCTGGCCGGCAACGACCCGAACATCGATCCGGCCTGGCTGCCGTACTACACGACCATGAGCGGCACGTCCATGGCGTGCCCGCACGTAGCCGGCGTCGTGGCGCTGCTCTACCAGACCCGCGCCGACATGACCCCCGACCTGGCCAAACGCATCTTGGTCAACACCGCCACGCCGATGCCGAATTACGAGCAGTGGGCCGTCGGCGCGGGGATGGTCAACGCCTACGCCGCGGTGCAGCAGGCCAAGGCCATCAAGAACCTCAAGTCCTACAAGGACCCGCGCACCGGCAAGACCATCGAGGTCTACGTCGTCGAGGAGCTGATGACCGGCACGGTGCTGCCGGCGGCGGGCGCGTACAACCCGGTCTCCGAGGTGGCGCATCCGTACGCGGTGAGCGCCGGGGCGGTGTTCCTCGACGTGAAGCTCTACTGGGACCAGTTCGCGAACGACATGGATCTCTACATCCAGCGCGACGTCGACGGCACGTGGACCGACGTCGCCAACTCCCAGGACATCCAGGCCCTGTCGCTCACTGCGCGCGAGGGCGTGGCCATCGACTACCCGCAGACGGGTGGATGGCGCGCGCTCGTGCGCGGCTGGCTGACCGCGCCCCAGGCGTACACGCTCAGCGTGCAGCAGTACTTCCCGGTTCGGTAGATCCGTTTCCGCGGCGGGCGCAACCTGCCGGCGCTCGATGCGGAGAGGCGGGGCGTCGCGATTCAACGCGACGCCCCGTGTTTTTTCGCCTAGAATCCGCCGACACTTTTTTCAGGAACAAACTGGGGGTCTCGATTGCGCCTGCTCTCTCGCGTCTTGGTGGTGGCCCTGTTCTTCACGACTCCTCTCCTCGCCGCGGAGTGGGACGACTGCGACGCCGACTTCATCGCCTTCATCGGCTCCGGCGCCTACCAGTTCTCTCCCGCGCACGAAGGGCACCTGGGCTCGGTGCGCCTCTTCTCCATCCTCTCCTACCAGCGCGCGGCCCACGAGGGACGCTCCGGTCTGGCCCTCTGGCAGCTGCGCATCGACCGCGCCTCCGACGGCGCGCGCGTGCTCACCGTCGACGGCCGTGAATTCATCGGCCGCGAGGGAGCGGCGGTGGCGGAGATGGACTGGGACGGCCGCGACGAGCGCGGCCGGCTCGTGCCGGCGGGGCGCTACAAATACACCTTCGTCGCGCGCTTCGTCCCCTTCGGGAAGGGAAAAGTCTTCTACGACGAGGCCTTCGACGGCGAGGAAGCCCTCGCCTCCACCGACGAGGTCATCGTCAACTACGACCTCGCGCCGGCGCAGGCCAACGAGCTGCGCATCAGCGTCAACGCCACCAGCTGCCAGGTGCAGCAGAACGCGCCGATGGAGGCCGGCTTCGCCTGGAACTTCTACTACGGCTCCACCCACTCGCACTCGAACTGGTCCGACGGCGGCCAGCCCACGACCGGCTGCTCGTCCGGCAACGCGTACGGCAGCGGCACGTTCGCGCCGGCGGCGGTGTTCGACTACGCCCGCAACACCGCGGAGCTGGACTACTGGGTCGTCAACGAGCACAACCACCTGATCCAGGACGCCATCGCCACCAACAACCCGCCGGTCACCGAGGCCAAGGTGCGGCAGCGGTATCAGGACGGGTTGAACGCCGCGGACGCGGCCACGGTCAACGGCTCCTTCGTCGCCCTGTACGGCATGGAGTGGGGCGTCACCACGAACAACGACCAGGGACACGTGACGCTCATCGAGACCCCGGCGCTCTTCGGCTGGGAGACCTGCTCGACCTGCAACGGTCCGAATCCGGAGTGCACGCCCGGCACGAACTGCTACTTCGACGTCTTCACCCCGAAGCGCTTTGGCTATCTCGCCCTCTACGCCGCCTCGGTGGCCAACCCCTCCAGCGCCGGCGCGCTGGGCATCCTCAACCATCCGTCGACGGGCGAGTTCGACAACTACGCCTTCAACGCCAACGCCGACAACGCCCTGCAGGGCATCGCCGTCCGCAGCGGTCTGGCCTTCGCGAACGCCACCGACTGCGCGAACGCGAACGTCGGCGCCACCGACTACTCCTCGCGCTGGCGGGAGGCCCTCAACCTCGGCTTCCACCTTGCCCCCGCGGCCGACCACGACTCGCACTGCAACAACTACGGCATGGCCCTGCCGACGCGCACGGTCTACCTCGCGCCGTCGCTGACCAAGGCCGACCTCATGGCCGCGCATCGGGCCCGGCACTTCTATGCCTCCGAGGATCCGAACGTGCAGCTCGTCTTCCGGACGGCGGACGGGGCGCACATCATGGGCGACATCTTCAACGCCGCAGGCGGTGCGACCCTCGTGGCCAACGTCTACGATCCCAACGGCGAGTCCGTGTCCACGCTCGAGATCTGGCGCGGCCAGATCGGCGGCGGCGTCCCGGCCTCGCCGTACGCGAGCTACACCAACCAGTCGGCGGTAACCCTGAACGAGTCACTGAGCTCCGGCACGTATTACTACTACGTGCACGTGGTGCAGGCCGACGGCCACGACGTCTGGTCCGCGCCGATGTGGATCACCTACCAGGGCGGGGGCGGCACCGGCGCGGACGTCGCCGGCTGGACTATCACCCAGGCCAACGCCGCCTACAACTACACCCTCCCCGCCGGCACGGTCATCCCCGCCGAGGGCTATCTGGTCATCGCCCGCCAGGCCGACAAGGCCGCCTTCGAGTCCTTCTGGGGCGTCACCCTCGGCGCGAACGTCGTCTTCCTCAACTCCGCCGGTGCGTTTCCCGTCATCAACGGCGACGAGAACTACACCCTCAAGAACGCGGCATCCGTGGTCGTCGACGGCCCGACGGCGAACATGCCCACCAGCGCGGCGCGGTCGATCCAGCGCGTCGACCCGTGCGGCTCGAC
>JBIOTX010000373.1:0-3831 GCA_044866315.1 Thermoanaerobaculia bacterium | reverse complement strand
CTCACGCTCGGGATGACACAATGGTGTCACCCATGCTCCTAGTCCTGGCCCTCCTCGCCTCCTTCCGCTTCACCCCCTTCGACGCCGGACTGCCGCGCACGGGCCAGTGGCGGCACGGCTTCGCCGTGGCGGATATGAACGGCGACGGCGCGCCCGATCTGGTCTTCACCTCGCCGCGCAAGAATCCCGGTCCGCCGGTGATCTTCCTGAACGAGGGAAAGGGGCAGTGGCGGCGCTGGGAGGGGACGCACTTCCCGTCGCTGCCGTTCGACTACGGCGCGGTGGCCGCGGCCGACTTCGACGGCGACGGAGCGAACGACCTCGCCGTCGGCTCGCACTACACCGGTGTGACCGTCGTCCACGGCGACGGCCGCGGGACGTTCACGGCCTCCGTGCCGGGGCTGAGCTTCGGCGGGGCCGCGTTCTCCTCCCGCGCGGTGGTGACCACGGACTGGAACGGCGATGGCCGCATCGACGTCGCCGCCCTGAGCGACGGCCCGCGCCCGCTCACGCCCGGCGTGCAGCTCGGCGTCACCATCTTCGAGAACCTCGGCACGCAGTGGAAGCCCCTGCGCGCCTCCGTGTCCGATCCGCTGTTCGGCGATTCCCTGGCGGTGGGCAACGTCGACGGCGATGGCCTTCCCGACCTCGTCACCGCCTCGCACGCCAGCGGCGAGCAGCGTGTGCTTCGCCAGTTCGGCACCCTGGAGCCCCGGCCGCTTGCGACGCAGCTCGCGCCGGTGTACGTGCGCGCCGTCGACCTGCACGACTTCGACGGCGACGGCCGCGACGAGATCCTGGTCGCCTACTCCTCGCTCGCGACCGGCCAGCGCACGATCGGCATCGACCTCGTCGCGGCAACGCCGCGGCGGGTCTGGGAGGAGGAGAGCGGGCGGGACATCTTCGCCGTGGCCGCCGGCGACATCAACGGCGATGGCGCGGCGGACGCGGTCGCCGTGACGACGGATGGTTTGATCCTCACCTTCCGCGGCGACGGCCACGGCGTCCTCACCCGCGACGCCGACATCGAGCCGCCGGACTGGCTCCGCGGCTGCGCCGGATACGCCGTGCGCCTGGCCGATCTGAACGGCGACGGCCGGGACGAGATCATCGCCGCCTTCGCCGGGGAGGGCGGCTGCCCCTCGGGCGGTGGCATCGAGGTCTGGACCACGCGCGCGGCGAAGAGGCGGTCGGTTCGCTGAGGTCGTTGACCGATCCTTTGCCGGTGCGTGGGGCGCAGGCATGGCAGACTCGCGCGCGCATGCGAAACACCGCCGCCATCCTGCTGATCCTCTTCTTCGCCGCCACCCTCGCCGCCGCGCCGCGGATCGACGGCGTCATCGGACCCGACGAATGGGCCGGCGCGCGGCGGCAGGCGCTCGAGGGCGGGGGAGAGGCGCTCCTGCTGCGCGAAGGCGACGTGCTGTATGTCGCCGTGGCGGGCCCGCGCCCGGGAATCGCCAGCCTCTGCGTCGGCAACGACACCCGCGTCTCCATCCTGCACGCCTCGGCGGCCCTCGGCACGGCCACATACGAGAAGGACGGAGCGCAGTGGCGGCGCCGCCGCAATTTCGAGTATGTCGTACGCGACTCGCCGCGCACCGGCCCGCCGAGCGAGGAGGAAAAGGCGAAGCACCTCGCGGAAGAGGGATGGCTGGCGAATTCCAGCCGCTCCGCGGCGCCGGCGCGCGAGTTCGCCGTCCGCCTCACGCCGGAGCGGGTCGCCCTCGGTGTGGCGTTCCTCGGCACCGACGATCCTCCCGCCGTCTCGCACTGGCCTTCCACGATCGGCGATGACTGCAAGGCCGTGCGTCTCGGGCAGGGCTGGGCAGACGAAGTGCAACGATTCGCGCCGATGACGTGGGATCCGATCGCCGGCTCTGCTTCGACCGCCGATGCCGTCGAAGAAGTCCGCCAGGCCGAGATCGCCTTCGCCAAGGCCTTCGCCGACCGCGATCAGGCGAAGTTCTTCGCCCTCGTCGCCGACGACGCCACGTTCTTCTCCCCCCTCGGCGTGCAGCGCGGCAAGCAGGCCGTGGTGGCGCGCTGGTCGCGCTTCTTCCAGGGCGCGGAGGCGCCGTTCGCGTGGGGACCGGAGCGGGTCGAGGTCACGGCAGACGGCGCGCTCGGCCTCTCCTGGGGCCCGGTCTTCGATCCCGGCGGCGCGCACGTCAGCAACTACTCGTCCATCTGGCGCAGGCAGTCCGACGGCTCGTGGAAGGTCGTCTTCGACGGGCCCGGCTCCGGATCCGCGTCGCTGCCGGACACCACTCCCAAGGTGGACGAGGGATTCGTCACCGCCGACGACGGCGCGAAACTGCACTACCGGAAGATCGGCGCCGGGCCGGTGACCCTGATCGTCCCGCTCGACTACCAGCTCTTCGACGTCTTCAAGCAGTTCTCCGACGTGGCCACGGTCATCACCTACGACCCCCGCAACCGCGGCCGCTCCGTGCGCGGCGACGTGGCCACGGCCACGATGCAGCAGGAGGTGAAGGACCTCGAGGCCGTGCGCCGGCACTTCAAGGTCGAGAAGTTCGTTCCGGTCGGCTTCTCCTACCTCGGCAAGATGGTGATCCTCTACGCCGCCGCGCATCCCGACCACGTGGCGCGCGTGGTCCAGCTCGGGCCGATGTCGAACGGGAAGCTCGAGAACGTGGCGGCGGTGGACCAGAACACCGGAGCCCCGGAAGCGGACGTGAAGAAGCTGAACGAGCTGCAGGCGGCGGGGGCGATGGAGAAGTCGCCGCGCGAGTACTGCGAGGCCTTCGGAAAGGTCTTCCGCTACTTCCTCGTCGGCAATCCCGCCCACGCGGCGCGCCTTGCGCAGTCCGACGCCTGCACCCTGGAGAACGAGTGGCCGGCGCGATTCTTCGCCAACTTCGCCGTCCTCTGGCCGACCGCGCAGGTCCCGATGCCCGACGCGGACATGAAGAAGGTGACCATGCCCGTCCTGACCATCCACGGCACCAAGGACCGCAACGCGCCGTACGAGGGGGGCCGGGAGTGGGCCGCGAAGCTGCCGGATGCGCGGCTGGTCACCATCGACGGGGCCGCGCACGCCATGTGGGCGGACGATCCGGTGGTCTTCTTCGCCTCCATCCGCCAGTTCCTGCGAGGGGAGTGGCCGCTGGGGAGCACGCGGGTCAATCCGTAACCCTCCGTCTTCCGTAATTGTGGTAGGTTGTCTCGTCCGTCCCCCGACAGAGACGCTTCACGGCAAGAAGGAGACTATCCATGCGGCATGCTCTCCCCCGCCTGGGACTGCTCGTCGTCTACGTGTGTGCGGCCGGCTCCGCGACCGCGGCCACCATCACCGTCAACGGCCCGACCGATGCGCTGACCACGAACGGCGTCTGCACCCTGCGCGAGGCGGTCATCAACGCCAACGACGACGCGGCCACCTGGCCCGACTGCGCGGCCGGCTCCGGCGCGGACGTGATCAATCTCCCGGCGGGGACGATCACCATGACCCGCACCGGGCGCCTCGAGGACGGCTCGCTCACCGGCGACTACGACGTCCGCGACTCCCTGACCGTGAACGGCCACGCGAGCAACACGGTCATCAACGGCAACAACGTGGACCGCGTTTTCGACGTGAACCCGGGCTCGACCGCGCCGATCACCTTCGCCCTGCGCCGCGTCCACATCGACAACGGCGACGCCACCGGCGACGGCGGCGGCTTCCTGGTCAACGCGAACACCACCGCCACCGTCGACCGGGTCACCGTCAGCGGCTGCACCAACGACTCCGGCGGCGGCGGGGTCATGAACCACGGCACGCTGGTGATGCGCAACTCGACCGTCACCGGCAACCATGCCCTCTTCTTC
>JBIOTX010000372.1:0-30835 GCA_044866315.1 Thermoanaerobaculia bacterium | reverse complement strand
TATTCTCTGCCTCCCACCTGAACGCGTCGCACGCGGGCGCTCACGCTTTCCCTGCACCGCAATGACGCAATGCATCGAATTCTCTACGTTCTCATCTCTCTGCTTTTCGCGCTTCCGGCCCAGGCGGCCATGGTGCGCGTGACGGCCGTCGTGGATGGCCGCACGATCGAAGTCGAACATGCCGGCGTTCGCGAGCGGGTGACCCTCGCGGGCGTGGCCATCACCGACCCGCTGCGGGCGACGGAGCTGCTCCGCTGGACGATCGGCTCCTTCTGGGTGATGCTCGAGTCGACGCCGAACGGCGCGCTGGTCTACCGCTCGCCCGACGCGCTGTTCGTCAACCGCGAGCTGGTGCTGCGCGGCTATGCCCGGGCGACGATGGCCGGCATCGAGCCGGAGAACCGCCTGGCCGTGACCTACCTCGGCGAGATCAATCCGCCGGCGGTCACCGCTCCGCCACGAACACGCAGCGATACGCGTCTCCGTCCGCCTGCCCGACGGTCACCACCAGCTCGAGCCGGCCGGGAATCTCGAGGCGGTCGCCCAAAGGCTGCTGCATCCAGCGGCCGGTCATCGGCAGCTCGACCGTGATGTCCTTGCCGTCCTCGATGACCTCGTCGACCTTCTTGTATCCGTTGTCGAGCTGGTACGCGGGGCGGCGGCTGCCGGCCACGTACTGCTCGACGCGGACGTACTTCACCTCGATGTCGCGGTGGGAGTTGTTGCTGATCTCCACGAGCATCTCGAACTTGTCGCCGAGGGGCGACGACTCGCCGCCGAGGGACTGGGGACGGTTCGTGCCGACCTGGATCATCAGGTCCTGGCCGGAGGCGCAGTCGTGGACGCGGTTGTCGATCAGTCCATCGGACGAGGCGCAGGCGGAGAGGAGGACGGCGGCGCAGAGCAGCGCGAGCGTTTTCATACGGTGACGGGGCGGCAGACGCGAAGGACGGTCACGATGCCGACGACCTGGTCGTCGAGCTCCAGGAGTTGGAACTCCGCGCCGGCGCGCAGGCCGGCGCGGTCCGACTCGATCTCGACCACCACGCGGGCCTCGTCGCCCGGCGTGAGGAGCGGCGGACCCTCGATGATCCGCGCGCGCGTGGTCTGGCCGGCGAGGCGGGCGAACGGGCGGTACGAGCCTTCGCGCGGAGCAATCGGCGTGCGCCGTCCTCCGGCTTCGGGCGGGAGGAGGAGCAGCATCGCCTCGACGAACTCGGACATGACGCGATTGTACGCGCTCACTCGATCCGCCCGAAAAAGTACGACCTGCCGGCGTCCGCGTCGTCGAAGGTCCAGAAGCCGCGGCGGCGATGCAGCCACATGAAGTTCACGAGCGACCAGTCGCCGATCGAGCCGTGCAGGTGCCAGAGGAGAGTGAACAGGAAGAAGACCGCCCACTGCGGCCACACGATCGCGGCCGCGATCAGTGCGGCGTTGATGACGACGAACGGCGCCAGGGCGACGAAGACGAACGGCCGCACGGTGGTGACGAAGCGGTGGGCGATCACCCACACCGCAGCCATGCGCAGCGAGTAGTCCCAGCGGATGTCGCGTGCGCCGATGAGCCGATAGGCGACGGCGTGCAGGAGCTCGTGCAGGGGGAGGATGAACAGGAACAGCGCGACCAGGGCGAGGACGAAGTCGGCCAGACAGCGGAGCACTCCCCTCCCCTGGACGATGGCCACGGCGGCGATGGCCACGAGCGTCGCCGCGGACATGGCGTGATGCAGCCAGGTGAGCCAGCTGGTGCGGCGGAAGAAATGCTCCACGACGAAGTCGATCAGCGTGTCATGGGTGAACTCGCCGAGGAGGGCATAGTCGGAAGAGCTGAGCTCGTCGATCGTGGGCGGCACCGGCGAAATGCTTGCACATCTGTTCGCCGGAGGTGGACACATGCGACAGGACCTGGGCGGCTACTACGCCCGCGACACGCATCGCGGCGACATCGCCGACGACAACTACGCGCGGGAGGGCGGGTGGAGCGGCGGCGGGAGGGCGGACGACTACGTGCGCATCCCCCGGCCGAGCTACCGCGGGCGAGGCCCGAAGAACTGGCGGCCTTCGGACGAGAGAATCCGCGAGGCGGTGAACGAGGCCCTCACCGACGCGCACGAGGTGGATGCCACGGACATCGAGGTCAGCGTGAGCGAAGGGGACGTGACGCTCAGCGGCACGGTGAACAGCCGCCGGGAGAAGCGGATGGCCGAGGATGTGGCCTGGGCCTGCGCGGGCGTGCACGACGTGCACTCACGGCTGGTGGTGTCGTAGAACGCGCCGCGGACCGGAGGCCAAACCGCCCTTGGCATAGCTCTGCTCGGCGAAGAAAACCTCGTCCGCGGAGACCACGATCACCGTCGACGAGCGCGTGCCGTAGCGCTCACCGGCGATGAAGACCTCTCGTTCGATGACACCGGTGTCGTGCGGCGTCGAGAGGAACATCATCAGCTCGTCGACCAGCCCGTCTTTGTCGAGCGCCGCGCGCATGGCCTCGATGGCGATGTCCACCTTCGGCCACCGCTCCTGTGCCGGCGCGTTGCTGAAGGCGTGAATGCCGCGCTCCAGGATCACCGGCGCGCCGCCGGCGACGTAGACGATCTCGCCCTCCGCCTGGCCGACCACGAGATGGAACCCCGCGTACTCGTGCGCGACGGCGGCGACCGCGCTCGCGTAGTCGAGCGGCGCGGCATCGGAGACGACGAAGTCGCGCACGAGCGCCCCGCGCGAGCGCGCCCGCGGCATCGCGCCGCGCAGATTCGTGACCGCCGCGAAGCGCGCGTCCGCGGTGATCGCCAGCCATGAGCCGCCGGCGACGGCGTCCGTGCCGCCGACGACATGCGGTGCGTCCGGCCAGACATGCGCCGCGTTCGTGGGGCGCTGGTGGTCCTCGTCGCGATTCGCGGCGATGACCAGCGGAAAGCGCTCGGACGCGCCATGGGCAATGGTCAGCAGGCACATTTGCGGTCTGCATTTTGCGATAGGTGGGGCAGTCCAAAATCCACGGAGCCCCAGATGACCAAACTCTCTCAACGACTTACGGCATTTGCCGTGGCGCTGGCCCTCGCCGCGCCGCTGTCCGCGTATCAGGAAAACCGCAGCCCGCGCAGGACAGCCCCTTCCCAATCTGCGGAAGAGATCGTCGCGGCCATGAACCGCGAGCGCGCCGCCTACGGCCTGGGTCCGCTGCGCCTGAACACGCGCCTCTCCCTCGCGGCCGAGGATCGCGTGGACGACATGCTCGCCAAGCGCTACTTCGCCCACGTCGCGCCCGACGGCATGCAGCCCTTCACCTGGGTGCGCCAGCGCGGCTACCGCTATCGCATCATCGGCGAGAACCTCGCCCTCGGCTACCCGAGCGCCCAGCGCATCGTCGGCGGCTGGATGCGCTCCCCCGGCCACCGCGAGAACATCCTCGGTCGCTCGTTCAACGAGGTCGGCATCGCGGTGGCGAATCAGTCACCCCAGCGGGGATACCGGGGGCCGCTGGTCGTGGCGATGTACGGAGCGCGATAGGAGCTCGAGTCGCGAGGCGACGCCACAAAGGCACCGCAGGAATGTCCCTGCGGCTATTTCAACGACAGCCGCCGCGAGTGCCTCTGCACCCCGCACCAGATCGCGCGCTACCTGGCCAAGATCTCCGGCCCGCTCCTCGACCGCATCGACCTGCAGGTGGAGGTGGCCGCGCTCACGAGCGAGGAGATCGTGTCCGTGGAGCCGGGCGAGCCGTCGTCCGCGATCCGCCAGCGCATCGAGCGCGCGCGGCAGATCCAGCGCGAGCGCTTCCGCCGCTGCAACGCGGATATGACCCCGCGGCAGATGCGCAAGTACTGCGAGCTCGACCCGCCCTCGCGCCGGCTGTTGGTCGCAGCGATCGACCGCCTCGGCCTCTCAGCCCGCGCGCACGATCGGATTCTGAAGGTCGCGCGGACGATCGCGGATCTCGCGGGGTGCGAGGGGATCGAGTCCGCACATGTCGCGGAGGCGGTGCAGTACCGGGCGCTGGATCGGGCGTATTTTCGGTGAGGAGAAGAGGGATGCGCATCGTTGATGATTCCGAGGAGACGCTGGCGCTGCGGCGGTGGGCAGACGGTTGCCACGCGGTGGAGAACGCGAACACGTCATTCTATGGTTGAAGAGAGAGGTGGTAGGGAAATCCATGTTGCCGTCACTCCTCCCTTGGGGGGGTGTGACAATGATGCTCTTCCCGAAAGTGGCGATCGTTGCGCTTCTAGCCGCAGAGACCGCACTCGCTCAGCAGGAGTTTCTTGCTCGCCCACATGAGCACACCGCACCGGTAAAGGTCAAAGCGCTTCCGGCGGATGTCCACACCACCGGGATCTGGAACCAGCTCCCGTTCGGATCGCCGATGAATCCTGTTCACATCGCGCTCCTGCGCACCGGGAAGGTCCTGATCATTGCCGGCTCCGGCAACTATCCGACCGAGAAGGTGTTCACGGCGGGGGTCTGGGATCCTCCCGCCGGCTTCGTCAGGACGCAGACCATCGGCACGGACATGTTCTGCAACGGCATGGTCATGCTGCCGGACGGACGGGCGTTCGTCGTCGGCGGCACGAAGAGCTACGAGCGGGGCTTCAGTGGACTCTCCAGCACGGCACTCTTCGATCCACAGACCGAGACCTTCACCCCCGCCGCCTCGATGGCCAACGGCCGTTGGTATCCCACCGTTACGGTGATGCCGGACGGCACGGTGATGGCCGCTTCTGGCATCGACAAAGACGGAGTGATGAATCCGACCGTCGAGATCTATGACCCGAAGAAGAACACGTGGGGCGGCGAGATCCCAGGGGCGTATCCATCGCTGCAGTTCTATCCACGCCAACACCTCCTGCCGAACGGCAAGGTGTTCGAGTCCGGATTTAACGCCAACACGCAGATCTGGGATCCGGCGGCGAAGAGCTGGACGTTCGTGGCCGACACGCAGCTCGGCAAAAATCGTATCTATGGATCGTCCGTGCTTCTTCCGTTGATGCCGGCCAGCGGCTACAAGCCGGTCGTCCTCATTCTCGGCGGAGATTCGGGTGCACCGGGCGGGGCGGACGTCACGAACACTGCGGAAACGATCGACCTCTCGGCGCCGAACCCCCAGTGGGTTACGCGGAACCCCATGGCCGCGCCGCGCATGGATCTCAATGCAACGCTGCTTCCCAACGGCAAGGTGCTCGTCTCCGGGGGCTCATCCCGTCTCGAAGACGCCGCCGCCGCGGTCCTGACCAGCGAGATCTACGATCCGGCGACCGGAACGTTCGCTCCGGCCGCGGTCATGAACCATGCCCGCCTCTATCACTCGAACGCAATCCTCCTGCCCGATGCTACCGTCCTTGCCCTCGGCAGCAACCCCCACCACGGCGACTACCAGGGACTCATGGAGATCTATTCGCCCCCGTACCTCTTCACTGAATGTGGCCAGCGCGTTACGGCGCGGCCGGTCATCTCGAATGTGCCCGCCGCACCGGTCGCATACGGCTCGACATTTACCGTGAACACCCCCTTTCCAGACGCCATCCAATCTGTCGTTGTGATGCGCCCCGGGGCGGTGACCCACGCCTTCGACATGGAGCAGCGTCTGATCGGAACGACGTTCGTGCGCATCCCCGGCGGCCTTTCCGTCACCGCTCCTCCGAATGGCAACGTCGCGCCGCCCGGCTGGTACCTCATCTTCATCCTCGACGCCGGGGGCACGCCGTCCGTCGGAAAGTTCGTGCAGTTTGGCTGAGGCTCAACAAAAGGAGGTCACTGTGATCAAGAGAATTCTGTTCCGCGCGCTCCCGCTCATCCTCGTGCTCGTTGCTGTCAATGTGCGCGCCCAGTGTGCGCTGGTGCGTCACACATGTCAGCCGGACCGAATCGCCTCCTTCGAGGGATCACGCGTTCACATCCGATGCACCACCGCCGCCGCCGGATCGATACGGTTCTTCGCCGTACCAACCGCCACACCCGATGCTGCCGTACGTTTGCTCCAGTTCGGAATCGCCGCATTGACGAACCCGAATCATCCGCTGCTGATTGACTATTGCCCGACCGATCTCTCGGGAGCGAATGTCGGGTGCCGCGTTGAGGATTGCCGCCTTGCTGTAAACCTCTTTCTGGATCAGCCCGCTCCTCCGGCGAATGCGGCGACGAAGCCATCGGATCCCGATCATTGACGGCCCGGGAGAACTGCGGCGCCGGAGACCAGCGAAAACGTGAAGCGGAGACGGCGGTGGCGGGCGATGTGAACCTGCGACCTTCGGGTTATGGGTCCAACCAATTCTGCACCGCTGGCGTGTGCTGCCGCGACGGCATCCGTCGGTTGGTTTCCCAATTACGATAGGTTGCCTTTGATACGCCGAGGATCTTCGCGACTTCTCGTTGCTCCAGCTGCCGCTCCCACCTCTTCTGCCGGAGTGCTCCACCGATCGTGCCACTGGGTACCTTCACCCGTTCATAGCGCCGTAGGACCGGCCGATCGCCGGAAAATGTCAGATGACAAAAAGGCACCGCAGGAATGTCCCTGCGGCTACTGCAACGACGGCCGCCTCCAGGAGCTCAACGGCTGCCGGTTGCATCGGCACGGCGGAACGCTTCCGACAGTCGGATGTGCGCCGCGAGATCCGCTTTCCGATCCGCGGGATGCGGCCACGAGGGATCGAGCATCAGCACCTGGCGGCGCAGCTCGTCGGCGATCCGGAATCCCTCGATCGGACCGAGACGCTCGATGCGCTCCGCCCAATACTCGTCCTTTGCCTGGCGCACTGCCTCCCAGTCGCGGGCGAGGAGCTCTTTGACTCCGCGAGTGATCACGCGCTCATTATCTCGCGGATTCAAACGCGCCAGGGCGATGGCGCGATAGGATCGCGCGTCTATGCGACGCGCGATCCTCATCGTCCTCTTCCTCACGGCCTGTGCATCCACGACGGCGCCGCCCCCGCCCAAACCCGAGGGCCGGCCGGAGGCCAGCACCACACGGCCGGTGCCCACGCGGCTCGACGGCTTCATCCCCCTGCGCTGGGACGCGGAGAACGGGAAGCTGCTGATGGAGATCTCCCGCTTCGGCGAGGAGATGATCTGGCAGGTCTCGCTGGCCTCGGGTTTGGGCTCGAATCCGGTCGGTCTCGACCGGCATCAGCTCGGGGCGACGCACATGGTGCGCTTCGAGCGCGTCGGGCCGCGGGTGCTGATGATCGAGCCGAACTACAACTACCGTGCGCTGAGCAATGATCCGGCGGAGCGGCTGGCGGTCGAGGAGTCGTTCGCCCAGTCGATCGTCGCCGGGTTCAAGGTCGAGTCGACGGAAGGCAATGCGGTCATCGTCGACGCGACGGACTTTTTCCTCTCCGACGCGCATGGCGTGACGCGCCGGCTGCGCGAAGCGCAGCAGGGCTCGTACTCGCTGGACAAGAACCGCAGCGCGATCTACCTGCCGCGCACGAAGGCCTTTCCGAAGAATACGGAGGTCGAGGCCACGCTCACCTTCACGACGACCGACCGGCCGGGCAACCTCGTCCGCGGCGTGACGCCGAATCCGGACGTGATCACGCTGCGCCAGCACCACTCTTTCGTGGCCGCGCCGGACCCCGGGTACCAGCCGCGGCGCATGGATCCGCGCGTCGGCGTGTTCGGCATCGACTTCTACGACTACGCCTCCCCCTTCACCGGCCCGATCTCGAAGAGCTGGATCGCACGCCATCGCATGGAGAAGGGCAAACCGCTCGTCTACTACGTCGACAACGGCGTGCCCGAGCCGATTCGCACCGCCCTCGTCGAAGGGGCGTCGTGGTGGAACGAAGCGTTCGAAGCGGCGGGCTTTCCGAACGGGTTCCAGGTGAAAGTGCTCCCGCCCGACGCGGACCCGCTGGACATCCGCTACAACGTGATCAACTGGGTGCACCGCTCCACGCGCGGCTGGTCCTACGGCTCGGGCGTGATCGATCCGCGCACGGGCGAGATCATCAAGGGCGTCGTCCTCCTCGGCTCGCTGCGCATCCGCCAGGACGTGCTCCTCGCCCGCGGTCTCATGGCCGAGTACGACGAGCTCGATCCGAAGACCTCGCCGTCGCTGATGGCCCTGGCGCGCATCCGCCAGCTCTCCGCGCACGAGGTCGGCCACACGCTCGGCCTCGATCACAACATGGCCGCCTCGACGTACGGCCGCGCCTCGGTGATGGACTATCCCGCGCCGTACGTGAAGATCACGGACGGGAAGCTCGATCTGTCCGAGGCGTATTCGACGGGCGTCGGGCCATACGACATCGCGGCGATCAAGTACGCCTATCAGCCGGTCAGCAGCGACGCCGAGCTCGACGCCCTCGCCCGCGCCACCCCGCTCTTCGTCTCCGATCCGCACTCGCGTCCCGTCAGCGGCGCGCATCCGCTGGGATCGGTGTGGGACAACGGCGGCGATCCCGTGGCCATGCTCCGCCACGAGATCGAGGTGCGGCGCATCGCCTTGGGGCAGTTCGGCCAGCGCAACCTCGACGCCGGCCAGCCGCTGGCCGCGCTCGAAGAGAGGCTCCTCCCGCTCTACCTCCACCATCGCTATCAGCTGGAGGCGGCGGCGAAGTCGATCGGCGGCGTGTCGTTCACCTATGACCGCACGCCGCCGCGCGTCGTTCCGGAGCAGCGGCAGCGCGAGGCCCTCGCCGCCGTGCTCCTGACGCTGCAGCCGGAGTTCCTGACCATTCCGAAGCGCATCGTCGACCTCATCCCGCCGCCCGCGTACGGCACCGGCACGGCGAACACGGAGCTCTTCCCGCGCCGCACCGATCCGTCCTTCGATCCGATCGCCGCCGCGATGACGTCTGCGGACATCACCATCGCCGCGCTGCTCGACCCCGCGCGCGCCGCGCGCCTCACGCAGCAGGACGGACTCACTTTCCGGGACGTGCTCGACGCGCTGATCGGCATCGTCGCCAGGGAAGGCCCGATTTCCCGCGCCACGCGCACGCTCGTCGTCACCCGCCTCGTCGAGCTCGCGGCCAATCGCGAGACCGCGCCGGAAGCGCAGTCCGAGGCGCTGGCCGCCCTGCGGAGGTTGACCGCCGCCCTCGGCGCGTCACGCGACTCCGTCGAGAGCGCGCACCGGCAGGCCACGAAGGACGACATCGCGCGCTTCCTGGCCCGGCCGGCGGAGCCGTGGAAGCCGTCGATGATGCCGGCCGTGCCGCCCGGGCCGCCCATCTGAGTGGACGACAGGCAATCCTGCCTGTCATCGAATTGGCATTTTTTTTGATCTTACTCTAGTAACTACCCATGAGGTTGTTGCGGAGTAACCCGTGCCAAAAGAAGCAGTTGCGTCCACCGGAATCGATGGGCTCGATCACATTCTGCTGGGGGGCTTCCCCCGGAATCATGTCTACCTCTTACAGGGCGATCCCGGGGTCGGGAAGACCACTCTCGGGCTCCAGTTCCTGCTCCAGGGCGTCAAGGAAGGCGAGACCGCCCTTTACATCACGCTCTCGGAGACGAAGGACGAGCTCGAGGCCGTGGGGCGCTCCCACGGCTGGGATCTCAGCGGCGTCCACGTCTACGAGCAGCTGATCGGCGAGGACAGCCTCGAGGAGGAGGAGACCACGGTCTTCTATCCGGCCGAGGTCGAGCTGGGGCAGACGATCAAGGCGTTCCTGACCGAGGTCGATCGGATCAAGCCGGACCGGGTCGTCCTCGACTCCCTGTCCGAGATCCGCCTGCTCGCGCAATCCACGTTGCGCTACCGCAAGCAGATCCTGGCCCTCAAGCAGTTCTTCGCCGGGAGGAAGGTCACCGTGCTCTTCCTCGACGACCGCACGTCCGAGGTGTCGGACATGCAGCTGCAGAGCGTGCCCCATGGCGTAGTGGAGCTGGAGCGCTTCACGCCGCTGTACGGCGCGGCGCGGCGGCGGCTGCAGCTGGTGAAGATGCGCGGGCTGAATTTCCGCGACGGCTATCACGACTTCAGCATCCTCACCGGCGGCATCGTCGTCTATCCGCGGCTGGTCGCGGCCGAGCATCGCCGCCTGGTTCCGCTCGAGCGGGTCTCGAGCGGCCTGTCCACGCTCGACGGGATGCTCGGCGGCGGCATCGACCGCGGCACGAGCACGCTGCTCATGGGTCCGGCGGGCTCCGGCAAGTCGGCGCTCGGAACGCAGTTCGCCGTTGCGGCGGCCATGCGCGGCGAGAAGGCCACGATGTTCATTTTCGAGGAGAGCCTGTCCAGCCTCTTCCACCGCTCGCAGTCCCTGGGGATGCCGTTGCACGAATGGGTGGACAACGGCACGATCGACATCCGACAGGTGGATCCGGCGCAGCTGCAACCGGGCGAGTTCGCGCATCTGGTGCGGCAGTCGGTCTCGCAGCACGGGGCGCGCGTGCTGGTCATCGACAGTCTGAACGGATACCTCAACGCCGTGCCGGAGGAGCAGTTCCTCCTCCTCCACCTGCACGAGCTGCTCAGCTACCTCGGTCAGAACGGCGTGGCCACCGTCCTGGTCTTCGCCCAGCACGGTCTGGTGGGCACGGCCATGCACACCGCCGTCGACGTCAGCTATCTGGCCGACTGCGTGCTCCTGCTGCGCTACTTCGAGTCTCACGGCAAGATCCGCAAGGCCCTCTCCATCGTCAAGAAGCGCAGCGGCGGCCACGACACCTCGATCCGCGACTTCATCCTGCAGGCCAGCGGGATCGAGATCGGCGCGCCGCTCGAGGAGTTCCGCGGCGTGCTCACCGGGATCCCGACGTACGACAAGATCGTCAAGGAGATCCGCGACACGTGACCACGGACTTCGCCTTTGCCCAGCGCGTGCTGATCCTCGCGCCCGTCGGGCGCGACGCGGAGCTGATGTGTGCGAACCTGGAAAAGGCCGGACTGCAGTGCCTCGTCTGCACGACGGTGGAGGAGGTCTGCGCCGAGCTGGAGAAAGGCGCGGGAGCGCTGATCTTCACCGAGGAGGCCCTGCCGCCACACGACGCAGCCCGCCTCGCCCGCGCTCTGGAGAGGCAGCCGCCCTGGTCGGAGGTGCCGGTGATCATCCTCACCGGCCTGCCGACGCTCGAGCAGCGAAGCCGCTCCTTCCGCGAGCTCGGGCGGCGGACGAACGTCACCCTCGTCGACCGGCCGGTGCGCATCCAGAGCCTCATCAGCGCCGCCCAGTCCGCGCTCAGCGCGCGCATGCGCCAGTACGAAGTGCGCGACCTGATGGACAAGCTCGAGGACCGGGTGCACGAGCGCGACCGCTTCCTGGCCATCCTCGGCCACGAGCTGCGCAACCCCCTGGGGGCGATCCTCCTGGCCTCGCAGATGACCGACGGGGACGGACGCATCGAGTCCCAGCACGCCAGGATGATCGAGCGGCAGTCCAAGCACCTCACCCGCATCGTCAACGACCTGCTCGATCTCTCGCGGGTGGTGTCGGGCAAGATCGTGATCCAGTCCCAGCGGGTCGACCTCAGGCAGATCGCCGAGCAGACGGTGCAGACGCTCGACGAGTCGGCGCACGCGCACGCCGTGTCGGTGGAGCTGCGCATGCCGCAGGAGCCGCTCCTCGTCGAAGTCGACCCCGTACGCGCCGATCAGATCATCACCAACGTGCTCTCGAACGCGATCAAGTACACCCCCGAGGGCGGGCACGTCCTCGTCTCGCTCGAGCGCGACCAGGACCAGGGCGTGATCCGGGTGCAGGACGACGGCGTCGGCATCGCCGCGGACCGCATCGGCACCATCTTCGAGCTCTTCGCCCAGGCCGAGAACGCCATCGGCCGCTCCCAGGGCGGGATGGGCATCGGCTTGGCGCTGGTGCGCAATCTCGCCGAGCTGCACGGCGGATCGGTGTCGGTCAAGAGCGACGGCCTCGGCAAGGGCAGCGAGTTCATCGTACGTCTGCCGGCGGCAAATGGACACGCCGCGGCCGCGGAGCCCGAGGCGCCGTGCGAGGAGGTCGTGCAGCCGCCGCGGCGCATCGTCATCGTCGAGGACAACGCCGATGTCCGCGAGCTGCTGCGCCTCAAGCTCCGCCGCCTCGGCCACAGCGTCGTCGAGGCGGTAGCGGACGGCGTGAGCGGCGTGTCCGCCATCGTCGCGTCGAAGCCGCACATGGCCCTCATCGACATCGGCCTGCCGCGGCTGGACGGCTACCAGGTCGCCTCGCAGGTCCGCTCCCAACTCGGCGACGCGGTCGTGCTCATCGCCCTCAGCGGCTTCGGGCAGCCCGAGGACAAGCGCCGAGCGCTCGAGGCCGGTTTCAACGACCACATCACCAAGCCCGCCGACGCCCGCGATCTTGAGACTCTGATGGCCCGCTACCCCGTGGCGGAATGACTCGGCGTCCCTCGGCGCTTCTCACCTGCAACGTCCTATGGTTACCCAAGTTCTCCTCGTCGAGTCCGACGCGGATCTCCGCTCGGCCATCGCGTCCACCCTCGAAGGCGCCGACTGCCGCTGCGACGCCGTCGCCACGGGCGCCGACGCTCTGCTCAAGCTCCGCCAGTCCGACTACACGTACATCCTCGTCGACTTCGACTCCCCCCTCCCCCTGGCCGCGCTGCGGCAGAAACTCTCCGCCGATCCGGCGCTCATGGAGCGCCTGATCGTGATCTCCGAGACCGCCGAGGCGCCGGAAGGGATGGACGGCCAGCCGCTGCTGCGCAAGCCCTTCGAGCGGTCGGAGCTGCTGGCGCGGGTGGCTTCCTGACCGGTTTGGAGTGCGGCGGCATCGTCGCCGCCGCTTTCAAAGCGGCAGCGTAGCTGCCGCACTCCAAACGCTCGGCCCACTTCCGCGATCCCCCGCGCGGGCTGAGGCTCTGGCCATCTATGAAGACTCCGCCAGGACCAACCCCGATCGGTATCAGAAGAGCGTCGACTTCACGAGAAGCGCGATTGCCGTCATCGATGGCCAGGATCGATGAGGGCGAGTCACGCGCGCGGACCTCGAGCCCGCGCCGTCGGGCCAAGAGCCTGTATCGCCGGATACCAAGTTCAGCATAGCCAAATCTCATGTCCGCATTCTCGGGCCTCGAGACCGCGTGATCGGGCATTGCAGACCGAAAGGTCAGGCTCTTAGTCTGTTTGTAAGGAGCTAAAGTCCGAATTGTCGGGCCACGAGCCAGCATGTTCGGGCTTTATATCCGCGCAAGCGGGCTTGAAGTCCGCTCTTGGTACTCGCATGGAGCCGATGCTACATTCTTCGGCAAAAAGGAGAGCACATGCCCATCTTCCCTTCGAACAAGCGCGCCGCCGGGCTCACGGCCGAGCAGATGCTCGAGCATTTACGGACACTGCAGCCGCAGATCCCCGAGTTCGTGCAGATGACGCGGGAAGAGGTGAAGCGAATCCGCCGCCTGGTGAGCGGCAACGTCGACTTCACCCGCGAGGCCGTGAGCGCGATCGGCACCTCGGCCACCGTGCAGGGCGTCATCGGCAACTCGTCGGAAGAAGTGCATCAGGCCGAGGATGAGCTCGCGCGCTGGACGACGGTGGAGAGCGAGCTCCGCTCGCTGCTTCGCGGCGTCGTCGGCGCGAATCTCGTCCGCCGCCATCGCCTGTTCCGCGCGGCGCAGCAGGTGTATCACATCAGCCGCCAGCTCGTGCGGGAGAAGGAGCACGCCGACCTGCTCCCCCACGTGGAGGCCATGAGCCGGATCCGCAAGCTCGCCCGCCGCCGCCCGAAGCCGCCCGCGGAGCCGGAGCCGGAGCCGGAGATGGAGTAAGACCGTAGCAAAGATCGTAGTGGATACGTTCGATGTGAACGCGACGAACGCCGGGCAGGCTGACATTGGTCGCACGGGCACCCACGTGAGGGCGAGACGCGATCAATGAGCCGATACGCTCAAGCTCCTCGCGAATGGCATTCGGAGCTTTGTCGCGATGTTTTCGCCACCAACGATCGGCCTCCCGGATCTGACGATCAGCGAGAGCGCTGACCTCGATGCGCAGTGGCTCGGTCACTCTCGTCGCCGCAGCTCTCCGAGCACCGTCTCCAGCGGAACAGTCTCACCGCGTTCGCATTGAGCGATCGACTCGAGGAGTATTCGTTCGGTCTCCTCGTCGGCCTCGAAAGTCTCGTCGCCCTCCGCAAGCAGGACCACAACAGCAGCACCTTCAGGCAGATCCGCTTCAATCAACTCGACCGTCGGTCGATCACACGACCAGAAGCTACTCGCATGAGGATCGATTGTACGCGAGAGGACTCGGAGGAAAGCGCGGAACAGCGGTCGCCCGGGAACAAGGAGTCGGCCGTTGCCCGTTCCCAGTAGCCGGTTGCCAGTAACCCTCACTGGCTACTGGCTTACTGGCAACTGGCCACCGCCCCCTAACCCTCCGAAACTTTTCGTCGTCACTAGCGTATTCGGCACCGGGAGAAGCTACGCACATGTCCAGACTGGGAAAGATTCTGCTGATCCTCGTCGTCCTCGCCCTCGGCACGGTCGGCGTGTACGCCCTCGTCCGCAACGGCCAGAAGAAAGAGGGCGGGCTGAAGGAAGTCGAGGTCACGCAGGGCACCATCGTCGAGAAAGCCGTGGCCGTGGGGCAGATCCAGCCGCGGCAGAAGTTCCAGGTGAAGTCGAAGATCTCCGGGATCGTCCGCCGGGCCATGGTTCAGGTCGGCGACACGGTCAAGGCCGGCGATCCGCTGTTCGAGATCGCCCCCGACCCGACCCCGCTCGAGGTCACGGAAGTCGATCGCCGGGTCGAGTCGGCCGGGGCGTCGTTCCGGCGGGCGGAGAGCGACTACCAGCGCGCCACCGAGCTCTCGCGCGGCGGGGTGCTGCCGAAGTCGGAAGTCGACCAGAAGAAGGAAGCATACGAGCTGGCCCGGGTCGCCCTGACCAAGGCCCAGCAGGACCGCGAGCTCACCCGCCGCGGGCGTCTTTCCGCCAGCGGCCAGGAGTCGATCATCCGCGCCCCGGCGGCCGGCACGATCCTCAGCCGCGCCGTCAACGAGGGCGACCCCATCGTCCCCCTCACCTCCTACCAGCCGGGCACCGAGATGGCCACCGTGGCCGACATGTCCGACCTGATCTTCAAGGGCACCGTCGACGAGATCGACGTCGGCAAGCTGGCGGTCGGCATGATCGCCCGCATCAAGGTCGGCGCCCTGCCCACGGACGTAGTGACCGGCAAGGTCGCCCGCATCGCCCCCCAGGCCCAGCAGAAGGAGGGCGCGACCCTCTTCGACGTCGAGATCGAGCTCGAGCCCGGCCAGAAGATCACCCTCCGCGCCGGCTACTCCGCCAACGCCGACGTCATCATCCGGGAGAAGAAGGACGTCCTCGTGCTCCCCGAGCGCCTGGTGACCTTCGAAGACGGCGGCAAGAAGACCTTCGTCGAAGTCCCGGCCGGCGACCCGAAGGCCGAGCCGAAGAAGGTGGAGATCAAGACGGGCATCTCGGACGGCCTGAACATCGAGATCGTGTCGGGGGTGAAGAAGGGGCAGAAGGTCGTCGAGCGGCCGCCGAAGGAGATCTCTTAACGTAGAACACGGAACACAGAACACGGAACGGCAGCCTCGTTCCGTGTTCATCGTTCATCGTTCATCGTTCATCGTTCAGAACATGGTTACCTTCAAAGACGTCCTCCGCCAGCTCATCCGCGACGTGCGCACGGAGAAGCTCCGCACCTTCCTCACGGTCTTCGGGATCGTCTGGGGGACGGTGGCGATCTCGCTGATGCTCGCGTTCGGGACGGGGCTGCACAAGCAGCTGATCAAGAACACGGCCGGCCTGGGCGACCGGATCGTGATCGTCTGGCCGGGGCTCACCTCCATGCCCTACGAAGGCCTCGGCAAGGGCCGGCGGCTGCGGATCAGCGAGGACGACATCGAGGCCGTGCGCTCGCAGGTCACCGGCCTCAAGCGCATCTCCGGCGAGTACATGACCTCCATGCGCCTCGACTACGGGACCAAGACGCTCTCGGTGGACATCTCCGGCGTGGCCGCGGAGTTCGGCGAGATGCGCAACCTCATTCCCGACTCCGGCGGGCGCTTCGTCAACCCCATCGACGTCGGCGAGCAGCGCCGGGTCATGTTCATCGGCAACAGGCTGAAGGAGAACATCTTCGGCGAGGCCGACGCGATCGGGAAGGTCGTCCTCCTCAACCAGTCGCCGTTCCAGGTCATCGGCGTGCTCAAGGCGAAGGAGCAGGACTCGAGCTACAGCGGCCGGGACAACGAGAAGGCCTTCGTCCCCGCCTCCACGTTCCGGGCCCTGACGGGCGACAAATACGTCGACAACATGGTCATGCAGGCCGCGCGGCCCGACGACACGAAGGCGCTCATCGAGCGCGTGCGCACGGAGTTCGGCAACCGCCTGCGCTTCAACAAGGACGACAAAGAGGCGCTCTCGATCTGGGACACGACCGAGCAGTTCCAGTTCTTCGACGTGTTCATGCTCGCCTTCAACGCCTTTCTCGGCCTGATCGGCGTGCTGACCCTGATCGTCGGCGGCATCGGCGTGTCGAACATCATGAACGTGATCATCGAGGAGCGCACCCGCGAGATCGGCATCAAGATGGCCCTCGGCGCGAAGAGCCGCTGGATCATGACCCAGTTCCTCCTGGAGACCCTCTTGGTCACGGCCGCCGGCGGCGCGATCGGCTTCCTGATCTCCATCGGCATCTGCGCCGTGTTCCCGGAGAGTCTCGTCGAGTACGTCGGACGTCCGGTCGTCTCCCCGCTCGTCGCAGGGCTGACGGCCATCGCCCTCGGAATCGTCGGACTCGTGGCGGGGTACTTCCCGGCGCGTGAGGCGTCGCGGCTGGACCCGGTCGTGGCGATGAAACTATGAAACGCGATCTCCACGTCATCTTCAGCCAGTTCGCCACCGCTTCCCAGCTGCAGAAGAAGCGCGCGTTCCTCACCATCGCCTCCATCGCCTGGGGCACGGTGGCCATCCTGCTCCTGCTCGCGTTCGGCGAGGGGCTCAAGCGCCAGCTCGACAAGAATCGCCGGGCCATGGGCGAGAACATCTCCGTGCTCTGGCCGGGCGAGACCACGAAGGGGTGGAAGGGACTGCCGCCGGGGCGGCCGATCCGCCCGCGCATCGACGACCTCCAGTTCGTCCGCGCGCGCATGCCCGAGCTGAAGTCGGTCATCGGCGAGGTCGTGTCCTGGCGCACCGCCATCACCTACGGCCGCAAGACCATCAACGGGCGCGTGAACGGCGTGAACTACGAGTACGGCGAGGCGCGCAAGCACTATCCGGTCGCCGGCGGGCGCTGGCTCAGCCCCGAGGACGACAAGCAGCGCCGCCGCGTGGCCTTTCTCGGCGACGAGTTCGCCAAGGACCTCTTCGGCCCGGAGAACCCCGTCGGCAAGACCATCCTCATCAACAACTCGCCGTACGTGGTCATCGGCGTGATGCAGCACAAGATCCAGATGGGGGCGTATCAGGGTCCCGACGCCCAGCATGCCTGCATCCCCATCTCCACCTTCCGGGCCCAGTTCGGCCGGGAGCGGCTGAACAACATGCTCATCGAGACCCACACCCCCGAGGAGATGGAAGGGGCGCTCAAGCGCTTCAACGAGCTGATGGGGCCGAAGTTCGGCTACGACCCCACCGACGAGCGCGCGTTCGGGACCTGGAATACGGTCAAGTCCTCGCAGGTGACCCGCAACATCGCCATCGGCATCCAGCTCTTCCTCGGCATCGTGGGCGCGCTGACGCTGCTCATCGGCGGCGTGGGTGTGGCCAACATCATGTTCGCCGTCATCAAGGAGCGCACCCGCGAGATCGGCGTGAAGATGGCCCTCGGCGCGAAGGGGCGCTGGATCATCTGGCCGTTCGTGCTGGAGGCGCTGGTCTACACGTTCATCGGCGGGGCGCTGGGGATCATGATCGCCACGCTCATCGCCGCCGCGGCGACGTTCCTGCCGATCGAGAGCAACGAGGTCATGTCGTTTCTCGGGCGGCCGACGCTCTCGCCGCAGATCGGCATGGCCACCTCGGCCATCCTCGGCCTGATCGGATTACTCGCCGGCTACTTCCCCGCGCGCCGTGCGGCGCGCATCGATCCCGCAGCGACACTGAGGTACGAATGAACCAGAACGGCTCGATCATCCGGATGGAGAACATCCGCAAGGTGTACGACACCGGCAAAGTGAAAGTCGAAGCGCTCAAGGGCATCGACCTCGAGGTCAGGGCCGGCGAGATGGTGGCCATCGTCGGACCGTCCGGCTCCGGCAAGTCCACGCTCATGAACCTCATCGGCTGCCTGGACACGCCGACCGACGGCGTCTACGAGCTGGGCGGCGAGAACGTCGGCGGCGTGAGCCGCGACCAGCTCGCCGAGATCCGCAACCGCCGCGTCGGATTCGTCTTCCAGAACTTCAACCTCCTGCCGCACATCAGCGCCCAGGAGAACGTCGAGCTGCCCATGCTCTTCGGCGGCGTCCCGCCCAAGGAGCGCCGCGTCCGCGCCGCCGAGCTCCTCACCCGCGTCGGCCTGGGCGACCGCCTCGACCACAAGCCCACCGAGCTCTCCGGCGGCCAGATGCAGCGCGTGGCCATCGCCCGGTCACTGGCCATGGACCCCGACATCGTCCTCGCCGACGAGCCCACCGGAAACCTCGACACCAGCTCCGGCACGGACATCATGTCGATCTTCACCGACCTCTGGAAGAGCGGCCGGACCCTGGTGATCATCACCCACGATCCGGCCCTGGCCAAGCGCGCCTCGCGCATCGTGGAGATCCGCGACGGCCGCATCACCAGCGATCACCGGAACGAAGAGGCGGCGTAACGCTCCACTGAAACGTTTTGCCTTCCCGGCGCACTATTGCCACAGGGAGGGCCCATGTCGACAGCCGCCGCCCTGGTCGTTTCCTTCCGTGTCGCCGATCCCGGCGATGACGAGCGCCTCACTGTCGTTCTCGGCGACGCACAGCTCGAGGCCGACCGCACGAAGACGCCCCTTGCCGCGAAGGGCCGCAGGATCGAGCTCGATCTCCGCCGGCCGGCCGAGGCGACGGTGACGCTCTCCTGTCCTCCCGGCAAGTACGAGCGGCTCGTGCTCCGCATCGACTCGCTGGCGCTCTTCGCGCGGGGGAAGGAGGACCCGCGCCTGAAGATGGAGCCCTTCGAGGTGGTGGTCGAGGAAGGCATCGACGCGCAAAGCGACATGGTCACGCGGGTCGAGCTGCTGGTAAGCTCCGCCGTCAACGCCCGCGCCCTCAATCCGCGCCCTACGGTCAAAGCGACCGCTCGCCTCGTGGGGGCCGAGGTGCAGGCGAAGATCGACGGCTCCGCCGATCAGACCATCGCCCTCGATCCGAGCGACATTCTCGGCCAGCGCACCGCCGGCGCGGGAATCCGGGTCGGCCGCGGCGCGCTGCCTCCCGGCACGGTCGTCGACGTACGCCGCCGCGATCCACAGGGCCTGCCCGATCTCTTTCCACGACAGCGCCGCGTCGGCCCGGTGATCGAGATCCAGGCCGCGACGCAGCCGCGCGCGGCGGTGGAAGTGACGGTCCCGTACGACGCCGCCGAGCTCACGGCGGCGGGAGCCTCACCCGAACAGATCGTGGTCCTTCGCCTCGACGACCGGCGCACCGCCTATCACGAGCTGCGTCCCTACCGGATCGACACGGTGAACCGCACCGTCACCGTCCGCACGCCGGGCTTCTCCTCATTCTTCGCCTGCACCGGCGGCATCACGGTCGAGATCCCGGAGGCATTCCACAATCTCGTCGGGGACACGCTCTTCTACGTCCCGGACGGCGACACCACGGTCGCCGGCCGGCTCGCGGCCAACGGCGCGGTGGTCACGCTCACCGGCGCGCCGTTCGCGAGCAGTTGGAGCCGCGCCGACCGCTTCTCCTTCGAGCAGGTCCGGCTGCTCGACCGCCTCGAGACCCGCGTGCAGATCCGCGCCGAGGTGGCGGGGATGATGCCGCACACCTGCGACATCACCCTGCGCCGCTTCGCGCCCCCGAAACGCGTCAGCACCGTCCACCGCTTCGCCGGTCCCACCCTCGGCTTTCTCGACATCGGCACGCCCGCGGTCACCACCGGAATCATCCAGCGGGGGCGGCTCACCAACGCCGACATCTTCCCCGCGCTGGCGGATTGGCAGACATCCCTGGTCCGCTACACCGGCGTGCTCCAGGAGTACGACGCGGTCGGCGAGACCTGGCGCACGATTCCGGTCGTCCCCGAGTCGTACTTCGAGAACGAGGCGGCGCGCGGCGCAATCATCATCCTGGCGATCTTCCGGGATCCGATTCCGGTCGACGAGACCCTGCCGGAGGGCATCCGCTTCCTCAGCGCGCTCAACGCAGACGTGGCGCAGCCCACCGACGAGTTCACCCGGAGGTTTCTCGACACCGCCTTCAATTTCCTGGGACCGCGCGTGCACTCCCTCTCGTCGACGATGCCACTGCTGCAAATGGAAGGCGACTCGTATGGCGTGGCCTGGGTCGCGTCCACCTGGGAGGGGACCCAGGCCGCGAATGCGAACGGACTGCAGCGGTATCTCGATCAGCTCTACGGACAGCAGCTCGATCCGCTGCCGCTCCAACGGATCCCGGCCGGGCGGCTTTACTTCCGCCGGGTCTCCCGCAACGGCTCCGCCGAGCCGGAGCTGGTCGCGGAGAACGTCTGGTGCACCTCGGTGGCCATGCGCCGCCATCCGCGGACGGGAGCGCCGACGATCCTGGCCCTGGAAATGAGGCCGGTCCCAAGATCGGCCGACGGCCGGCCGCCGGCGGAAGCTGCGTCTCTCCTCGTCTGCACGCGCCGCGACAACGGCACGTGGATCGTGGACCGCGCCGGCCGAAACCGCCCGTACGTCTCGGCGGATTTCGAATTCGACGCCTCTGGCGCGATGCACATCGTCGCCGCGCACGTCGATCCGAGCGGCTTCGACGACGCCCTGAACTGCCACCTGATCCGGCTCAGCAGGGCCGGAGAGCTCTGGGTCGAGGAGCCGGTGACCTGGGTCGAGGGCCCGCAGAACCGCGAGCGCCGGCGCGGCAGCTGGCCGCGCGTAGCGTTCGACGCACGCGGGCGGCTGGTGCTCGCGTTCTGCTACGACGCGCCGGCCCTCGCCGCGCCGATCGCCGAGGTCACGTTCGTCCCTCCCACGCGCATTCCCATCGACGCCGGCGTGCACTGGTTCGCCGGCGTCCTCGAGAACGGCACCTGGAGGATGCAGCGCATCGACGGAGCCGACTTCGCCGACCTGACCGGCGCCGACGACGGCACGCGCGACGCGGCGTTCGGCCGCGGCATGAGCGCGCAGAGCCGCGCGGGTTTCGTGCACTTTGCGCCGTCGATCGTCCCCGACCCGCGCGGGACGCTCTGGATGGCCTACGGCAAAGGCGCGCTCCATCTCGCCGAGATCGACCTCGACACCCTCACCGCCACCGGCCGGACGGTGGACGTCGACCGCACCACCGGCTTCTATCCGAGCGTCGCCCTGCGCGACGCGGGCGTTCCGGCGGTCGCCTACAAGGACCTGTTCGGAACGGACGACCACGACGTCCACTACTTCCGCCTCGACGAAGGCAACCTCGTGCCTCCCGGGCAGCCGCGTGAGCCGCTCGCGCCGGGCCACGCCATCGACTTTCTGAACCTGACGTCGTTCGGCGCCCGCCTGCCGCTCAGCTGCGCGAACGTCCGGCAGATCCTGGGCAACGTGATCTTCGGCGCCGTGCTCAATCCGGCCGAGCTCGACCGCGTCGTCAATCCCCTGCTCGAGTCGCTGATCATGCACGCGACGTTCGACTGGGCCCTGCTCCCCGGCCGGGCCGAGCGCCTGCTGCGCGATCTGCGCGTCCACCGCTCGCATCCCCAGCTCGCCGACCATCTCGAGCAGGTCTTTCCGCGCCCCGACATCATCGAGGTCTTCATCAAGAACGACCGCACCGACGAGGACATCACGCGCATCGACCTGACCCTCTTCGGCGACCTCCTCTCGGTCGACGACGTGGACGGCCGGCTGCGCGAAGAGCTCGACCTGCGGAGCCGGGGACAGCTCCCGCCGCCGCCTCCGGTCGAGGAAGAGGACGACCTGCCCGACGAGCGCGACCCGGACATCGACCAGGGACGCGGGCCGGGACGTCCGCCGCGCCCGCCCGGCGGCAGGCCTTCCTCGCGGCGGCCGACGCCGGTGCGCCTGCGGACCCATTTCCAGCGGGCCGGCTGGCCGCTCTCGGCGAACGAGAACATCCGCGTCAACGCGCCGGACCGCTTTCGCCCGTTCTGGGAGCTTGTCGACCACGCGCCGTTCGGCGTCCGCCCCGGCGCGATCCGGCAGGTCTACCAGATCTTCGTCGACGGCACGCGCCTGACGGTGCGGTTGCCGGCCCGCGTCACCGTCACCGGCCGCAATGACAGCAGCGCCCGCGTCTGCGACCTGTCCCAGGACGACTGGGATCTGGCCGGAACGTTCCTGGCGGGCCGCATCGGCGGGATTCTCCCGCCCATCCCCAACGACGTGGCGGACAAGGCCTACATCATCGCCGCGGCGGGCATCCGCTTCCGCAAGGAGACCCGCGATCCGGCGCGCGCGCAACAGGGCTCGGTGCGCTTCACCGCCAATGTTCCTCATCTCCTGGTCTGGGGCGAGGACATCGCCGAGGTCATTCTGCGGACCAAGACCCCGTCCGAGCTCGGCTTCACCCTCGCGCCTTTCGTCCAAGAGGGACGATTGCGCTGGTTTCCGCGCGAGGGCTTCAGCCACATCGGCGAGATCGAGGCCACCATCACCGAGTCGTCGATCCTGGCGATCGTCGAGTTTCTGACCTTTGCGCTTTTCGGTGCGCTGGTCTACGGGCTGGTGCGCGTCGGCCGCGCCCTCGGCGAGTCGCTCATCGAGGGCTTCGCCCAGGAGCAGGTCTCCGGGCTCACCCAGTTCGGCGGGCTGGCCGGCCTGGTCGAGCCGATCTACGCGGAATGGGTGCGCGCGCGCTTTCCGAACGGCGACCCGCCCGCGCTCGAGGCCGTGTTCCTCCGCGACCAGATCCTCACCTACTGGACACGCGAGGACGGCGACCCGCGGACGACCATCTTCCTGGCCACGCCCTCGCGGCTGTCGCTCATCGCCGCGGTGGACGGTCCGGCGGTGCGCCGCAACCTGCTCCTCCAGAACGCCGGATCGCTTCCGGTGTCGCTCGACGACGTGACCCTGGCCTCACCGGGCGGCGAATTCCGCATCGCCTCCCCTCCGATGTGGCCGCGGGTGCTGTTCCCGGGAGAGGCGGAGACCGTGACCGTCGAGCTCGAGGCCGATCTTCCGGTCGGACCGCGCAACAACACGCTGCAGGCACGCTTCAACGGCGACGGGCTGGTGGAGGTGCCGCTCTCCGGACTGGCCCAATCGCCGCGCCGCCTGGTCGTCCGCCCGGCCGACCGCCTCGTCTTCGGCGTGGTCAACGTCGGCTCCTCGCGCGTGCTGCGCGTCGAGCTGGCGAACGAGGGAGAGGGGCCGCTCACCGTCAGCGCCATTCGGGTGAGCGCCACCGGCGCGAACGTAGGCCGCTTCACCGCCGCTCCCGCGGCGCCGCTCACCGTGCCGGCGGTCTCCTCGCGATTCCTCGACGTCACCTTCACTCCGCAGGCCATGCTCGCCGGCGGCAACGAGGCCACGCTGGTCATCGAAAGCGACGATCCCGTCCGCCCGCGCGTGGAGGTCCGTCTGAGCGGACTCGGCGCGGCCGGCAGTCTGCTGGTCGTCCCGCCGTCGATCAACTTCGGCAACACCCCGGTCGGCGGCAGCTCCCCCGAGAATCGCCGTCCGCTCGGCCTCTTCAACACCGGCGCCGCCTCGGTGACCATCAACGGGAGCTCCTTCCGCCTCGTCGATCCGGTGGGCAACGTCTCTCCGCACTATCAGCTCCTGAGCAACGCCGGCCTGCCGCTGCCGCAGCAGGACGTGACCATCCGCTCGGGAGACCAGTTCGCGATGCAGGTGCGCTTCCGTCCCACCGCCGCGGGCGAGCACTTCGCCACGCTGCGCCTGACCGCGTCGACGGCCGGCGTGGGGGAGATCGCAGTGCTCATGAGCGGGCGAGGCGTGTGAGGCCGGCTCACACCACGTCGTCTAAACTGCCGTGCATGCGGCGGATCGTCGTACTGGTGTCTCTTCTCGGAGTCTCTTGCGCCTCCGCGAAACTCGCCGGACGCGACGTCGTCGCCGTGGCCCAGGCGCCCGCGAAGCAATGGAAGAAGGTCGCCGCGGCGACGGCGGTCGTCGGCGCGACGGTGCTGCTCGATGACGAGATCGCGAACATCGTGCGGAAGAACGACTCCCGCGCCCTCGATCGCCTGACCGGCGCGGTCGAGTCCTTCGGCGGCGCGTCCTCGGACAAGGTGATCGCCGGCTTCCTCCTGGCCGGCCTCTTCGGACGAGACCAGCGCGCGGGCGCCGTGGCCTTCGACTCCATCGTCAGCAGCGTCATCGCCTCGAAGGGCATCACTCCGGCCATCAAGCAGCTCGCGCCGCGCGATCGCCCCAGCGACGGCGACGACGCGTCGTTTCCCTCCAATCATGCGACGCAGGCGTTCGCCGTGGCGACGGTGATCGCCTCGCACTACGAGCACCGCCCGTGGGTGAAGTGGCTCGCCTACGGCATCGCCGGCGGGGTCGGCTTCTCCCGCGTCTATCACGACGATCACTGGGCCTCGGATGTCGTGGCCGGCGCGGCCATCGGCTCGCTGGTCGGGCGGACGGTGGTGATCACGAACAACGGCGCGCGCGCGCGGCTGTCGCTCGTGCCGGCGCGGCGCGGGGTGATGGTGTCGTTATCGTTTTAGGAGTGCGGTGCCGGCAGGCACCGCTCTCGTATCCGGATCGCAGAGCGGTAGCTCCGCTACCGCAGTCCTAGAAGGTGCTTCTGCACCTTCCCTAGCGCCGTGCGCGGGATGGCCTCGACGCGCACGAAGCGCCGCGGCACCTTGAACGACGCCAGCTCTTCGCGGCAGACGCGCTCGAGCTCCGCGGCATCGAACTCGCCGACGAGATACGCCACCGGCACCTCGCCCCGCACCTCGTCCGCCACCCCGACCACCGCCGCCTCGGCCACGCCTTTCTGCTCCAGCAGCAGCTCCTCGATCTCTCGCGGATAGATATTGAAGCCGCCGGAGAGGATCAGATCGCTGCGGCGGCCGAGGAGCGTGTAGTAGCCGTCGTCGGAGACGGTGGCCAGGTCGCCGGTGCGGAAGAAGCCGTCGGGCGTGAACGCGGCGGCCGTGGCATCGGGACGACGCCAGTAGCCGGCGAAGACGTTCGGACCGCGAACCAGGAGCTCGCCATCCTCGATCCGTACGGAGACACCCGGCAGCGGGAAGCCCACGGTTCCCGGGCGGCGCTCGCCCGCGTACGGGTTGCTGATGTTCATGAACGTCTCGGTCATGCCGTAGCGCTCGAGGATGGTGTGGCCGAACAGATCGCGGAAGCGCTCCAGTACGTGCGCGGGCAGCGGCGCGGAGCCGGAGACGAAGAGGCGCATGCGCGCGCCGATCGCACGCGCGATCTCGGGAGGCGTCTCGAGCAGACGCACGTACACCGTCGGCACGCCGAAGAAGAGCGTCGGCTGGAAGTCGAGAAACTCCTGGGCGGCGGTGCGGTGGTCGAAGCGCTCCAGGAGGCGCATCCGGCAGCCGCTCACCAGCCAGGTGTGCAGTCCGTTGCCGAGGGCGTGGATGTGGAAGAGCGGGAGGGCGAGGAGGAAGCGGTCGCGGTCGCAGATCTGCCAGCAGGCGGTGAGGCTCACCGCGTTCGCGGCGAAGTTGTTGTGCGTGAGCACGGCGCCCTTCGACGCACCCGTGGTCCCCGAGGTATAGATGATCGCCGCGGGCGTATCGCCGTCGAGCTGCGTCTCCGGACGGGTCGGCGGGAACGACGACGCGTCGATGAGATTCTCCGCGGTGATCACCTCGCGCGGCTCCGCGTCGCCGGTGATGTGGGCGATCTCCCGGTCGCGGTAGAGGATGTTGATGGGAACGAAGATCACCCCCAGCTTCACGCAGGCGAGGTAGAGGTCAATGAGCTCGATGCGGTTCGCGAGATGGACGCAGAGGCGGTCGCCCTTGGCGAAGCCGCGCGCGCGGAGGGCATTGGCCACGCGGTTGCTGCGCGCCTCGACGTCGCCGAAGGTGTAGGTCTTCCCCTCCCACTCCAGCGCCGGCTCGTTCGCGCGTGAGGCGAGCGAGAGGTCGAACAGCGGCAGAAGGTGCACGGCGCGGCAGTCTAAACTGGACGGCGGTCATGGATGTACGCGAAGACGTCTGCACGCACGCCCGCAGGATGTGGCAAGCCGGCCTGGTGGTCGGCTCGGCCGGGAACGTGAGCCGTCGCGCCGGCGACGGCCGCATGGCCATCACCCCGACCTCGGTGCCCTACGAGGTGATGACGCCGGAGGATGTGGTGCTGGTCGATCTCGCCAGCGGCGAGACCGTCGACTCGCTCCACCGCCCGTCCTACGAGCTGCCGATGCACCTCGCCGTCTACCGCTCCATGCCGAACGTCGGCGCGATCATGCACACCCACTCCCCGTTCGTGATGACGCTCTCCATCCTCCGCCGCCCGCTGCCGCCGGTCATCGACGAGATGCTGATCTACTTCGGCGGCGCGATCGAGGTGGCCGACTACGCGTTCACCGGCACGGACGCCGTCGGTACGAACGTCGTCCGCGCCCTCGGCGACCGCACCGGCGCGCTCCTGGCCAACCACGGCAACGTCTGCGTCGGACGCGACCTCCCCCACGCCCTGCACGTGGCCCTGGTCATGGAGTCGTGCGCCCAGGCGTACGTACAGGCGCTGCCCTTCGGCGAGCCGGCGCCGCTGCCGCCCGAGGCCGTCGCCGCGGGGCGGCGGATGTTCGAGGCGCGGCATAAGTTGTGATCATGCGAACCGCCCTGCTCGCCTTTGCCCTCCTCTCCGCCGCCTGCCTCTCCACCGCCCGCGCCCCCCTGGACGAGCCGTTCTCGCTCGCCTATCAAGACGGCGTGCGCGTGGAGCGGCTGCTGATCGAGTTCACCGACGTCGTCAACGACAGCCGCTGCGCCCGGGACGTGCAGTGCATCCAGGCCGGCGAGGCCACGATCGAGCTGCGCCTCACCCTCGGCGACGACACGCAGACCGTGACCGTTCAGACCATCCCCAACAACACCGCCTCGGCGCACGGTTACACGGTGACGCTGCTCGATCTCCGCCCTCTCCGCGCCTCGGGTGAGACCGTGCCGGAGAACCGATACGTGGCGCAGCTGAAGGTGACGCGGCCCTAGGGAAGCTCTAGAATCGTCCGCGGTATGCGAGTGAGCTCCGGCAAAGTCGTCTCCGGCCAGATCGTCCTCGAGGGCGAGCCGCTGCCGGAAGGGTCCGTGGTCACGGTCCTCGCACGAGAACAGGACGAGAGTTTCGAGTTGGACGCGGCTGCCGAAGCCGAGCTTTTGCTTTCGCTGGCCGAAGCCGACCGGGGTGAGCTCATCCCGGCGGAAGAGGTCCTCCGCACATTTCGCGATTGAACGAGCGGTTCCAGGTCGCGTTTACACCGCGCGCGTCGCGAATGGTCGCAGAAGCCAAGCGCTGGTGGCGTGCAAACCGTACCAAGGCGCCGGACGCGCTCGAAGAAGAGCTCCGGACCGCGCTGGATCTGATCGCCACAACACCAGGCATCGGTGCGGTCGCACGCAACGTCGCTCTCCCTGGAGTGAGACGCATCGTCCTCAACCGCGTGAACTACTACCTCTACTACCGGCCGAAACCCGAATCGCGGATGGTTGAAGTGGTGGCGCTGTGGCACGCGAGGCGTGGGACCGGGCCACGGTTGTGACACTCAATATCCGAACACCGCGGCCGTCATCGCAGCGGATGCTCGACCGCAAGGTAGAACAGCACGCCCTCCCCGCCTTGCCCGCCGATCGGCAAGGCGATGCCGGGAGCGAGCTGCAACCCGCGCGGGCCCTCGAACGCGAACTGCACACCGGGGCGGACCACGAAGAGGTGCTCGTCGTCCTGGCAGGCGGTGTAGGCGGCGTCGAGGGCGACCGTGAGGCGATCGGTGACGGCGAGGGAGAGACTCTGGGCGAGGTTGATCTCCCGGACCTCGCGCTCGCGGAACCAGGTGGCGCCGACGTTGGTGTGCGAGGTCAGGCGCTCGCCGATCTTCGCGCTGACGGGCACGTTCACCTGGAGGCCGCTGGAGCTGCCGCCGAAGTGCTCGCTGCGCGTCGGGAGGAGCACCGACAGGCGCGGGGCGACGGCGAATTTCGAGCCGGCGCCGCCGAAGAGCTGATAGCGATAGTGGAGCGCGGCGTCGCCGAGGCCGGTCTCGCCGTCGCTGTAGATCGGGATGGTGTAGCTGAACTGATGCCTCGGCGAGGTCCACGCCCACTCCTGGGCCAGCTCGTGGGACAACGCGCCGCCGAGGAAGGCATTGGTGTAGATCATCGCCCCCTCGGTGCGATTCCAGCCCGACTCGACGAAGAAGTTGTGATCCTCGATCGGCGAGGGCTCGTCGGCGAATGCCGCAAAGGCGAAGACGGCGAAGACGGCGATGAGAGTGCGATGCATGCTCCGGCCTCCGGAGACTGAGACTAAGTCTCATTACGTCCGGAGGCCGGTAGTGGATGTCACCGCTGGATGTGATCGGCTACGGCCGCCGCACCCGCTCCTCGCTGAGCGAGCTCGGGGCGTCCAGGTTCGCGCCGTCGTCGACGCCGACGCCGAGGCGGTCCACCAGCTCGCCGCCCAGCCAGCCGGTCACGCCGCCGAGGGCGGCACCGGCCGCGGACAGGATGATCGCCAGCGTCGACGGGTCGGTGGGGAGGCCGCGGCGGAGCAGCCAGCTGGCCGCGAAGAGAACGACGACCACGACGTTCCCGCCGCCATGCATCACGCCCACACGCTTCGCGCGCGTGCCGTTGGGGATGGCGAGAAAGTCGATCAGTCCGAAGACCGCCGCGATCAGGCCGCTGATGACGCCCGCGGCGATCATGTAGAACGCGGCTTGAAAGAGGCCCTTGTGATCCGTGGCCAGGGCGATGAGGTCGAAGAAGAGCGACGTCGCCAGAAGGCCCAGCGGAAAGACGATCAGCATCTGATGGATCGGATGTCCGAAGAGCTTGGCTCTGCTTTCCATTGCTACCTCCGTGTAGTGCAGCCCTCCGGGCTGCCTGGGGGCAGGCCACAGGCCTGCACTACACCGGGTTGTGTGCAACGGCAGGGCCTAGACCGGCCTCGTGGCGTCCTCGACCGTCGCCATGCCGACCGCATTCTTCGTGGTCGACTTCACCCGGTACATGGCCGCGTCCGCCTGGCGGATCAGGCCGTCCTTCGTGATCGCGTGGGTGGGGAACGTGGCGATCCCGAAGCTGGCGGTGATAGAGACGTCGATGTTCGCGTCGATGTGCAGGGGCAGGCTGGACATGGCCCGGGCGACGCGGTTGGCCACGGCCACGGCCTGCTCCTGATCGGTCTGAGGGAGGATGATGCAGAACTCGTCGCCGCCGAAGCGGACGACCTTGTCGATGCCGCGCACGGCGCCGAGGATGCGCTTGGCCACCTCCTGCAGCGTGCGCGAGCCGCTCAGGTGGCCATAGAAGTTGTTGACCATCTTCAGGTCGTCGAGGTCGAGGAAGATGATGCTGAACTGCGTGCCGTAGCGGCGCGAGCGCTCGATCTCCTCGTCGAGATAGGTCTCGAAGAAGCGGCGGTTGAAGGCCTTGGTCAGATCGTCGCGCATGGCCAGGTCGCGGCTGCGCGTGAGCTGGTAGATGTTGCTGAGCACCTGCGCGACCGCGGTGAGGTACTGCGTGACGCCCGTCGCGGTCTCGTCGGTGAGCTGATCGCTCGCTCGCAGCGGAATACGGATCACGCCGATCAGGTCCTCGTGCACCTGCAGGGGCATGACGATCATCCCCTCCCCGTCGCCGCCGCGCGAGACGGCGAAGAGCTGCGCCGAGGAGAGCGCCTGCTGGAGCAGGTCCGACGGAACGCCGGGGAGGAACTCGCCGGTCTCGCGATACCCCGGATCGTTGCTGAAGCTGACCACGTAGCGCTCGAGGCGCGGGTCATGGAGGAAGAGCGTGCCGTACTCGAGGCCGAGGAGATCGAGGACGGTCTGGGTGATCCGCTCGGAGACCGCCTCCGCCTCGACCATGGTCATCAGCTCGTGGATCTGCTTGAGGTATCCGGCCTCGAGCTCGAGTTGGGCGGCGTGCACGACCACGCCCGCGAGATCGGCCGCGAACTCGAGGACGTCGGCGGGATTGCGCAGGAACTCGTCGCGGTCGAGCCGCAGCTCGCCCTTCTTGCGCTCGGCCGGGACCACGCCGTTGGAGAGCATCACCTTGACGACGCTCTTCCCGACCGGCCGGTCCACTCCCACGTCGACCACGGCGACGCGGCACGCGTCCCGCTCGTCGCCGGAGGTCGGAAACGACCAGTCGGGGCAGGCGTCGTGAAGGCGACCGACGAGATCGCCGCGATCGCTGTAGACACCGGCTTGCGAAATCATGCGCGTAAGTTGTTCATTCTAAGGCAAGATTCGACCACGACTGCATGCGTATTGCCCAAATCGTCCTTCCCGGTGCCTCCCACTACGAACGGAAATCCCAGCGCGCCGACCATGCCGCGCTCGCCGATCGCCACGACGTGAAGGTCGTGGCTCTCGAAGAGGTGGCGAGCTCGGGGGCCGAAGTGGCGCACGTATATGCCACGCATCATCTGCCATCCGCGGCCTTCGTCGGCTTTCCTCTACCGTACGTGGCTTCCGCCGACATGCGCCGCTCGCGCTGGCCGTTCCGTCGTCCGGTGGAACCGGAGTATGTCGTTTCGCCTCTGGTGGAGAAGGTGGAGCAGACTCGATTCCAACCGCTGTCCGAGGCGGTGGAAGATGGGTATTTCGAACGTGGAGCGGCGGGGGGG
>JBIOTX010000371.1:0-13474 GCA_044866315.1 Thermoanaerobaculia bacterium | reverse complement strand
AGGACACCTCCATCACCGCGTGGCGCACGCCCGCGTCGACCATCTTCGCGAACCACTCCTGCAGCACGACCGCGTCCGGCGTCGTCCTGTCCGCGACCAGTCGCTCGTCGCCGGCGCGGTACTCGATTGTGCCGATGAGGCCCACGGGCTCGCCGCTGGCATCGAAGACCGACTCGACCATGCGGGCCGTGGTGGTCTTCCCCGACGTGCCGGTGACACCGACGAGCGACAGCTTGTCCGCAGGCCGACCGTAGAAGTTCGCGGCGATGAGCGCGAGCGCGGCGCGCGGGTCGTCGACGTTGTCGGTCGACAGCACCGCGGCGGCGCCCTTCTCGCGCGCCTGGGGGATGAACTCCGCGCCGTCCTTGGCCGTGCCGGGGATGGCCACGAAGAGCGCCCCCGGCTGGACCAGGCGCGAGTCGGGCGTGACGCTCGTGATCTCGGCGTCGAGATCGAGGTCGGCCGTGCGCACGGGCACGTCGCTTAGGAGGTCGCGCAGTTTCATGACAGGTTCAACCGGACCTTGCGGTCGGGCGGCAAAGCTTCGCCCGGCTCAGGATGTTGTGAGGTCACCACACCGCTTCCGACGGCCCGGACGGTGAGTCCGCTCGCGACCGCCCTGGCGATCGCCGCGCGCGCGTCGAGGCCGCGCAGGTCGGGGACCGAGCGTCCGTCAGCCGGCTCGCTCCGTTGCGAAAATGCGGCCAGCAGCGGCGGCTCGATCCCGATCGACCGCGACGGAATCGACGGCGCCACGCCGAGGTACCGCAGCGTCCCCTCGGCGATCTCGCGGAACGCCGGCGCGGCCACCACACCGCCATAGTGCTCGCCCCGCGGCTCATCGATGACGACCAGGATGGCGACCCGCGGCCGGTCGGCGGGAACGTACCCGGCGAAGCTGCCGACGAAGCGGTCGGCGTAGTAGCCGCCGCGCCCGGCCTTCTGGGCCGTGCCGGTTTTGCCGGCGACGACGTGCTCGGCGAGCGCGGCCTTCGAGCCGGTGCCGCGCGCGACCACGCCCTTGAGGAACTCGTTCAGGACGGCCGCGGTCTTCTCCGAGATCACCCGCACCGCCGCGCGGCGCGGCGGCTCGTAGACCACGCCGCCGTCCTCGTCGACCACCTGCTCGACGATGCGCGGCTCGACGCGCATGCCGCCCGTGGCCACGGTAGCGACGGCGCTGATGATCTGCAGCGGCGTGACGCCGATCTCCTGGCCGATGGAGATGCTCGCCGGCGAGACCAGCGACCACTTGTCCGCACGGCGCAGCAAACCCGAGGCCTCGCCGGGGAGGGCGATGCCGGTGCGCTCGCCGAAGCCGAAGCGGCGGATCCACTCGTGAAAGCGGTTCGCGCCGAGGGCCAGGCCGACCCGGGCCGAGCCGACGTTCGACGAGTTCACGATCACGTCCTCGAAGGAGAGGAAGCCGTACTGGTGGCCGTCGTGCTCGTGGATGGTGATGTTGGCGATGGTGATCGCGCCGTTGCCGCAGTCGAGCATCTGCGAGGGCGTGACGATGCGCTCTTCCAGCCCCGCGGCGGCGGTGACGATCTTGAACGTCGAGCCGGGCTCGTAGAGATCGTGCACGTTGCGGTTGCGCCAGGCAGCCGCGGGGAAATCGCGGAAGCGATTCGGATCGAAGGTCGGATACGACGCCATCGCCAGGATCGCGCCATCATTCGGGTCCATGACGATCACCGAGCCGCCGCCGGCGCGATACTCCTCTACCGCCTTCTGCAGCGCGCGCTCGGCGATGAACTGGACGACCGAGTCGATGGTCAGGATCACGTGGTGCCCGTCGCGCGGGCGGTTGGGACCGTCGCCGCCGACGAGGTACATGCCCTTGCGCGCGTCCTTGAGCAGCGTGACGCGGCCAGGCGTGCCATGGATGTGCTTGTCGAAGGAATGCTCGATGCCGGCCAGACCGTCGCCGTCGACGCCGACGTATCCGATCACGTTCGCGCCGAGGGTCGCCCGCGGATACGAGCGCCGCCGCGACTCGAGGAAGTAGATCCCGCCGAGCCCGAGCTTCCGCACCTCGGCGGTCACCTCGAGCGGTAGCTGCCGCGCCACCCAGGCGAAGCTGCCGTTCGAGCGCAGCTTGGCCTCGAGCTCGCGCGCGGTGAGGCCGAGGCCTTTCACCTTCGCGAGCGCCTTCGCCGTGGCGCGGGGATCGGTAATCGCCTGCGGGTCGGCGTAGATCGACTCCGCGGCGACGCTCTCCGCGAGCACGCGCCCGCGCGCGTCGACGATGCGCCCGCGGACCGGATTCAACTCGACCGTGCGCTCGTGCTGCCGCTGGGCCTTGGCCACGTAGTACTCGTGCCGAACGACCTGCACCTGCACCAGGCGCGCGACGACGATCAGCGCCCATGCGGCGAGCACCGCGAAGATCTGCAGCAGCCGGCGATGGGAGAGCGACATCAGCGCCCTCCGGCAGGCGGCGGCCCTGCGCCCTGCGCCCTGCCCCCTGCGCCCTCTTCCACCATCACGATGGCCTTCGGATCCGTCGGCTCGAACCCGAGCGCGCTCACCTTCTTCTCGACGGCCGTGAACGACGTCAGCCGGTCGAGCTCGAGCTGGAGCGACTTCTGGGAGGCCTCGATCTCCTTGAGCCGCTTCTGCAGCTGGGTGGCCTCGCTGCCGAGGTGAATGACCTCGATGTTCTGCCAGGTGAACAGCAGCAGGAACGCGCCGATGGGAACGCCCAGCGAGAGGACGGCCAGCAGCTCACGGTTCCGCTGGCGATCCCGCTCGCGGACGATGTGGGTGTTCTCGATGGGCTTCTTCTGCGTGTACATGACCGGGGACCTGGGAACCGTCGAACAAGGGTGAAGATCTGCCTACAAGCACGGTGCGACGAGCCATCCACACACACCCACGCTCCACGCTCCACCCCTCCCGAGCTCCCCTACCGCACACACACCCGACCCTTCCCCAACCTTCACCCTTGCTCGACGACTCCGATGACAGTTGCCAGTTGCTAGTTGCCAGTTGCTAGTTCCCAGTTGCCAGACTGGCTACTGGCTACTGGCTACTTTCTCCGCGACCCTCAGCTTCGCGCTGCGAGCGCGCGGATTCCTTCGTTCTTCCTCTTCCGAAGCAGTGACCGGCCTTCCGGTGAGCACCTTGACGATCGTCTTCGCGCCGCATCCGCACACCGGGAGTCCCGGCGGGCAGGTGCACTCGCCTTCCAGCCGCCGGAAGGCGCGCTTAACGATCCGGTCCTCGAGCGAGTGAAAGGAGACGATGGCCACCCGCGCGCCGCTCTCGAGGACGCTCACCGCGTCGTCGACGAACCGGTCGAGGCCGACCAGCTCCTCGTTCGTGGCGATGCGCAGGGCCTGGAACGTGAGGGTCGACGGGTCGATGTCGTGCGGCCTGGCGCGCTTGACCGAGCGGATCACCTCTACGAGCCGCGTCGTCGTCTCGATCGGCGCTTCCGCACGGGCCTCGACGATCGCCCGTGTGATCCGCCGCGCCATCGGCTCCTCGCCGTAGTCGCGGATGATCCGAAAAAGCTCGTACTCATCGAGCGAGTTCACCAGGTCCGCCGCGCTCCGCCCTTCGCTCCCCATCCGCATGTCGAGCGGACCGTCGAATCGGAAGGAGAAGCCGCGCGCGGCGTCGTCGAGCTGCATCGACGACACGCCCAGGTCGGCCAGGAGACCGCTCGCGGTCTCGATGCCGGACTGCTTCAGGATGTCAAGGAGCGATTCGTGACGCCCGCGCACGAGCGTCACCCGGTCGCCGAAGCGGCTCAGCCGCTCCCGCGACCGCTCGAGCGCCTCCGGATCGCGATCGATCCCGATCAGCCGCACCTCGGGGTGGCGCTCCAGGAGCGCCTCCGAGTGGCCGCCGAGCCCCACCGTCGCATCGACCAGCGTGCCGTTCGGGGGGGATGGGGAGAGGAACTCGAGAATCTCGTTTAAAAGAACAGGTTCGTGCTTCATGGGGTACCTAGACCCCGTGCAACTCCAACTCCTTCATGTCTTCCGCGGTGATCGGCGCGCTCTCCAGGCGCTTCTTCATCCGCTCCTCGTTCCAGACGATGAGGTGGTCCTGGCTGCCGAGGACGACCACGTCTTCGGCGATGCCGGCCACGTCCCGGAGGACGGCCGGGACGGTAATCCGGCCCTGCACGTCCAGGCTGCCGGCCTGGCCGTAGTAGTTCACCCGCTCGAGGAGCTTGGTCTTGGCCAGCGAGGTCGACGGCACCTTGGACAGCTTGGTCAGGAACTCCATCCAGACCGGCATGGGATAGACCTTGGCGCTCTCGCCGTCGGTGGAGGTGATGAAGCAGTCCGTGCCGTAGCGCTCCTCGATGATCTTGCGGAAGCTCGCCGGGACCTTCAGGCGGCCCTTTTCATCGATTTTGGCGGGGCTGTGCCCCATGAGTACGCTGAGTTCCACGGCTGGTAGAGCCTTTTCGGGCAATTTCCGCTAGTTAGATGAGTTGTTCTACCACCGTGGTCCACTATTGTCCACAATTTTCCACAACGAGCACAGCCGTGGAGGATAGGCAATCCTGCCTGTCGAGACTGTGGACAGGCAGGATTGCCTGTCCTCCACCTCAGCGCATGATGTTCTTGAGCCGCCCGAAGATGTCCTTGCCGACGAGGCTGTCGGCGGCGCCGAGGACGTTCTGGATGGTGGTCAGGACGTCCTCGCTGCCACTCCAGTGCTCCCGGAGGATCTCGGGGTCGGTGTCGGTGAGCAGTTTATTGAGGAGATAGACCGCAAAAACGAGGTCGTCGGCCAGAGCGATGGGGCCGAGGATGGCCTCGGGGATGATGTCCAGGGGGAAGATGAAGTACGCCAGGCCGCTGCCGAGCAGGACCTTGTTCTTGGCGCTGACCCGGCCGTCGTTCACCAGACGCCACAGCAGCATGAACACGTCCGGGACCAGGAGCAGGTACTCGCCGGTCTTCCCGGCCGCAGAGCCTTTCTTCTCCAGGTACTGGCGGATGGCCTTGCGCACGCGGTCGTAGTAGCGCTCCGCGCGGTCGCGCGACACCGGCCCGGTGACCTCCGTCATCTCCTGCGCGAGCTCCTCGTTCTCACTCTCACTCATTGGCTTCCTCCCGCCGGCAAATCGGCGCCACCTCGGCCGAGCGTGACGGCCAGACCGCCGTCGATGATCCAGATTTTCTGGATGTCGGCCGAGACGAAAGGTGGCAAAAAGCGGTCCAGCGACATCACCAGCGTGGCCGGCTCCTCGTAGCGCACCAGGTCCTTCGGGAAGTGGTTCCGGACGAGGCCGACGAGCAGCGTCGGGATCGGAATCGGCCCGGCGGACATGCGCGCCAGCGGCACCCGCACGGTGGTCCCCTTGGCCTGGAAATGCGTGATCTCGACGCTGAAGGGCACGCTGATGAACTTGCGGATCGAGCCCTCCACGCGCAAGAGGCCGTTCATGAAGCGGAGGTCGAGCCGCTCGATCATCGGCTCTTTGGCCACCATCTCCCGGGCCATGGCCGCGATCTTTCCGCCGTCCACACGGACGTCGATCGAGTCCCACTCGATGAAGTGGCGCACGTCCGTATACTATGCCGCCCGTGCCGAAGCGGACCGACCTGAAATCCATCCTCATCATCGGCTCCGGCCCCATCGTCATCGGCCAGGCGGTCGAATTCGACTACTCCGGAACGCAGGCCTGCAAGGCCCTCAAGGACGAGGGCTACCGGATCATCCTGGTCAACTCGAACCCGGCCACGATCATGACCGACCCGGAGTTCGCCGACCGGACGTACATCGAGCCGCTCACGCCGGCCGTGCTGGAGCGGATCATCGAGCGCGAGAAGCCGGACGCGATCCTCCCCACCGTCGGCGGCCAGACCGGGATCAACCTGGCCATCGCCCTCTACGAGAACGGCGCGCTCGAGCGCCACGGCGTGGAGCTGATCGGCGCGAACTACGAGGCCATCAAGACCGCTGAGGACCGGCAGCTCTTCAAGGACTGCATGCAGCGCATCGGCGTGGAGGTCCCGCAGTCGACGTACGCGGCGAGCGTCGATGACGCCGAGGAGTTCGCGGCGGGCATCGGCTACCCGCTGGTGATCCGCCCGTCCTTCACCCTGGGCGGGTCGGGCGGCGGGATCGCCTACAACGTCGAAGAGCTGCGGGCCATCGTCGCCCGCGGGCTCGACCTCTCCCCCGTCCACCGCGTCCTGGTCGAAGAGTCGGTGATCGGGTGGAAGGAGTTCGAGCTCGAGGTCATGCGCGACAAGGCCGACAACGTGATCATCGTCTGCTCGATCGAGAACTTCGATCCGATGGGCGTGCACACCGGCGACTCCATCACCGTCGCTCCGCAGCAGACCCTGACCAACGACGAGTACCAGGCCATGCGCGACGAGGCCAAGCGCATCATCCGCGCCATCGGCGTGGAGACCGGCGGATCGAACATCCAGTTCGCCGTGCATCCGAAGACCGGCCGCCGCCTGGCCATCGAGATGAACCCGCGCGTATCGCGCTCGTCGGCGCTGGCCTCGAAGGCTACGGGTTTCCCCATCGCCAAGTTCGCGGCCAAGCTCGCCGCCGGCTACACCCTCGACGAGATCCCGAACGACATCACCCGCAAGACGCCGGCGTCGTTCGAGCCGTCGATCGACTACGTGGTGGTGAAGATCCCCCGCTTCTCCTTCGAGAAGTTCCCGAACACGCCCCAGCACCTCAGCTTCTCCATGCAGTCCGTCGGCGAGTCGATGGCCATCGGCCGCACGTTCAACGAGGCCCTGCAGAAAGGCCTGCGCTCGCTGGAGATCGGCGTGGCCGGCCTGGAGACGCGCGGCTACACGCGCGAGCAGCTCCCGGAGATCCTCCGCACGCCCACGCCCGAGCGCATCTTCGGCGTCGCCGACGCCCTCCGCCTGGGGATGACCGTGGACGAGCTGTACGCGCTGTCGTTCATCGATCCGTGGTTCCTCCGCGAGATGCGCAAGATCATCGAGCTCGAGCGAGGCACCCGCGACCTGCGCACCCTCAAGCGCAACGGCTTCTCCGACCGCCAGATCGCGAAGCTGACGGACCGCACCGAGGGCGACGTGCGCGCCGAGCGTCACGCGAAGGGGATTCGTCCCGTCTACAAACGCGTCGACACCTGCGCCGCCGAGTTCGAGGCCACGACGCCGTACCTCTACTCCACCTACGAGACTGAGAACGAGGCCGATCCGACCGACCGCCGCAAGGTGATCATCCTCGGCTCCGGGCCGAACCGCATCGGCCAGGGCATCGAGTTCGACACCTGCTGCGTGCACGCGTCGTTCGCCCTGCGCGAGATCGGCTTCGAGACCATCATGATCAACTGCAACCCGGAGACGGTGTCGACCGACTATGACACCTCCGACCGCCTCTACTTCGAGCCGCTCACGCTCGAGGACGTGCTGGAGATCGTCGAGCTCGAGAAGCCGGAAGGCGTGATCGTGCAGTTCGGCGGGCAGACCCCGCTCAAGCTGGCCAAGGCCCTCGCCGACGCGGGCGTGCCGATGTGGGGCACGTCGGTCGACTCCATCGACATCGCCGAAGACCGCGAGCGGTTCGGCGAGCTCGCGCGGAAACACGACATCCTCGTGCCGGCGAACGGAACCGCGACGTCCGAGGAAGAGGCGCTCGAGATCGCGCGCCGCATCGGCTATCCCGTCGTCGTCCGCCCGTCCTACGTCCTCGGCGGCCGGGCCATGGCCATCGTCTACGACGAGCAGGGACTGCGCCGCTACATGGCCCAGGCCGTCGAAGCCGCGCCCGGACATCCCATCCTCGTCGACCACTTCCTCGAGGACGCCATCGAGATCGACGTGGACGCCGTCGGCGACGGCCAGGAAGTCGTCGTCGCCGGCGTCATGGAACACATCGAGGAGGCGGGCATCCACTCCGGCGATTCCACCACCGTCATTCCCCCCTACATCATCGGCCACCGCGAGCAGGACAAGATCCGCCGCCGCACCGTGCAGCTCGCGAAAGCGCTGAACGTCATCGGCCTGATGAACGTCCAGTACGCGATCTACCACGGCGAGCTGTACGTGCTCGAAGTCAACCCGCGCGCATCGCGCACCGTCCCCTACGTCTCCAAGGCCACCGGCGTCCCGTTCGCGAAGATCGCCGCCAAGGTCATGGCCGGCCACACCCTGCGCTCCCTCGGCCTCACCAGCGAGCCGCGCGTCGCCGGCTACTTCGTCAAGGCCCCCGTCTTCCCGTTCAACCGTTTCCCGCGCGAAGACACCGTCCTCGGCCCCGAGATGAAGTCCACCGGCGAGGTCATGGGCAGCTCCCACACCTTCGGCGAGGCCTACGCCAAGGCCCTCCTCGGCGCCGGCACGAGGCTGCCGCTCGAGGGCACGGCGTTCATCTCCATCAACGACAACGACAAGCGCCCCCACGTGGTCAACCTCGCCCGCGAGCTCACCCGCCTCGGCTTCCGCCTCGTCGCCACCGCCGGCACCCGCGAATTCCTCATGAAGCACGGCGTCGAGTCCGAGCTCGTCCCCAAGGTCCACGAGGGCCGCCCCAACATCGTCGACCACATGATCAACGGCGACGTCCACCTGGCGATCAACACCCCCTTCGGCAAGTCCGCGTTCGTCGACGACACCTACATCCGCCGCACGGCCCTGCAGATGAACATCCCCTGCATCACTACCCTCACCGCGGCAACCGCGTGCGTGGAGGGGATAAGGTCGCTGAAGGCAGGCGAGAGCAGTATCGCCGCGCTGCAGGAGCAGCACGGGATGCCGAAAGCACTGGGATAATCGCGCTCATGCGCGCCGTCTTGGTGCCTTTGCTCTGCCTCGCGCTGAGCGGCTGCGCCACGTCGAACGTTGCTACGCGGATCGAGCGAGCGGTCGACGAAGCCGTTGCCGGGCCGATCGCGGACCGCCGTTTCGCGGGCGTCGTTCTCGTCGTGCAAGACGGCCGTCCGCTGTTCCGCGAAGCCTACGGGATGGCCGATCGCGAGCAGAACATCGCCCACACGCCGGCGACGCCGTTCATGATCATGTCCGTCTCGAAGCAGTTCACCGCCGCGCTCATCGCCCGGCTCGCCGCCGCGGGCAAGCTGCGGCTCGACGATCGGGTCTCGAAGTACCTCGCCCACTGGCCGGCGGAATGGGACGGCGTGGAGATCCGCCACCTGCTCGCGCATTCCTCCGGACTGCACCTCGATACGACGTACTTCTGGCTGGTGAAGCATCACCCCGAATACTGGCCCGATCCCGCGGCCGCGCCTCCCCCATACGAGCCGCGCCCGCTCGTCACCACGCCCGGCACGGCGTACCTGTACGCGAACGTCGGCTACACGCTGCTCACGATGATCGCGTCGAAGGCGGGAGGACGGCCGTTCGACGACCTTCTCCGCGACGAGGTCCTGCGGCCTCTCGGTCTCACCCATACCGTGCCCGAGCGAAACGGCCGCCGCGTGCCGGGAAGAGCGCGCGGCTACAGGCGCACGGACGACGGGGTCGAGCTGTGGGAGCAGAAGACCATCGACATCATCGGCGCGGGCGATCTCGTGTCCACCGCGGAGGACCTGGCCCGCTTCGATTTCGCGTTCGACGACGACCGCTTTCTCCCGAAGCCGCTCCGTGAAGCGATGCTCACGCCGCACGTCGAGGGAGTCCGCGGCGCCTCCCTCGGCTACGGCTGGTTCCTGCGCACCAGCGACTCCGGCCGCACCGTGCAGTATCACGCCGGCAGCGGCGCGGGCTTCCGCGCCTTCAACTACCGCCTGCCGAACGAGCGCCTGGCCGTCGTCGTCCTCAGCAACATGGCCGAGCCCGAGTACCCCTGGCTCCCGCCGCTCGTCGACCGGATCGCGGAGATCGTCGCTTCAAATCCGCCGTGACGTCCGCGCTCCGCGCGCGGATGAATCGCCTGCTTCCGCTGTGGAAGGAGTACGCGACCATGACGGCGTTGTACGGGTAGCGAAAAAGGGCGTATATTATGGATGTCCATACTCACATCAACCAGGGTCCTCGATCTTGCTGGGCAAGACTGTCTCTCACTACGAAGTCACGCACTGTCTCGGCGCGGGCGGTATGGGCGAAGTCTACGCGGCCCGGGACATGCTGCTTGGCCGCAGGGTGGCCATCAAGATCCTCCAGACAGCCGGCGTCGTCACGGAGGAAAGCCGCCTGCGGTTTCTGCAGGAGGCGCGCGCGGCCTCGGCGCTGAATCATCCAAACATCGTCACGATCTACGACATCGTCCGCGAGCAGGACATGGACTGCATCGTCATGGAGCTCGTCGAAGGAGAGACCCTCGATGTCCGGAAAGCGCGGGGGCCTGTACCTCTCCAGGAGGCCTTGGAGATCATCGACAAGATCGCCGATGCGCTGGCCACGACCCATCAACAGGGAATCGTTCACCGCGATCTGAAGCCCGGAAACGTCATGCTCACTCCGTCCGGCGGCGTGAAGGTGCTCGACTTCGGCCTGGCCAAGCTTCTCGCGGAATTACCCGCCGGGTCCAACACCCCGGCCTCCCCGCGAACGCAGTCCGGATTCATCGTCGGCACACCGGCCTATATGTCGCCCGAGCAGGTGAAGGGGCAACCGGTGGACGGTCGCTCGGACATCTTCACCCTGGGCACGATTGCGTTCGAGCTGCTCACCGGCGCCAACCCGTTCGAGGCCGACTCGGTGGTGGCGACGATGCACAACATTGCCTATGACGACCTGCCGCCGGTCGAGAACCTGCCCGCGGCGGCTACCGGCCTGGTGGCGCGGATGCTGGCCAAGGATCGCGAGCAGCGCTTCCAGAGCGCGAGCGATCTGCGATCGGCAATCGCCGATCTCCGCGCCGGACGCACGGTCGCGGAGGCGTCCGCGACTCCGCCAACGCTGGTGATCCCGCAGAAGCCGCCATCGCCTTCCTGGCGACGAGCGGCAATCGCCGCTGCCGTGGTGACGGTGCTGGCGCTCGGCATCGGCGCTTCGCAGTTATGGCGGATGCGGACCGACCCGCCGCGAGGCACCTCCCGTGCCGCGGAGACCTTCACCCCCCCGAAAACCGCGCACGATCACGTACGCCGTGCCAATGAACTGCTTGGGGCCTTCTGGCGAAAGGGATATGTCGACAGCGCCATCGCGGAGTACCAGCGCGCCATCGCGCTGGAGGCGAGCCACGCTCCCGCACACGCCGGTCTGGCCATGGCCTACCTGCGCAAGTACTACCTCGACGTCGATCGGGACCAGGCCTGGCTCGACCTGGCCACGAAAAACGCCCGGCACGCAGTCAGCCTCGACCCACAGCTCGCCGGCGCGCACGTGGCTCTCGCCGTGGCGGAGTTGAACCGCGGCAACACCGACGCAGCGCGGAAGGAGCTCGAACAGACCCTCCTTCGCGACCCCGGCAATGCCGCGGCGCACCGGTGGCTCGGCGACGCGGCGTCACGGCTGAAAGACAACGCCACCGCCGAGGCGGAACTGAAAAAGGCAATCGAGCTCCGGCCGCGTGATGCGGAGCTGCACAGCGCCCTCGGGGCGTTCTTCTACAAGACCGCCCGCTACAAAGAAGCCGAGGGGGCGTTTCGTCAGGCCGCCGCGATCGCGCCGGATTATGCCCCTGCCTATCGCAATCTCGGCGCCGTCCTGCACATGCTCGGTGACTATGCCGGGGCGGCGACAGCCATGCAGCAGTCGCTGGAAATCGAGCCCAGCGCAACCGTTTACTCGAATCTCGGTACGCTTTACTTCTTCCAGGGGCTGTATCCGCAGTCCGTCACCGCCTTCGAAAAGGCCGTGCAGCTCGGCTCGAACGACCACGTGGTCTGGGCGAACCTCGGCGACGCCTATCGCTGGACGCCGGGCAATCAGCCCAAGGCGCGCGAGGCCTTCACCGCCGCACTGCAGCTCGTCGACGAAGCGATCCGCACCCATCCGGACGACGCCACGCTGCAGTCGCGCAAGGCGTTGTACCTGGCCAAGCGCGGCGACGTCCGGAGCGCGCGGGCGACCGCGGATGCGCTGATCGCCCGCAACGAAACCAATCCTCAGAACCTGTACCGTCTCGCCCTCGCCTTCGAGCTCACCGGCGCGCGCGACAAGAGCCTCGCTGCGCTGGAGAAGGCCATCCGCAACGGATATTCGACCGAGGAGATCAAAGTGGACCCCGAGCTCGCGTCGCTCCGGCGCGATGTCCAGTATCGAAGGATGATGGTCGCGGTCCGATAACGGCTCCTCCCGTGCCGTCACGGATTCACGATCATCTCCGGATCGACGGTGAAGGTCTTGTCGATGCCGTTCGCCGAGATCAGGAACGTCCATGTCAGGAGGAAGCACACGGGATTTCCCGTCACCGTGGCCACCGTCGCAGATAGCGGGGACCCGCCGCTCATCACGCTCCAGCGGTTGAGCGTGGGTGTGTTGCCGAAAATGACGCTCGTCCGGTTCGCCGTCTGCGTTCCGATCGTGGCATTGGTGATGGCAGTCTCGCTGGCCTGGTTGAACATGTCGGTTCCGGCCATGATCTGGTCGCCGGGCACGGCCACCAGCCACGGGCTCCCCAGCTGCACGGTCAGACCGGAAGGACTGGCCTGGCCGGAATCGACTGGCGTGATGTCAAAGAGGTTGAACGCGATCGTGTCACCGCCCTGAAAGTTCGGCGCTGCGGGCACCGCCGGACTCGGCGGGAAGATGGTGACGCCCCACTGCAGCTCGAACTGTGAAGGGCTGGTCGGGTCATTTGGCTCCGCAAACCAGTCGAATCCGAGATCCACAACGAAAGTGGTCATATGCCTCTCCTTTTCCTCTGCACTTCAGGAGAGGCTGACCGGATTTCTTTCCCTACCACCAATAAACGCGCCAGCTGATCGCGGTAAGCCTCAACCTCGCTCGCCCTTCGTGACGAACAACATGTAGCTGATGATCGTCAGCAGCACGAACGAGAGCAGCGCCAGCCAGTGCAGCTGGCCGTACGCGGCGAGATGCGCGCCCTTCGGCTTGTCGCGCAGGTACTGGATGATCGTGTACCCGTACGGCCACCACACGACGACTTTCGACGAGACCGCTGCGATGGCCCCGACCCAGGCCATGAAGCCGATGCCGATCGGCACGAGCACGTTGTGCGACCGCAGCGCCATCAGATACTGCGCCGCGACGATGGGCAGGCAGTGCACGAAGTACAGCGCGTTCTCGCGCAGCAGCGGCAGCGCGAAGAAGCTCCCTTTCGGATACGGCACGCCCGGTACGAGAAGCGCGGGGAGGCTCGCCGAGACGTAGATGCCGGCGTTGAAGAGCAGCAGGAACAGGATCACGTTCACCAGGATCACGGCGAGCTTCGACAGGAAGATCGTGGCCGTGCTGACGGGCAGCGTGTGGACCTGCTTCCAGGCGTTGCTCTTGAACTCGATCTGCGTGATGAGACTGGTCGCCAGGATCGCGCCGAGGGGCAGGAAGAAGATGGCCATCGACTCCCAGCAGGCCCGCCACATGTTCGGCCAGAACGCATCGGCGGCGTAGAGGGCCGGCAGCCGGCGATG
>JBIOTX010000370.1:0-8631 GCA_044866315.1 Thermoanaerobaculia bacterium | reverse complement strand
GCCTGGAAGTGGCGCGCGACGCCCGCGCTGGCGTTCACGCACTTCCAGCCCGCGCAGCTGACGACGGTCGGCAAGCGCGCCACGCTCTGGCTGCACGATCTCCTCCTCGACTACCGCGACCTCGAGTTCCGCCAGTCGCAGCTCGCCCTCCTCGGCGTAAAGGGCGCCACCGGCACGCAGGCTTCGTTCCTCAGCCTCTTCGAGGGCGACGCGTCGAAGGTGAACCGGCTCGAGCAGCTGGTCGCGGAGAAGCTGGGCCTGAGACGCAGCTATCCCGTGTCGGGACAGACCTACTCGCGCAAGGTCGACTCGCAGGTGGTGAACGTGCTGTCCGGCTTCGCCCAGTCGGCGTCGAAGTTCGCCTACGACATGCGCCTCCTGCAGCACCTGCACGAGATCGAGGAGCCGTTCGAGGCCGAGCAGGTCGGCAGCTCGGCCATGGCCTACAAGCGCAACCCGATGCGCGCGGAGCGGATCGACGCCCTGGCGCGGCACCTGATCATCAACGCCCTGAATCCGGCCATGACCGCGGCCACGCAGTGGTTCGAGCGGACGCTCGACGACTCGGCGAACCGGCGCATCGCCATCCCGGAGGCCTTCCTGGCCGCGGATGCGATCGCCCTCTTGTACGACAACATCGTCGCCGGCATCGTGGTGCACGAAGAGGTGATCGCCGCGAACGTGCGCCGCGAGCTGCCGTTCATGATGACCGAGAACCTGATGATGGAGGGCGTGAGCCGCGGCGGCGACCGGCAGGTCCTGCACGAGCGCGTGCGCATCCACTCTCAGGCCGCGGCCGACGCGATGAAAGGGGGCGCCGCGGAGAACGACCTCTTCGACCGCATCGCCGCGGACGCGCTGTTCGGCATCGACCGCGCCTCGATCGAACGTATGGCCCGGCCGGACGACTACGTCGGACTGGCGCGGCAGCAGACGGAGCGCTTCCTGATCGAAGACGTCGATCCGATCCTGGAGCAGGACCGCGAGCACATCCGTGCCGAGGCGGCGGAGGTGCGCGTATGAGACCGCGCGTCACGGTCATCGCGGTCCTGGTGGTCCTCGTCTACGGCTGTACGTCCACCGCCCCCCCGCCCGCGCCCGAACCGGGCGCGCTGCACGGCATCGCCAGCTGGTACGGCGAGGAGTTCGCCGGCCGCACCACGGCCAACGGCGAGATCTTCGACCCCCTCGGTCTCACCGCCGCCCACCGCACCCTGCCGTTCGGCACGGTCGTCGACGTCACGAATCTGAAGACGAAGCAGACCGTGCGCGTGCGGGTGAACGACCGCGGACCGTACATCGGCGGGCGGGTGATCGACCTGTCCTACGCCGCGGCGAAGGTGATCGGGCTGATCGAGCCGGGCATCGGCGAGGTGGATTTCGCGATCGTGAAGATGGGCAGCGGCGAGCGCGAGCCGCCCGCGCCGTTCGAGGTGAAGGTGGCCGAGGCGCCGAAGACGGCGCCGGAAGTCGCGTCCCCGCCGCCGGCGGACGACGCACCGCAGATCGAGTTCCCGCTCCCGGCGCAGACGGCGGTCGTGGACCGCGTCGAAGTCGAGCCGCGGAAGCAGGTCGCGGACGACGGAAGGACGATCGTGCGATCCGGTGTAGTGCAGCCCTCCGGGCTGCCCCCGGCCCCCAAAGGCAGGCCGGAGGCCCGCACCACACGGGGCCAGTTCCTCGTCCAGGTCGGAGCGTTCGCCGTCGAGGCGAACGCGAAGCTGCTGCAGGAACGGCTGGTGACGATCGGGCAGAAGGCCTGGATCGAGGGCGGCGCGCTCTATCGCGTGCGTATCGGGCCGTTCCCGACGCGCGACGAGGCGATGCGGGCGCGCACGGCCCTCGAGGCCAATGGAGTGTCCGCAATTATTGTTTCGGAATAGGGTTAGAGCAGCTCGCTCTCCGCGAAGAAGAACCCGATCTCGATCTTCGCGTTCTCATCCGAGTCCGAGCCGTGGATGGCGTTCTGCTCGATGGACTCGCCGAACTCCTTGCGGATCGTGCCGGCGTCGGCCTTGGCCGGGTCGGTCGCGCCCATGACGTTGCGCAGGTGCAGCACGGCGTTGTCGCGCTCGAGGGCGGCCACGTAGACCGGCCCCGAGGTCATGTACTCGACGAGGCTTTTGAAGAACGGGCGCTCGGAGTGGACGGCGTAGAAGCCCTCGGCCTGGCGGCGCGAGAGGCCGACTTTCTTGAGGCCGAGAATGCGAAAGCCCTCGGCTTCGAGGCGCGAAATGATCTTTCCGAAGTTCCCTTTGCGGACGGAGTCTGGTTTGACGATGGTGAAGGTGCGGTTCGACATAGGCGGCGGATTATACAGAGTGGGCCACGGGCGTCCGCGGGACGCCGCCGGCGGCCTCGTGATAGTCCACCGGCAGGTAGAGCGTGAAGGTCGATCCGTGCCCCGGCCTGGACTGCACGTCGATGCGGCCGTGGTGCAATTCGACGAAATTGCGGGTCAGGGACAGGCCCAGTCCGGTCCCGCCGCGCCGCGCCCGCCGCCCGTCCTCGGTCTGGTAGAACTCTACGAAGATCCGCTCCAGCTCGTCCGAGGCGATGCCGATGCCCTGGTCGATCACGTCGATGCGCACGGTGTCGATCCCGAGCGGCGACTCCGGCCGGGGAACGAGCTTCGCCGTCACGGCCACGACGCTGCCGTTCGAGGAGAACTTCACCGCGTTCGAGAGCAGGTTGAAGAGGATCTGCTTGAGCCGCCCCTCGTCGAGCCGCACCTGGGGCACGCTCGCGTCGATGTTGGTGACGATCTGCACGCGCGCCTCGGCGGCGAAGCCTTTCATGACCCGCTCCACCGCGGCCATGGTCTCGCGGAGGTCGAACACGTCCGCGCGCAGCTCCATCTTCCCGGCCTCGATCTTCGACAGGTCGAGGATGTCGTTGATCAGCTCGAGGAGGTGATTGCCGGCGGTGTGGATGTTCTCGAGGAAGCGATGCATGCGCGGCTGGAGCAGGCCGCGCGTGGACTCGATGAGCACGCTGGAGAAGCCGATGATCGAGTTCAGCGGCGTGCGCAGCTCGTGGGACATGTTGGCCAGGAACTGGTTCTTGGAGCGGTCCGCGGCGAGGAGGCGCAGGTTGGTCTCGCGCAGCTCGTTCGTCCGCTCCATCACCCGATGTTCGAGCGCGAACGTGAGTCCCTCCAGATCGCGATAGAGATGGGCGTTCTCCAGCGCCACCGCGGCCTGGTTGGCGATCGCGGTCATGAGCAGCACGTCGTCGGCGGTGAAGGCGTTCTTGCGATAGCTCTCCACGGCGATGACGCCGATGACCCGGTCGCGGGCGATCATCGGCACGCCCAGCCACGACTCGCTCTGCTTGGTGTCGGCCACGGACTTGAGGCCGAAGCGGCGCTCCTCGGCGAGGCTGCCGAGAAGGAGCGGCTGGTGGTGGGTGACCACCCACGAGTTCAGCCCTTCGCCGACGATCATGCGGTCCTTCGGCAGGATCGCGCCGTCGCGCACGTCGAGCTCGAACGAGAGCTGGTTCGTCGACTCCTCGAGGAGGGCGATGGAGAACAGCGAGCAGTCGATGACCGCGCTGCACTCCTTGTAAATCGCCGTGAGCAGCTCCTCGGTGGTGAAGCGCAGGGAGATGGTCTTGCCGATGGCGGTGAGGGACGCGAGGCGCTGCAGGACCTGCTCGCTCTTGGTGCGGGTGATGGCCAGCTTGCGGGCGATGATGTTGGCCACGCAGCCGGTGAAGGCCAGGGCGAGCACGGCGCCCCAGCCGAGGGCGGGATAGGCGAGGGTGGTGACCACGGCGTACGGCAGGGCGAGGAGGTAGATCGAGGCGTCGATGGCGTCGAGGCGGCCGATCTTCCGGAGCGAGTAGCCGTACGCGCGCGCCGGACGGAACATCACGATCAGGTTGGCGAGGATGATCACCACGCCGCAGAGCGCGAGCTTGCCCGCCGTGGCCGCGGTCGGATTGCTGAGCGGCACCGCCCCGCCGAGCCACTCGTACACGGTCATGCCGAGGGCGATCGGGATGCCGTACGTGCCGAAGAGGCCGAACGTGCGGGCCAGCTCCGTCTTGCGGTCGTAGCGGGCGATGCCCGCCGTCGGGCCGATCTGGCGCATGCCGAGGATGCGCGTGGTCATGGCCACCATCACGGCAATCCAGGAGGTGAGCACCACGCCCAGTAGCGGCGCGAAGGCGATGTAGGCCGTGAGGCCGAGGGAGACGAAGATCAGGTCGGTCAGCTCGAACTTCAGCAGCGCCAGGGTCCCGGCGAAGGCCACGAAGATGAGGATGAGGATCGGGGCGTCGGAGCCGAGGGTGCGCAGGACGTGCAGCGTCTGATCGTGCCGGACCACCGTGAGGTAGAGCATGGTCCCGAGTCCGGCCAGTCCCTGAACGAGAAAGACCGAAATGACGCGCCGCCGCGCCGCCGCCTCGGATGCTGCAAGTGCCATGGGGAGATGAGACGGAATGGTAGCGCTAAATCGGAACGACCACGAGGCCTCCCTACCAGTACGACTCCACGCCGATGCTCTGCATCCGCTTGAGCATCTTCTGATCGAACGTGGCGATGGCATCGTAGTGGTTCGTGATCTTGACTGCGACGCTCGCCGCGTCGGCGAGTCCCGGCAACTGCTCAGGCCAGTACTCGAAGACCTTCTTCCACGGGCAGTCATCGATCGCCGTCAGGCCGGGGAGTGCGATCAGGTCGCGGATCACGGTCTTTGGAGTGCTGCCGCACTCCAAAACGCTTACCCACCTCTCCGCTTGCGGGCTTCTTCCATTTCTTTCACGACGTCGCCGGAGGAGTTCTTGATGACTCCCTCCCAGCGGTAGAACGCCGGCAGATCGGTGGTGACGACGACTCTGCCGCCGCGGATCTCCCACGTCAGCTTGTCGCCTTCTTGGAGGCCGAGCGCTTCGCGCACTTCCTTTGGCACCGTCGTCCGGCCCTTGCTCGTCAGAGTCGAGGTCGGCATCGTTACCGTCTCCTTACTTCTACCGGTGGTAGCGCTAAATGGGAACGACCACGAGGCCGTCCCGGCGCGGATAAGAGGCATCGTGGGGAATGGCGGGGTCGTCGCGGCAGACCAGGGCGTCGCGCAGCTCCAGCCCGCGGATCTCCACGCCGTGGGCGATGATGCAGCGCTCGACGCGCGCGCTGCCGCCGATCATGCAGTCGTCCCAGACCGCGCTGTCGCTGACTTCGCCGTGGACGACGCTGCGCGCGCCGATGGTCGAGCGCGTCGCGGTGCCGGAGGCCGTGGCGTGGACGAGCGAGTCGCCGCGGATGCGCGAGCCCTCCGCGGGCGGGACCTCGCCGCGCACGGTCGCCTCGAGGAGCGCGCGCGACGCGGAAAGATAGCGCTGCGGCGTGCCGATGTCGAACCAGAGCCCGTCGTCGACGGCGCCGGAGATCTTCTCCTGCTGCCGGTCGAGCAGCGGCTGGTAGACCTCGTCCACGATCCCGGAGAACTCCTTGTCCGGCAGGTAGCGGAAGATCCGCGAACTGATGGCGTGCGAGCCGGAGAACATGAGCGGCTCGCCGCGGCCTTTGCCGAAGCCGGTCACGAGCCCGTTCTCGAAGAAGACCGCGGTGAAGCGGTCGTTCTCCGGCGGATGGCGCAGGGTGATGGCCGCGAGCGCGTCGCGCTCCCGCCGCGCCGCGGCGAGGTCGTTCCAGCGCGGGAACTGCACGGTGTCGCCGTTAACCAGGAAGAAGTCCTCTTCGTTCTCGAGCAGCCTCCGCACGCGGCGGACGCCGCCGCCCGTGCCGAGGATCTCCTGCTCGAACGAGAAGTCCAGGTTCGCTTTCGCGCCGTAGGTCTCGCGCAGATAGCGCTCGAGCGGCTCGGGCAGGTGGTGCAGGTTGACGATGAGATCGCGCACGCCGGCGGCGAGGAAGGCCTCCACCGCCCAGGCGATCAGCGGGCGGTTGCACAGCGGCACCATCGGCTTGGGGAGGGTGTAGGTGACGGGCCGCAGGCGTGTGCCGTAGCCCGCGGCGAGGATCATCGCTTTCATGAGGGAGCGGGGAGCTGATCGGGCGGGAAAACCATGTGCTCGGGGAGGTCGGCGCGCGTGCGGCGGTACTGGCGATACAGGTCGGCGTAGGTCTGGCGGATGCCGTTGTCCATGTGCATGCCCAGCTCGTCGACGATGGTGCGGATGACGTCCATCGGCCCCTCGATCTCGAAGTAGTCGCCGATGGGGGTGCGGTCGAGGACCACCTCGACCTCGTGCAGGCGCCAGACCTCGCGGAACTTCTGGTAGCGGAAGACCGGCTTGAAGCCGAGGGAGTCGAAGAGTTGGATGGCCAGCTCGAAGCTCTCCACGCCGGTCTGCACTTCCTCGCGGGTCTTGACGTTGCCGTCGAACGCCACCGGGCCTTTGAACGTGGCGATGGCGTAGCGCCCGAACTTGCGCACGCGCAAGAGGGCGCCCTTGGTGCGCAGCTCGCCGCGCCGGTCGAGGACGATGTTGTCCTCGAACGTCTCCGCGTACAGCCGCTTCGCGCCGATCTCGTGCAGCTTGCTCACGAGCGCGTTGCGGTCGCGGAGAGCGAACTTGATCTCGATTTCCTGGGCCACTAGGTCCGGAGTACCTCCACTCCCGGCAACGCTACACCCGAAATGAACTCCAGCGACGCTCCCCCGCCCGTCGAGATGTGGGTGATCCGGTCGGCGAAGCCAGAGGCCTTCACGGCCTCGACCGACTCGCCGCCGCCGACGACCGTGGTCGCATCCGCCTCGGCAACCGCGCGGGCCATGGCCATCGTGCCCTTGGCGAAGGCCTCCTTCTCGAACACGCCCATGGGGCCGTTCCAGAAGATCATCTTCGCCCCCTGCAGCTCGGAGCGGAAGCGCTCCACGGTTTTCTCGCCGATGTCGAAGGCCTTCTGCTCATCGCTCAGCGGACCGGAGACGGTCTCGATTTTCGTCGGCTCGTCGAGCGAGTCGGCGACGACCAGATCCTCGGGGAGCACGATCTCCGCCTTGGCATCGCCCTGGAGGATGCGCTTGGCCAGATCGAGCGAGTCGCGGTCGACGAGCGAGCCGCCCATCGCCACACCCTTGGCTTCGAGGAACGTGTTGGCCATGCCGCCGCCGATCAGCACCTTGTCGGCGAGGTTCACCAGCGCCTCCAGCGGCTCGATCTTGCCGGCGATCTTCGCCCCGCCCATGAGCGCGACGAAGGGACGATCCGCGGCCTGGGTGACCTTCTGCAGGAACTCGAGCTCCTTCTCCAGGAGGAACCCGCCGGCGGTGTGCTCCTTCGGGAAGAGGCGCGGCAGGGCGTCGATCGAGGCGTGGGCGCGGTGCGACGCGCCGAAGGCATCGTTGACGTAGAAATCGGCGAGCTTGTGCAACTCGGCGGCGAAGGCGCGGTCGTTCTTCTCCTCGCCTGCGTGGAAGCGGAGGTTCTCGAGCAGGAGCACCTCGCCGGGCTCGAGCTTCCGCGCCAGATCCAGGGCCTCGGGGCCGACGCAGTCGTCCGCCCAATGCACGTCCACGCCGGCCAGCTCGGCCAGCCGTTCAGCCACCGGCCGCAGCGAGTATTTCGGATTGCGCTCGCCTTTCGGCCTCCCGAGGTGGCTGGCGATGACGACGCCGACCTCGGATTCCCGGAGCGCGTGCAGCGTCCGCAGCGTCTCCTCGATGCGCGTGGCATCGGTGATCACTCCGTTGTCCAGCGGGACGTTGTAATCGACGCGATAGAAAACGCGGGAGCCGGGGGTGAGCGGGAGCTGGTCGATCGTGCGAATGCGGATCATGCAGGCTGCAGCGACTCCTTCTTGACCCGCGCCACGTGCACGATCAGGTCGAGGATGCGGTTCGAGTAGCCCCACTCGTTGTCGTACCAGGCCAGGATCTTGTGCATATGCGGGTCGACCGAGCGGGTGAAGGTCGTGTCCACGATCGACGAATTGGCGTTGTGGTTGAAGTCGACCGAGACCAGCTGTTCGTCGGAGTACGCCAGGATGCCCTTCATGTCGCCGTTCGAGGCCTCGCGGATGACCTGATTGATCTCCTCGGCGCTGGTGGCCTTCTCGGTGTGGAAGGTCAGGTCGACCAGGGAGACGTTCGGCGTCGGCACGCGCACGGAGATGCCGTCGAACTTGCCCTTCAGCTCGGGCAGCACCAGGCCCACCGCGGCCGCGGCGCCGGTGGTCGTCGGGATCATCGACAGCGCGGCCGCGCGCCCGCGGCGCAGGTCCTTGTGCGGCAGGTCGAGGATCTCCTGATCGTTCGTGTACGAATGAACGGTGGTCATGATGCCCATGGTGATCCCGAAACGCTCGTGAAGCACCTTCGCCATCGGCGCGAGGCAGTTCGTCGTGCACGAGGCGTTCGAAATGATCTTGTGCTTCGCCGGGTCGTAGGTCTCCTCATTCACGCCCATGCAGAACGTGGCGTCGGCGTCTTTCGACGGCGCGGAGATGATCACCGTCTCGACGGTCTTCTTCAGGTGCCGCGACGCTTTTGCCTTGTCCGTGAATCGCCCCGACGACTCGACCACGATCTCGACACCGAGCTCGTCCCAAGGAATCTCACCCGGATCCGGGCTGGAGAAAACGCGCAGCTCGTTGCCGTCGATGCTGATGCCGGTCGCGCTGTGCTTGATGTCGTTCGGAATCGTGCGATGGACGGA
>JBIOTX010000369.1:0-7253 GCA_044866315.1 Thermoanaerobaculia bacterium | reverse complement strand
CCGACGATCGCGCAGCTCAGCGAGTACCTGCAGCGCGAGAACGTCGCGCCCGTCGTAGTCGAACGAGCAAAAGACAGCGCAGCCCCGATCGCCATCGTCGGCATGTCCGGACGCTTCCCGGGCGCGCGGACGGTCGAGGAATTCTGGACGCTGCTGGCGGAGGGAAAGAGCGCGATTCAGGAGATCCCGGCGACACGCTGGAACTGGCGCGAGTACTCCGACCGGATCCGGACGAACCGCGGCGGCTTCATCGAGGGGATCGACGAGTTCGATCCGCTGTTCTTCCAGATCTCGCCGCGCGAAGCGGAGCAGATGGATCCCGGCGAGCGGCTCCTGTTGATGGAGGCCTATCGCGCCATCGAAGACGCGGGCGTGGCTCCGTCGTCACTGGGCGGATCGCGAACGGGCGTGTTCGTGGGCATGGAAGAGAGCCACTACGAACTGATCACCGGCCGACGAGGAGTCACCACGAGCGGCAACGCGATGATCAGCTCGCGGCTGTCGTACTTCCTCGACCTGCGCGGGCCGGCGATGGCGACGAACACGGCCTGCTCGTCGGGGCTGGTCGCTTTGCACCAGGCCGTGACGAGCCTGCGGCTGGGGGAGTGCGACGCGGCGCTGGTCGCGGGGGTGTCGCTGAGCCTCGCGCCGGAGAGCTACATGGCGATGAGCGAGGCGGGGATGCTCTCTCCCGACGGCCAGTGCCACAGCTTCGCGCGCGATGCCAACGGGATCGGTGTGGGCGAAGCAGTCGTCGTGCTGATGCTCAAGCCGCTGCCCGCGGCGATAGCTGCCGGCGACCGGATCCATGGAGTGGTCCGGGCGAGCGGAATCAACTTCGACGGCCGGACGAACGGGGTGACGGCGCCGAGCGGGCGGATGCAGGCGGAGCTGATCGAGAGCATCTACCGCCGGGAGGGCATCGATGCCGGCGCGATCGGGCACGTGGTCACACACGGGACAGGGACACCGCTGGGAGACCCGGTCGAGATCGACGCGCTGAACACGGCCTTCCGCAACCTCGGCGACGTGCGATCCCGGCGATGCGCCATCACCAGCTGTAAGAGCAACGTCGGGCACACGATGGCCGCGTCGGGGCTGGTGAGCGTGGTGAGCCTGCTCAAAGGGATGGAGTACCACGCCATTCCCGCCAGCCTGCATTGCGAAGAAGAGAGCGAGCACATCGCCTGGGCGGACACGCCGTTCTACGTGAACAAGACCACGCGGGCGTGGGAAGGGCCGCATCTGGGAGCGGTGAGCGCGTTCGGGCGCAGCGGCACGAATGCGCACGTGGTGATCGAGGAGGTTCGATCGCCGGCCGCCGCGCCGGCGCCGCAGGGGCGGGTCATCGTTCCGCTGTCGGCCAGAACGCAGGAGCAACTGGTCCAGAAGGCGCGCGAGCTGCTGGAGTTCGTCCGCAAGCCGACCGGCACGCTGGCGGAGATCGCCTACACGCTGCAGGTGGGGCGGGACGCGATGGCCAGGCGCGCCGCCTTCATCGCCAGCTCGCTGGATGAGCTGGCGGAGAAGCTCGAGGCCTACCTCCGCGGCGAAGAGTCGATCGGCGACGACGAAGGGGCGAGCCCCTGGGAAGAGATCAAGCCGCGTCGCATCGGCCTGCCCGGATATCCCTTCGCCCGAGAGCGCTATTGGATCGATACGCGTACCGAGTCACGGGCAGCGGTCCTTCATCCGCTGCTGCACGCGATGTCTTCGAAGCCGGAGCCGGCCGGCGGCAATGACCTCGTCGCCGGCCGCCGGCGGCTGCTGAGCCTTCCCACGTATCCGTTCTCCCGCGAGCGACACTGGGTCGAGCGGGCCGATCTCTCGCCCGCGCGGCTCCATCCGCTGCTGCACGAGAGCGCGTCGGCGCTCGTCGTCCAGGACGAGTCTCTTTCTCGCGTCGAAGGGCTGCGGCTTCTGAGCCTGCCCACCTATCCGTTTGCGCGAGAGCGGCACTGGATCGAGCGGACGGTTTCCGCCGCGGTGCTGCATCCGCTGCTGCACGAGAAGGTGTCCGGGCCGGAAGACGATGCGGCGGCGGTTTTAGGCGGGAAGGCGCCGCGGGTGCTGGCCCTGCCCACGTATCCGTTCGCGAGAAAGCGTCACTGGATCGAGGAAGCCTCGCAGCCACAGCCGCAGCCGCTCTTGTACGAGGAGTACTGGCGCGAAGAGCCGCTGGTGGGGGAGTTGCCGCCGGCCGACAGCGCGGCGATCGTTTTCGCCGAGCGAGGCCGGGGGGAGGCCGGCATCCATGCACTGTTCGACCTCTTCAAGAGCATTCTCGAAGGGCGACATCGCGTCGCCCAGGTGACGCTGGTCGGTCAGTACGGCGATCCCTGGGATGCCGCCTGGATCGGGTTCGAGCGGTCGCTGGGGCTGCTGCTGCCCGAAACGCAGATCTCGGTGCTCTACACCGACCGAAGTACGCCGCAGCAACTGGCGGACGCTGCACGGCACGGCGGTGTGATCCGGTATGACGGCGAGCGGCGTCTGGTGCTGTCCGCCCGGCCCGTTGTTTCCCGGCCGTCGCAGGAAATCCCGTTCAGGCAGGGCGGCGGGTACCTGATCACCGGCGGCTGCGGGGCCCTCGGACTCCGGCTTGCGCGGCATCTCGCGCAGCGATACGAGGCCAGACTGCTCCTGACCGGCCGACGGCCGCTCTCGGACGAGATGCGGCAACAGCTGGAGGCGCTGAAAGCGCGCTACGAGGCCGTCGACGTGAGCGACCCGGAGGCCATGCGGGCCTGGGCGCGGAGCCTTCCGTTCGAGTTGAACGGAGTCATTCACGCCGCGGGCGTCGAGCCGCACAAGCCCTTCTTCGAGCAAACGCCGTCCGAGATCGAGGCGGTGCTGCATCCGAAGACGATCGGGACGGTGCTGCTGGACGAAGTGCTGGCCGAGCAGCCGCTGGACTTCGTCTGCTACTTCTCGTCGTCGGCGGCGGTGCTGGGGGATTTCGGGGCCTGCGCCTATGCGGTCGCGAACCGGTTCCAGATGGCGTACGGGCTCCAGCGCCGAGGAAGAGGGAAGACGGTGGTCATCAACTGGCCGCTGTGGCGGGACGGGGCGATGGGGAAGGGCCTCGAGCAGGACGCGCTGGACACGGAGACGGGCATCCGCCTCTGGAGTGAGCTGGTGCGGAGCGGCCGGCCGCAGACGCTGGTGATGGTGGGGAAGCCGGAGCGGGTCGAGCAGGTGCTGCAGCGTGCGTATCGGAGCACGCCGCCCGCGGCGCCTCCGAGCATCCTGGCGGACCTCCGCGGCCTGGTCTCGAAGTCGCTGCGGATCGCGCCGCAAGAGCTGAGCGACACCACGAACCTGGTCGACTACGGCTTCGACTCCCTGCAGCTGACGCAGTTCGCGAAGACGCTCACGGCTCACTTCGGAGTGGAGATCACGCCTGTGGTCTTCTTCAAGGCGCCGACGATCGCGCAGCTGAGCGAGTACCTCGAGCGGGAAAACGTGCCTGTCGTGATCCAGGAACGTCCATCGGACAACACTACGCCCGCCATCGCCATCGTCGGCATGTCCGGGCGGTTCCCCGGCGCGCGGACAGTCGACGAGCTGTGGACGCTGCTGGCGGAGGGCAAGAGCGCGATTCAGGAGATCCCGGCGACGCGCTGGAACTGGCGCGAGTACTCCGACCGGATCAAGACCAACCGCGGTGGGTTCATCGAGGGGATCGAGGAGTTCGATCCGCTGTTCTTCGAGATCTCGCCGCGGGAAGCGGAGCAGATGGATCCGGGCGAGCGGCTGCTCCTGATGGAGGCGTACCGGGCCATCGAAGACGCGGGCGTGTCGCCGTCCTCGCTGCGCGGCTCGCGGACGGGCGTGTTCGTGGGCATGGAAGAGAGCCACTACGAGCTGATCACCGGCCGGCGAGGCGTGACTACGAGCGGGAACGCGATGATCAGCTCGCGGCTGTCGTACTTCCTCGACCTGCGCGGGCCGGCGATGGCGACGAACACGGCCTGCTCGTCCGGGCTCGTGGCCCTGCACCAGGCGGTGACCAGCCTGCGGCTGGGCGAGTGCGATGCGGCGCTGGTCGCGGGTGTATCGCTGAGCCTCGCGCCGGAGAGCTACATGGTCATGAGCGAGGCGGGCATGCTCTCTCCGGACGGCCAGTGCCGCAGCTTCGCGCGCGATGCGAACGGAATCGGCGTAGGCGAAGCGGTGGTGGTGCTGATGCTCAAGCCGCTGCCCGCCGCCATTGCCGCAGGCGACCGGATCCATGGAGTGGTCCGGGCGAGCGGGATCAACTTCGACGGCCGGACGAACGGGGTGACGGCGCCGAACGGGCGGATGCAGGCGGAGCTGATCGAGAGCATCTACAGCCGGGAGGGCATCGATGCCGAGGCGATTGGGCACGTGGTCACCCACGGAACGGGAACCCCGCTCGGCGATCCGGTCGAGATCGACGCGCTGAACACGGCCTTTCGCAAGCTCGGCGTGCGTTCCGGACGGTGCGCCCTCACCAGCTGCAAGAGCAACGTGGGGCACACGATGGCGGCGTCGGGGCTGGTGAGCGTGGTGAGCCTGCTCAAGGGAATGGAGCACCACGCCATCCCGGCCAGCCTGCATTGCGAAGAGGAAACGGAGCACATCGCCTGGGCGGACACGCCGTTCTACGTGAACAAGACCACGCGCGCGTGGGAAGAGCCGCATCTGGGCGCGGTGAGCGCGTTCGGGCGCAGCGGCACGAATGCGCACGTGGTGATCGAGGAGTATCGGTCGCCGGCGGCCGAACCGGCGCCGCAAACGCGTGTGTTGATTCCGCTCTCCGCCAAGACGCGGGAGCAGCTGCAGGAGAAAGCGCGCGAGCTGCTGGCCTTCCTCCGCACGACACCACACACGCTGGCGGAGATCGCCCACACGCTGCAGGTGGGGCGGGACGCGATGGCCGAGCGGGCCTCCTTCACCGCCGGCTCGATGGAAGAGCTGGCGGAGAAGCTCGAGGCGTACCTCCGCGGGGAAGAGCCGATCGGCGGCGACACAGATTTCAACGAAGTGCCGACGAAGCCACGCCGCATCAGCCTGCCCGGGTATCCCTTCGCCCGGCAGCGCTACTGGATCGATCCTCCCGCGGCGGAGCAACCGCAACAACCCGCGCCGGCCGGTGAGGGCGGAGTGCTGGAGATGCTCAGGCATCTGCTCGCCCGGACCCTCAAGCTCTCCCCGGCCGAGATCGACGAGCACGAGCCGCTCTCCGCCTACGGCATCGACTCCCTCTCCATCAACGAGATGAATGCCGAGCTGACCAAGGTCTACCCGGACATCTCCAGAACGCTGTTCTTCGAATACCGGACGCTGTCGGAGCTCGCCGCCTACTTTCTTCGCGAGCACCGCCCTTGTCCCTCGGTCCTCAGCCCTCGAGAGGACCGCCAGGAGCCCATCGCCATCATCGGGATCAGCGGGATGTATCCGCAGGCGGCGACGCTCGAGCAGTACTGGGAGAACCTCCGCTCGGGCCGGAACTGCATCGGGGAGATCCCACCGGATCGCTGGCCGCTGGACGGCTTCTACGAGCCCGATCCGCAGGAGGCCATCGATCAGGGGAAGAGCTATTCGAAGTGGGGCGGGTTCCTCGACCGCTTCGCCGAGTTCGATGCCCTCTTCTTCGGCATCGCGCCGCGCGACGCGCTGAACATGGACCCGCAGGAACGGCTCTTCCTGCAGGCCGCGTGGCAGGCATTGGAGAACGCCGGCTACACCCGCCGCGACCTCCGGACCAGGTACGGGCAGAAGGTGGGCGTCTTCGCCGGGATCACCCGTCCGGGATACAGCCTGTACGGAACCCTCGCCGCGCTGCGCGATGCGAAGTTCTTTCCCAACACGTCCTTCAGCTCAGTGGCCAACCGGCTCTCGTACTTTCTGGACCTCACCGGCCCGAGCATGCCCATCGACACGATGTGCTCGTCCTCGCTGACCGCGATTCACGAGGCCTGCGAGCACATTCATCGCGGCGAGTGCCGCCTGGCCTTCGCGGGCGGGGTCAATCTCAACCTGCATCCCTCCAGCTACATCGCCCTCTGCGCGCAGCACATGCTCTCCGCCGACGGTCTATGCAGAAGCTTCGGCGCGGGCGGCAACGGCTTCGTGCCGGGGGAGGGCGTGGGTGTGGTCCTGCTGAAGCCTCTCTCCGCCGCGATCGCGGATGACGACGTCATTCACGGGGTGATCCTGGCCACGAGTGTCAACCACGGCGGCCGGACGAACGGCTACACGGTTCCCAATCCCCAGGCCCAGGCCGAGTTGATCCGCCAGGCCTTGGACAAGGGCGGCGTCCACGCCCGCCACCTCTCGTATATCGAGGCTCACGGCACCGGCACCTCTCTCGGCGATCCGATCGAGATCACCGGCCTACAGCAGGCGTTCGGTGCGGACACCAAGGACACCGGCTTCTGCAGGCTCGGCTCGGCGAAGTCGAACATCGGGCACCTCGATTCCGCCGCCGGGATCGCCGGGCTGACCAAGGTGCTGCTGCAGATGAAGCACCGGCAGATCGCCCCTTCCCTGAATGCGGTGGAGACGAATCCGAACATCGATTTGGGCCGGACGCCGTTCGAACTGAATCGAACGCTGTCTGAATGGGAGCAGCCGGTCGTCGACGGCGAGGCCCGCCCCAGGATCGCCGGCGTCTCCTCGTTCGGTGCCGGCGGCGCCAACGCGCATGTGGTGGTGCAGGAGTATCCGGCGCCGGAGAGAACGGAGATCCCGGTTTCCTCGGTGATCGTGCCGCTCTCGGCGCGAACCGAGGAGCAGTTGCGGCAGAGAGCTGCCGATCTCTTGGAGCTCCTCCGCTCGAACGATCCGGACGTCACCCTGGCGCGCATCGCCTATACGCTACAGGTCGGGCGGGAGGCGATGGAGAGGCGGCTCGCCTTCGTCGTCGACTCCATCGAGCAGCTCACGGACAAACTGCAGGCGTTTCTCGCCGGCGAGCGGGAGCTCGAACATCCCTGGCCCGCCGATTGGGAGAAGCTCTGGGACGAGAACAAGCCGAAACGCATCCCGCTGCCGGGATATCCGTTTGCCCGCGATCGCTATTGGATCGACTCGCTGAAGCCGCCGCCCGAGCGGCAGGGCTCCAGCTCCACGCTCACCGGCGACGAGCTCTTTCTCCGGGATCATCGGGTGGGTGGACGGAAAGTGCTTCCGGCCGTCGCCTATCTCGAAATGATCCGTGCGGCGCTGCCGAGGAGGTCGGCGGCGGTGGAGCTGCGCAATACGGTCTGGGCGCAGCCGATCGT
>JBIOTX010000368.1:0-8854 GCA_044866315.1 Thermoanaerobaculia bacterium | reverse complement strand
AGCTTGAGGATCTCGCCGTAGCCCGAGGCGACGTCGGCATCGGAGAGGGTGCGGAGGAAATCGGTGGCGATGAGGACGCGCGCCGGCGACTGGAACACGCCCAGCTGGTTCTTGAACTCGCCGAGGTTGATGCCGCACTTCGCGCCGATGCAGCTGTCGCTCATCGCCAGCAGCGTCGTCGGAACGAAGACCCAGCGGATGCCGCGGTAGTAGATGTGCGACGAGAACGTGGCCAGGTCCTGCACGATCCCGCCGCCGATGGCGACGATGGTGCTGCGCTTGGTGGCGTCGCTGCGCTGCAGCCACTCCACGACCCTGCCCACACCGGCGAGCGTCTTCTCGTCCTCGGTCGCGTCCACCGCCAGATGCCGCCGCCCGGCGAGGAATGGTGTGAGGGGCGCCTCGTAAAGGTGGAGCACGTTCCGGTCGACGAGATACAGAGGGTCCTGGATCTCCGTGGTCGCCGCGAGCGCCTCGTCGATGGTGGAAAAGAAGTCCACCGCATAGTCCCCCTGGGCGCTGGCGATGGGGAGGGAGTGTCGCGGTGCCGTCATTGAATGCTGAATCCGCCGTCGATGACGAGGACCTGTCCGGTGATGTACGTGTTCTCGTCCGAGCCGAGGAAGTACGCCGCCTGGGCGATCTCTGCCGGCTGGGCGAGGCGGCCCAGTGCCGTCTGCGCCGCGAGCCCGGCGATGACATCGGGCGGGTTGTTGCGCGAGGTCATCTCCGTCTCCACGAATCCCGGCGCGATCGCGTTCACCAGCACTCCGCGCGAGCCATATTCGAGCGCGGCCGTCCGGGTGATGCCGTTGAGCGCGCCCTTCGAGGCGGCGTACGCGGCCCGTCCCGGGCGAGCCAGGAAGCTGTAGGCCGAGCTGACGTTGACGATCCGCCCCCACCCCCGCGCGGCCATGCGCGGCGCGTAGTGCTGCATGAGCAGAAAGGCGGCGGTGAGGTTGGTGGACAGAATCCGCTCCCAATCGCCGAGCCCGATCTCCTCGAATGCAGTCACCTTGTTCTCCCCGGCGTTGTTCACCAGGACGTCCACCGCCTCGTCGCCGCGACGCTCCAGAAAGAAGCGGACGGACTCGGCCGACGAGAGGTCCATTTCCTCGCGGGAGGGGGTGAGAACGCGGAAGCCGCCGGAGGCGTAACGCTGGGCAATCGCCTCGCCGATCCCGCGGCTGGCGCCGGTAATGAGCGCGGACCGTGTCAAGAGGGAAACGATACCGCAGATAATGGGTGGGCTGAGTGAGACACACCACCCTCATCTTCGACCTGGACGGCACGCTCGCCGACCCTCGCGTGGGCATCACCCGCTCGTTTCAGCACGCGCTCGAGCGCCTCGGTCTGCCCGCGCCTCCGCTCGCCGAGCTGGAGCGCCTCATCGGTCCGCCGATGCGCGAGGCCTTCACCACGCTCCTCGGTGGCACCGTGGACGTCGACCGCGCGGTGGCCGTGTTCCGGGAGCGCTACTCGACCATCGGCGCCTTCGAGGCCGAAGTCTACCCGGGCATGGTGGAGGCGCTGGAGAGGCTCGAGGCGCGCGGAGCGCGGCTGTTCGTCGCGACCTCGAAGCCGCACGTGTATGCCCGGGCCATCCTCGAGCACTTCGGCCTCCTGAAGTTCTTTCGCGCCGTCTACGGATGCGAGCTGAGCGGCGAGCGCGCCGACAAGGCCGAGCTGCTGCGGCACCTGTTGGCCGAGGAGGGACTCGTGCCGTCGACGGAGATCGTGATGATCGGGGACCGCAAACACGACATCGCCGGCGCGCGCGCGAACGGGCTGGCGAGCATCGCCGTGCGCTGGGGATTCGGATCGGAAGACGAGCTGCGCGAGGCCGGGCCCGATCGGATCTGCGCCTCGATCGATGAGCTGATGGTGGCGATCGACCCGCTATGAATCCGCCCGTTCCGCCGCTCCGACCGCGGACCTTCATCGCCGTTGCCGTCGTCGCGCTCGCCATCGGCCTCCTGGAGCTGCGGTACAACCTCTTTCCCGGCTGGACCCCGTTCCTGCTCGTCCTGGCCGGGCCGGCGGTCGCATTCGCGATGAAGAGCGAGCGCGCGGCGGCGTGGATCCGCACCGCGCTGGTCGATCTACCGGAAGAGCGGAGCACGAACGCGTTAGCCGCGTATCTCGGCGGAGCGGCGATTCTCATCGGCGCGCTGGTCTTCCTCGAGATTCGCGATCCGTACTACTTCACACAGGACGACAACTACTCGATGGGACCGGTGGCCATCGCTGCCGGCCGGAGCTTCTACGAGGGCACCTTTCCGACCTGGAATCCCTATCAGTTCCTCGGCCAGCCCACGAGCCCGCAGTCGATCTACGGCCTGACCTACCCCGTGACCTATGCCGCGTTCGGCCTGGCCCGGCTGCTCGGAGGCGATCACCTCTACATCGAAGTCTTCGTCCTCCTGCACATTCTCGGCGGGTACGCGGCAATGGTCTGGGCGGGGCGGAGCGCGGGTGTGCGGCCGGTGCTGGCCGCCGCCGCCGCGCTGTCGTTCGTGCTCTCGGGGACGGTGCTCATGATCGTCCGCTCGTACGCGACCATGTCCGGGCTGGTGGTGTGGGGGCCGCTGCTGATCGTGCTCGCCGAGCGCCTGCGCCGCCGGGGGCCGTCGCTGTCCTGGGCGCTCGGGACGGCGTTCGTAGTGGGGATCTTCTGCCACTCGGGCAACGGGCAGATGTGGGCGTACGCGGTGGTGTTCTTCGGATTCGCGCTGGTGCTCTATTTCCTCACCGGAGCGCTCCCTCACGGATCGGTCCCGTGGATCGTTGCCGCCGCGCTATTCTCGATCTCCCTCGCGCTGCTCTTGGTCGTTCCGCAGATGTGGTTCATGGAGGGGATCTTCCGCAGCGGCGGGTTCGGTCTGGGAATCCTGCCGTACGTGCGGGCCATGCTTCTTCCGGCGCCGCTGGTCAAGGCCGCCCATCCCGACGGCTTCGGCAACCCCATGCACATGGCGCCGTTCTACTACGCCGGCACGGTGCTCACGCTGTGCGTGCTGATCGCCGTCCCTGTGCTCGCCGGCGCCGTGGCCAGCTGCCGGGGGATTCGCGCGGCCATCCGCGACAACGTCTGGCTCGTGTGCGCCGGGATCGCCCTCTGGCTGGCCTTCGCGGGCTGGGCCTTCGATGCCCTGCACCGCTGGCCCATCTTCGACAAATTCAACGGTCCGTGGAAGCTGCTGGTGTTCTTCCACCTCTTCGCCGCGGTCGCCGGCGCGCGGATTCTCGACCGGATCTTCGCCACGCGGTGGAAACCCGCGGCGGCGACGGCGGCGATCCTCACCGCGCTCGTGCTCTACAACGTGATCCAGACCCGGTCCGCGTTCTGGGACTACGGCGATGACCCGTATCCGACGCTCCCGCAGTCGGTATCGGCGCCGCTGACGCAGGGGCCGCTCTCCACGCGCGGCCGCCTCCTGCCGGTCGCGCCGGGACGCGGCCGCGATCCGGGCTATACCCAGTCGCTCATGCTCGACTTTCCGACCTACTACGGCGTCCTCTCCGTCGATGGCTACGATCCGTTCGTAGGGGGGACCAAGGACTACAAGTGGGTATGGCGGCAGTTCCATCAGCGCCCGCTGGAGGCGGCCCGGGCCTACGGCGTCCGCTGGATGCTCGAGCATCGCACCGCCCGCCACCGCCCGCGCCTCACGCGCGATCGGGACGTCAATCCCGCGGAGATCATCGACGGCAGGCGGCTTGCGGCAGCCGACGGCATCGCCCCGCATGCGACGCAGCGCGTCACCCTTCCGGACCTGAAGCTCTTCGAGCTCGCCGGCAGCGATCCCCTGGCCTTCTCGACCAGCCCGCGGCGTGCGCTGCCGATGGAAGTCGATCAGACCGGCGTGCGCGTGCACCTGGGTGCGCCCGCGCGCGCGACCCGCGTGGTCGTGAATTTCCTTCACATGCGCGGCCTCGAGGCCACCGTCGACGGGCGGGAGGCGGCCATCACCGCCGACGAGTGGAAGCGGATGGTGATTGCCGTTCCGGCCGGCGCGCGACAGCTCCGCGTTCATTACGCGCCCCCGTGGGGAAGGGCGGCCCGAGCCGCTGCCGCCGTCGCTCTGGCCGGCGCCCTGGTGGCCGCCTTCGCCGCGCGCTGGCGGGCCATGGTCGCATGAGCGAGCTCGTCTCGGTCATCCTGCTCGCTCACAACGAGGCGGGCTCGATCCAGAGAGAGATCGCCGCGTTCCACGAGACCGTCCTGCGCCGCCTTCCTGAGCACGAATTCATCGTCGCCGAGGATGGGAGCGTGGACGGGACGCGGGAGCGGATCGAGGCCGTGCGCGACCGGTACGAGCTGAAGATCGTGGGCGCCGTGGAACGCCTCGGGTATGCCCGCGCGGTCCGCAACGCCGTTGCGCAGGCGGGCGGGGTGTTCATCTTCCTCTGCGACGCCGGCGAGAAGCACGATCCTGCCGACTTCTGGAGGCTCCACGCCCGGCGGCACGACGCCGACGTGATCGTCGGCCGCAAGAGCGGCCGGACCGACCAGATCTACCGCCGCCTGCTCACGGCCGGCCTCAACCTGTGCGTCCGCAGCCTCTTCGACATCGAGGCCTTCGACATCGACAGCGGGATCCGTCTTTACACGCGGCGCGTCGCCGACGAGGTGATCGCCGGCCCGATGCACTTCCGAGGCTTCGTCTCCACGGAGATCGCCCTCCGCGCCAGCCATCGCGGACTGCGCTATCTCGAGGTACCGGTCTCGTATCGCCAGCGCCTGGGGGAGTCGCGCGGCCTTCCGCTGCGCACCATGCCCCGGGCCATCCGCGGGGTCGTGGCGGACCTGTGGCGCCTCAGGAGAGAGCTCGGTCTGCCTTACAATTCCGTTACCAAAGTCTCCGATCGGACCCAATGACTGAACCGAAACTGAAGATCGCCATCTACGCCGACGGCGCCGACGTGCGCGACATGGCCGCCGCCCGCGGCAGCATCGTCAAAGGCTTCACCACCAATCCCACCCTGATGCGCAAGTCGGGCATCACCGACTACGAGGGTTTCGCCCGCCAGGCTCTGGAGGCCACGGCCGGCATGCCCATCTCCTTCGAGGTCTTCGCCGACGAGTTCGACGAGATGGAGCGCCAGGCGCGGCTCATCGCCACCTGGGGCGAGGCGGTCTACGTCAAGATCCCGATCACGAACACGCGCGGCGAGTCGTCGGTGCCGCTGATCCGCCGTCTCTCCGCGGCCGGGGTGAAGCTGAACGTCACGGCCATCCTCACCCTCGAGCAGGTGCGCGACGTCGTCGATGCCCTGAATCCCGACGTCCCGGCCATCGTCTCCGTCTTCGCCGGCCGCATCGCCGACACCGGCCGCGATCCCGTGCCCCTGATGCGCGAGGCCGCTGAGATCGTCAGCAAGAGGCCGAAGGCGGAGCTGCTCTGGGCCAGCCCGCGCGAGCTCCTCAACATCTTCCAGGCCGAGGAGTGCGGCTGCCACATCATCACCGTCACCCCGGACATCCTCAAGAAACTGTCCATGGTCGGCAAGCCGCTCGACGACCTCTCCCTGGACACGGTGAAGATGTTCTTCAACGACGCGGCGGCGGCAGGATTCAAGCTGTGATCGTCACCCGCACTCCCTTCCGGGTCACCCTCGGCGGCGGCGGCACCGACCTCCCGTCGTACTACCGCCAGCAGGGCGGCTTCATCTTCGCCATGGGCCTCGACAAGTACATGTACGTCGTGGTCAACCGCCCGACCGTGGGTCACAAGATCCGCCTGCATTACTCGCAGAGTGAAGTCGTCGACCACGTGAACGAGCTGCGCCACGAGCTGGCCCGCGAGGCCCTCCGCGCCCACGGCGTCGAGGACACGTTCGAAGTGGCCTCGATCGCCGACCTTCCCGCGGGGACCGGCCTCGGCTCGTCGAGCTGCTACCTGGTCGGCCTGCTCAACGCCCTCCACCACGACCGCCGCGACTACGTGCCGCTGCAGTCGCTGGCCGAGGAGGCCTGTCACATCGAGCTGGAGATCCTGCGCCAGCCGATCGGGAAGCAGGACCAGTACATGGCCGCGTACGGCGGCCTGACCATTCTCGAGATCGCCCGCGACGGCTCGGTCGCCGTCCGGCAGCTCCGCCCGAGCTCCAGCGACATCTCCGACTTCGTCGCCCACACCCACATCTACTACACCGGCGCGCAGCGCGATGCCCGCGAGGTCCTGCACGACCAGAACATGGCCATGCAGAAAAAAGAGAGCGTCGACCACGCCCGCGTGGCCGAGAGCCTCAACCGCATCAAGGACCTCGGCTACCGGATCCTGGAGGCCGTCGAGGCCTCCAACTTCGACCGCTGGGGTGAGCTGCTCGACGAGCACTGGCAGAGCAAGAAGCGCCTGTCCGGCAAGATCTCCCTGGCCAAGGTGGACCAGATCTACGAGCAGGTGCGGCAGCGCTTCGGCGTCCTCGGCGGCAAGATCATCGGCGCCGGCGGCGGCGGATTCCTGATGCTCTACTGCCCGCGCCACCACGGCGCGCTGGAGCGGTTCATGGCAGAGCAGGGCATGCCGCGCATGCACTACACGATCGAGCCGGAGGGAACGAAGGTCGTCGCACAGATGGGACCGGGGTTCCTGTCGGCGACGCGTTCGATGGTGCTGGAGACGACGTGACGCCGCGGCGGATCGCCGTCACGGCGGCGTTCGCGCTCCTCGCAGGCATCTATCTCTTCTCCACCTGGCGCGACCTCCAGCGCGGTCCGCACCTGGACGAGGTGGAGCACCTCCATACCGCCGCGCGCATGGCTCGCGGCGACCGGATCTACGTCGACTTCGCCCAGCACCATCCGCCGCTGTTCTATGGCCTCTTGATGCCGCTGGTGCACGAGGGCGACAGCATCGAGGCCATGCGCGGCTACGTGAACCGCGCGCGGCTGCTCACCGCGGTGGCCAGCGCGGCGGCCATCGTGGCGGCCGCGCTGCTGGTATGGCGAGCGGCCGGCGATCCGTGGACGGTGGTGATCTTCGTCGGCATCGTCTTCGCGGCCGGCGGCGTCTGGCGCAACGGCCTGGGCGACATCCGTCCCGACGCGGCGGCGCTCGCGCTCCTCTGGATCGGCGCGGCGCTGGTGCTGCTCACGCGAAAGGCGGCGCTGCGCGGGGTCGGCGTCGGTCTCGTGTTCGTGGCCGGCCTGATCGTTCCGAAGTGGCCGCTGATGAGCGTCGCCATCGCCGTGCTGCTCCTGGTCGAGATCGGGCGCGACTGGCGGGCGCTCCTGATCGCGTCCGGCACGGCGCTGGTCACGGCCGCCGCGGGTCTGGGAGCCACCGCTCTGCTGAGCGACCTGAGACTGGCCTTCTTCCACGCCGTGGAGCTGACCTGGATGATGGTCGTGCCGGAGGCAGAGCGGACGTTCGAGCTGTTCCCCTCCTTCTTCGCCTGTCCGCTGCTGCTCCGCCCGTGGCCCATCCTCCTGGCCGCGCTCCTGATCGCCGCGTGGCGTCCTCCACGTCGCCTGGTGCTGTACCTCTTCGTCCTGACCGCCGCGGCGTTTTGCGAGATCCGCTTCTTCTACCCCTACCCGGCGGTCGAGCACCGCTTCTACGCCAACTGGGTGCTCGCTGCCTCGCCGATCCTCGCCCTCGCGCCCCGAAGCGCCGCAGCGCTGCTCGAGGCCACGCGACCCTCGCTGCGCAGAGTGGGCGCGGCGATCGTCGCCGTGAGCCTCGTTCTCGCCCTCCTGGCCTCGACCGACGTCATCGCCCCGCCCCGGCCGCAGCCCGACTCCTACTGGCGCTCGACCGCCTGGCTTCTGGCGCGGATGCGGCCCGGCGACACGGTCTGGCTGGAGCGGCCGAAGCATCCCATCGGAATCCCCGACGCTGCGTACTCGTGGTACGGCATGCGCGACGTCATCGTGACCTCCCTTCGGGCCCGCGAGACGCCCGAGGGCCGGCGCTTCCTCCCGCCCATCAGCGACGCCGGCCTGCCGCCCTGCCGCATCGAGCAGGGCCTCGCCCCGAACGTGCGCTTTCTCTCCGAGCCCATCCCCCATCTGCCGCGCTCCCGGGAGTGCTTCCGGCGCCTCGTGCAGCGCCGCGCCGTCGTGCGCACGCCGTTCCTCGACGTCTGGATGGTGCCCCTCCCATGAAATGGCGGCGAGTGATCGTCCCGGCGGCGCTGATCTTTCTTGCCGCGGTGCATCTCTTCGCCACCTGGCGCGACCTCGGGCGCGGACCCCACAACGACGAGGTCGAGCATCTCCACACCGCGGCGCGCATGGCCCGCGGCGACCGGATCTACGTCGACTTCTCTCAGCATCACCCGCCGCTGCTCTACGGGCTGCTGATGCCGCTCGTGCACCATGGCGACGGCGTCGAGGCCATGCGCGGCTACGTCACCCGCGCCCGGCTGCTGATCGCGGCGCTCACCGCCCTCGCCATCGCCGCCGCGGCGTACTTTGTGTGGCGCGTGTCGGGGAGCGCATGGCCGGCGGTGATCTTGGTCGGCCTCGTCCTCGGGGCCGGCGGCATCTGGCGGAACGGGCTGGGGGACATCCGGCCGGACTCGCCCGCCGCTGCGCTCTGGTGGATGGGGACGGTCCTGGCGCTGCTGCATCGACGGCCGGCGCTGCGCGGCCTCGGCATCGGCCTCGTCTTCGCCGCGCTGCTGATGAATCCGAAATGGCCGCTGATGAGTCTCGTCGTGGGAATCGCGCTGCTCGTGGAGATCGGACGCGACCGGCGCGCACTCCTCGTCGCAACCGCCGCCGCCGTCCTGACCACCGCCGCCGCCCTCGGCGCGATGGCCCTCCTGGCCGATCTGCGCGTGACGTACTTTCACGCCGTCGAGCTGACCCGGATGATGGTCGAGCCGCTCGCCGCCCAGCCGG
>JBIOTX010000367.1:0-3775 GCA_044866315.1 Thermoanaerobaculia bacterium | reverse complement strand
GCGTCACCGCGTAGCGGCCCGGCGGCGCCTGAACGGAGAAGCGTCCCTTCGCATCGGCAATCGTGCGATATCCGAGCTCGCCGCTGAGCGGTTGGACCTTAACCGGCCCGCCGGGGAGGGGCTTCTTCCCGAGGCGGACGGTGCCGGAGACCGTGCGGCCGCCCTCCTGGAAGCGCGCGAGCGCGGGGCGTTGTGGCGGGCCGCCGAGAGTGATCGTGAGCGGCGGATCTCCGGCGAGGGCGTAGAGATTCGCGCTCACCTCGCCTGAACGGACCTCGAGCACGACGAGCTCCTCGGCGAAGCCGGTGAGTTTGAAGTAGCCGGAGGCGTCGGTGGTGGCCTTCTCCGCGCGCGCGGTGACGGTGGCATTGGCGATCGGCGTGCCGTCGCGGGTGTAGACGTAGCCTTGGACGTCGTGCGCGAGGGCGCGGGAGGCCAGGAGAACGGCGAAGAGCAGAGCGCGCTTCATCAGCGCTCTATGATTGCAACAGGGATGCTGCCGGCAGGGTCACGACTCGGACAATTCACGATCACCAAACCGATCGGAAGCGGCGGGATGGGGGCGGTGTACGAGGCCGTCGACGAGCGGCTGCATCGGCGCGTGGCGGTGAAGGTGCTGCCGCCGCGGCTGGCCCTCGACGCCGAGAGCCTGCAGCGCTTCCGGCAGGAGGCCCGGGCGGCCTCGGCGCTGAATCATCCGAACATCGTCCACATTTACGACGTCGGCGAGACCGAGGTCGAGGGCACGCGCGTGCCCTACCTGGCCATGGAGCTGGTGGAGGGGACGACCCTGCGCGAGCAGATGCATGCGGGCGCGACTCCGAACGAGCTGCTGCCGATCATGCTGCAGGTCGCCGAGGCCATGGCCAAGGCGCACGAGTCGCACATCGTCCACCGCGACCTCAAGCCCGAGAACATCATGGTCCACCGCGACGGCTATGCGAAGGTGGTCGACTTCGGCCTGGCCAAGCTGCGCGCGCCCCATGCCGCGCCGGACGCGCAGACGGAGGCCATCCTCACGAGCGCCGGGACCGTGCGCGGCACGGCCGCGTACATGGCGCCGGAGCAGGTGCGCGGCGAAGGCGCCGACGCGCGCTCGGACGTCTTCACCCTGGGCTGCATCCTCTACGAGATCGCCGCCGGCCGCCGCCCGTTCGAGGCCGAGAACCCGATCGACGAGCTGTGGCAGATCGCTCACGCCGAGGCCGTGCCGCTGCAGGAGATCAACCCGGACGTGCCGGAGGCGTGGGAGCGCATCGCCGCCCGGTGCATGGAGAAGGATCCGGACCGGCGCTACGCGACGGCGCGCGGCCTGGCGAACGACCTGAGGAGCCTTGGAGCGGCGGGCTCTCAGCCCGCCGTTCGGGCTAAGAGTCGGCGGGCTAAGAGCCCGCCGCTCCACTGGATCGCGGCGGGCATTGTTCTCCTCGTGCTTGTAGCGACGGTCGTTTTCCTGCGACGCCGCCCCACCACGCCCGCGGTCACCTCCGTGGCCGTGCTCCCGTTCCGCAACGTGAAGGCGGACCCGGAGATCGACTACCTGAGCGACGGGATGACCGAGAGCCTGATCGCGGCGATCTCGGAGACGACGTCGCTGCGCGTGATGTCGCGCGCCAGCGTGTTCCGGCTGAAGGATCGCAGTCCGATCGACGCCGGGCGGGCGCTGAACGTCGATGCGGTCGTCGCGGGCGACGTCGTACCGCGCGGCGATGGACTGACGGTCGACGCGGAGCTGATCGACGTTTCGGACGGCGCCCGGCTGTGGGGAAACCGCTACGAGACCGACGCGGCGTCGCTGCTGACGGTGCAGCAGGCGATCTCGCGCGACGTCGCCGAGCGGCTGCGGCCGAGGCAACGCCCGCAGCCGCAGCGCAGCAGCACCGAGGACCCGGAGGCGTACCGCCTCTACCTCAAGGGCCGCTACTACTGGAACAAGCGCAACGCGGACGGTCTCGCCCGCGCGGCGGAGCAGTTCCGGGCGGCGCTCGACCGCGATCCCGGCTACGCCCGGGCCTGGGTCGGCCTGGCCGACTCGTACGCGCTGATGGAGCAGTATGCCGGCGTGCCTTCCCGCGAGACCTGTCCGAAGGCGAAGGCCGCCGCGGAGCGGGCCATCGCCATCGATCCGACGCTGGCCGAGCCGCAGGCCACCCTCGGTCTGCTCTACGCGCACTGCGAGTGGAAGTGGGCGGAGTCGGAGCGCGCGTTCCAGCGCGCCATCGCCCTCGATCCGAACTACGCGACGGCGCATCACTGGTACGCGCTGCACCTCGGCTATCGCGGTCAATTCGCGCGCGCCGCGGCCGAGGCCCGGCGCGCGCAGGAGCTCGACCCGCTCTCGCTCATCGCCACCAACGCCATGGCCGTCGTCCAGGCGTACGCGCGCAACTACGACGCGGTGCTCGAACAGGCGCGGCGGAACCTGGAGATGGATCCGAGCTTCGTGGTCACGCACATGTGGATCGGCCGGGCCAAGCGGGAGCAGGGGAGATACGACGAGGCCCTGGCCGCGCTGGAGACGGCGGTGCGGCTCTCGCGCGGGCAGTCGCTGGAGACCCTCGGCGATCTTGGCCACGCCTACGCCGTCGCCGGAAAGCGCGCCCAGGCGATGGAGATCGCGGAGCGGCTGGAAAAGCACGGCGCCGCCTCGCGTCACTATCCGCTGGCGTCGGTCTACGCCGGCCTCGGCGACCGCCGGCGCGCCCTGGACGCGCTCGACCGGGCCATGGAGGAGCACAGCTGGTTCCTCGTGCAGCTCGCGGTGGATCCGACGCTCGACTCGCTGCGCGGCGAGCCGCGCTTTCAGCAGATGCTCTCGCGGGTCATGCCCGCAGCGTCACCCGTTCTCCGAACCGCTGCTTCACCGCCGCCATCATCGCCTCCGTCGCGGCGTTGACCGCCTCGCCGGTCAGGGCGTCGTCGGAGAGATACTCGATCTCGAACGTGACCGCGTTGGCGTCGGGCAGCTCGAAGAGGTCGACTACGCGCATGGCGCGGAGGAACGGCGGTGCGGCCTCGCGCATGGCCGCGCTGACCTCGGCCGCGGTGATGCCGCGGGGGATGGCCCAGGCCACGTTGCGCACGACCGGCTGGCGCGAGGGCGGCTCGGTGTAGACGTGCTCGATCGCCGGGGCGAAGAGCGCGCTGGTCTCGATCTCGAAGTACACGGGGCGCTGGCGCTTGATGTCGAAGCGCTGCACGACCGTGGGATGCACCTCGCCGAGGATGCCGACAAGCTTTCCGCCGACGTGGATGCCCGCGCGGCGACCGGGGTGGAAGAAGCGCTCCAGGCGGTGGCCGTCGCTGCGGCCGATACTCAGGTCGATGCGCAGCTCGAGGCGGAGCTGCTCGAGGATGCCCTGGAGGTAGATCGCGTCCGCGGGGCGGCCCTTGTCGCCCCAGGACGGGCCGCGGTCGCGGCCGTTCGCCAGTCCCCACAGGATGGCCTGCTCGGACATGTCCGCGAAGTAGATCCGCGCCCACTCGTAGATCTTGAGGTTGGTGGTCTTGAGGTTCACGTTCGTTGCCAGCGCGTCCAGCGCCTGCGCGAGCGTGTTGTTGCGCATGAGCGAGTAGTCCTTCTCGATCGAGTTCTGGACCTCGGCGTGCGGCCAGAGCGGGTCGCCTTCCTCGAGCCCCAGGCGCTCACGCATGCGCCGGCCGTAGAAGCTGTCGGTGAAGATCTCGTAAAAGCCCTCGGCGATCAGCACCTCGCTGGTCCGGGCGATGACGTTCTCCTCGTGCGACGGCAGCGCGCCCATGTCCACGCGGGGGA
>JBIOTX010000366.1:0-4175 GCA_044866315.1 Thermoanaerobaculia bacterium | reverse complement strand
CCCGCCGAGAGGAACGGCGGGCTGAGAGCCCGCCGCTCCACGTTCACGCCGGCTTGCCCCAGAAGTATCCCTGCCCGTACTCCACGCCGTGAGACCTGACCACCTGCAGCTCCCCGGCGGTCTCGATCCCCTCGGCGATGATCTGGCAGCCCAGGGTGCGGCCGATGCCGACGTAGCGTCCGAGGTGCTCGGCGCGCGCGGAGTCGTGGTCGACGCCGATCACGCAGCGCTTGTCGATCTTGAGGATGTCCGGCTCGAGCAGCACCAGGCTTTCCAGGCAACTGCTGCCGAAGCCGACGTCGTCGATGGCGATGGCGATGCCGGCCGCGCGGAGCGCGCGCACGGCGGGCAAGAGGTACGACGGGTCGCCGATGATCTGCTGCTCGCTGATCTCCAGGCAGAACGTGTCCGGGGGCAGCGGGCTCGGGAAGATCTCGATGAGGTGCTCGACCGGGATGGCCAGCAGGGTGGTGGGGAAGATGTTGAGGTGGAAGCGCGCGAATGGCGGCAGCTCCATCGCCGCGCTCACGGCCGTGCGCAGGCAGGCGTGGTCGACGAGGGTGAGCACGTTGTTCTCCGAGCACATCCGGAAGAAGTTCTCCGGGAACTCGTAGACGCCCTCGTTCGCGTAACGGCTCAGCAGCTCGTAGCCGACCGGGCTCTCGTCCTGGAGCCGGAAGATCGGCTGCTTGAGCATGACGATGTTCTTCCCCTGGGCCAGGCACGCGCACATATCCGCCTGGACGCGGCGGCGCCGCTCGGTGTCGTCGAAGTCCGCGGGCGAGCAGACGATGCGGTTCTTCCCCTCGCTCTTGGCGCGCGAGAGGAGCATATGGGCGCGGGAGAGGAGCTGGTCGACGGCCGGCGTATCGACGTTGAGCATCAGCGCGGCGATGGACGAGGTGAGGGTCACCGTTCCGTTGCCGTGCTGGATGATGGTCGTGGCCAGGGCCAGGCGGATGCGCTCGGCGACGCGCATGACCTCGTCCGCGTCGGTCTCCGGCAGGATGAGCATGAACTCGTCGCCGCCGTAGCGGCCGACGTAGTCGACCGCGCGCACCGAGGCCCGGAGGCGCCGGCCGATCTCCTTGAGCACGACGTCGCCGACGGCGTGGCCGTGCTGCTCGTTGATGGTCTTGAAGTCGTCCAGATCGAGCACGAGCACGGCCGTGCTGCTGCCGCCGCGGCCGAGGTGCTGGATCTCGCGTGAGAGCGCCTGCTGCAGCCCGCGCCGGTTGAGCAGGTCGGTGAGCGGCTCGATGAGCGTGAGCCGCTCCAGATCGCGGTTGACGCTCTCCAGCTCGTTCTTCATCCGCGCCAGATCGCGCACCCCGCGATGGCGCTCCACGGCGTAGCGGATCGAGCGCAGCAGCGAGTGCGCGTCGATGGCTCCCTTGAGCAGGTAATCCTCGGCTCCGCGATGCAGCGCATCGGTGACCAGGCTCTCGTCGTCGCGGCCGGTCAGCACGATCACCGGGATCTCGCGCAGCCGCTCGCCGAACCGGCTGAGGGCCTGCAGATCGGTGGCGTCGGGGAGGCCGAGGTCGAGGATGACCACGTCCACGCCGCCGGCGCGGAGGGCGTCATACGCCGCGGCGGCGGTGGTGACGTGGCGCACCTGGAAGCGGGGCTCTTCCGAGCACTCCAGCACTTCCCGGATCAGGGCCGCGGAGCGATCATCATCCTCTACGATGAGGAGACGAAGGGCCCGAGTCGCGGCCGCTGTTGCGAGCACGTCTTCACGGATAACTCCTCCGGTCACGGAAAGGCGTGATCCACGTCACAAAATGTCTCTAAGTGGCGACAGCTCAGGCCGTTTGGGCTGAATCCCGTCGCCGGACGAGCGACCGCGGAGGTGGCGCCAGATCCACGGAAACAGATGCCGGCGCGCCCAGGCCCACTCCGCGCGGAGGACATCGCCGAGCGTGGGCGGGGGGAGGGCCGGCAGCGGCTCGGCCCAGGAGGTGTCGGTCGTGAGTCCGAGGTGCTGGGCGAGGGCCTCGGCGATGCGGGCGTGGCCGGCGGTGTTCGCGTGCAGGCGGTCGTCGGACCAGAGCCTCGCGTCGGAGGCGATGGGATGCGCGGCGAGGTCACAGAGGATCGCGCCGGTGTTTCTGCACGCGCACCGCACTGCCTCATTCAGCCGGTTCGAGCGCGAGCGGAGAATGCGCGCGAGAGGCATGATCGGGGAGAGGTCGGGGATGGTGAACATGATCACCGTCGCGCCGGCGCCGATCAGCGCGCGCTGCATGGCCTCGACGTCGGCCTGGTAACGCTCCGCGTCGAAGCGGAGGCGCAAGAGGTCGTTCGTGCCGGCGGACATCGTGGCCAGATCCGGCTTCATGGCCACGGCCCGGGCGAGCTGCTCCTCCAGGATGGCGCGCGTGGTGCGGCCGCGGACGGCCAGATTCGCGTACAGCACGCTGCCCTGCTCCCGGGCCAGGCGCTCCGCGAGGCGGTTCGCCCAGCCGCGGTATCCGCCGCTGCCGTCCGGATCGTCCAGCCCCTCGCTGGTGGAGTCGCCGATGGCGACGTAGCGCTGGAAATGCCGAGTCATCCCGCGGAGGCTACAACGTAAAATCCCGCCCCATGAAGCGCTTTCTCACGTTTGCTCTGCTCGCGATCGCCCTCGATGCCTTCGCCGCGGCGAAGCCCCAGCCGCCCTTCAGCATCGTCGAGGCCTCCATCTCCGACATGCAGGCCGCGCTGAAGTCGGGGCGGGTGACCTCGCGCGAGCTGGTCCTGCAGTCGCTCGTGCGCATCGCCACCTACGAGGACAAGCTGAACGCGATCGTCACGGTGAACCCGAACGCGCTGAAAGAGGCCGAGGAGCGCGACCGCGAGCGCGCGGCCGGGAAGGTGCGCGGGCCGCTGCACGGCATCCCCATCGCCCTCAAGGACAACATCCACACCACGGACATGCCCACCACCGGCGGCGCGCTGGCGTTCGTCGACCTCGTGCCGCCGTACGACGCCACGCTGACCAAGAACCTGCGCGACGCCGGCGCGATCCTCATCGCCAAGACCCAGCTCACCGAGCTGGCGAACTGGGTGGCCGGCAACCCGCCGATGCCGACCAACTACAACGCCCTCACCGGCTACGGCTTCAACCCCTACGATCCGCGGCGCGACCCGCGCGAGAACACCGGCGACGGCCGACCCGCGCTGGCGACGGGCGGCTCGAGCTCCGGCGTCGGCACCGCGGTCAGCTTCTGGGCCGCGAACGTCGGCACGGAAACCTCGGGGTCCATCCTCAGCCCCGCCAGCGCGAACATGCTCGCGGCGATCAAGCCGACCGTCGGCCGCGTCTCCCGCTACGGCGTCATCCCCATCACCGCCGACCAGGACACGCCCGGCCCGATGGCCCGGTCCGTCACCGACGCCGCCATCCTTCTCGGCGTCCTCGAAGGCGCGGCTCCCGATCCGAACGATCCGGCGACCAGTCGCTGCACGCCGCCCCCAAACCGCGACTACACCCAGTATCTGAAGCGCGAGGGTCTGAAGGGCGCGCGCATCGGCGTCCCGCGCTCCTTCTTCTATGACAAGTTCAGCCCTCCCGGCGCGACCCAGCCGCGCGGCGGTCTCAATCCCGACCAGCTCAAGGCCATGAACGAGGCCATCGAGGTGCTCAAGGCCCAGGGTGCGGTGGTCGTCGACCCAGCGGACATCCCCAGCATCGTCGACAAGGACGAGAAGAACAACTACCTCCTCTGGAACATCTGCACGGACATGGACGACGTGCTGGCGAAAAAGTGCTCGATCGACTTCACCTACGGCATGAAGCGCGACTTCAACCTCTGGCTGGCCTCCCTGGGCGACCGCGCGCCGGTCAAGACCCTCACCGACCTGCGCCGCTGGAACCGCGGCCACGAGAAGATGGGCGCGATCAAATACGGCCAGTCCCTCCTCGACCTCTCCGACGCGATGGACCTCGAGCTCCACAAGACGCGCTACGAGTCCGACCGCGCCCGCGACATCTACTTATCCGCCACCCACGGCATCGACGAGGTGATGAAACAGCACCAGCTCGACGCGCTCCTTTTCCCGAGCAACTTCGGCGCGTCCATCGCCGCGAGGCCCGGCTACCCAACGGTGATCGTCCCCTTCGCCATGATCCCCAACGCGCCGACCACGGCCTTCCCCGAGGACTTCAAGGCCAAGCCGGGACCGTACGG
>JBIOTX010000365.1:0-10394 GCA_044866315.1 Thermoanaerobaculia bacterium | reverse complement strand
GTCGTCCGGGATTCCTGTGCGAGTCGCCCGGAGTCTCGGGGAGATCGCGGGGGGAGCGGTGCCGGTCGTCGCAGTGGACTGCCGCGATCGTCAGGGTGAATTGGGCGACTCGTCCGGGACTCCTGTGGGAGTCGCCGGGCGTCTTGGCGAGCCCGCGGGGGGAGCGGTGCGGATCGTCAGCTCCTCCTGCGCGAGTCCTGCGCGCTTCTGTCTGTAGTTATTTGACCGCTGGCCGGTGATCCGGGAGCTGGCCGAGCCCGAGCTGCGCAGGCTCGCCGAGGACCTGCTCGACATCTACTGGATGCTCGATGCGGAGAAGATCGACCAGCGGCGCGCCCGGGCGCTCGTGCACGTCCATCAGAGGACCCTGCGGCGCGCTCTCCACGCGATCGAGGGAATCGGAATCCGGACCGTCAGGCAGGTTCCGCGGATCGCCACCCGCGCGGTCGGTGCGGTCATCAATGAGCTGGTCGGTTTCGAGCTCATTGGGAAGCAGCACACCAGGCCGAAGCGCAGGGTGACGAACAAGCAGTCCGCATGGGGTCGAACGGCCCCGAAGCCCGAGCCGTCCGAGGAGGCAACCGTGCGTAGCGCCGCAGAAGGCGGCAGCACATCGACTACGCCGGACTTCCGGGCGGGGAAGGACATCTGATGCGGGAGGGGGAGCCGGTCACGGCCGGCCCCCCCGACTTGATCGACAGAAGGTCGAAATCGAGGGAGACGGCGAGCAATCGTGGGCCCGGCCGGAATCCCTCGGAAGATCGGAAAGGAAGGAGGTGAGAGCCATCGAGAACCGGAACTAAACGGACAGGCAGAGGCACCCGTCGGCACATGGCCGGCGGGTGCCTCATTCTTCTTTTCCAGCAGCGCGGGGGCACTAGGGGGATACGGGAGCGCGCTGAGCGCTCCCGTGGATACACATCAGGGGACGACTTCGAAGGTCGCGCTCGAGGTCTCCCGCTCCTGGAGTCCTCCCGAGTTTGCCACCACGTCTGCGACGAAGGTCGCGGTGCCCAGCGGCGCATCGGGCGGGATGACGAAGAAGACGCTCTGGAAGAAGCCGCCGCCCGGAGGCAGGACGCCCGGATCGGGGATGCCCGTCAGGTGCCCGACCGTTCCATCGGAATAGACCACTCGCATGTCCAGCCGGACGCGGACATCGGCGGTGTGGTTGTTGTTGATGAGGACCGTGCCCTCGTTTGCTCCGTTCTGATTGGCGGTGGGATAGGTGACGCTCGTGCTCACGCTGACCAGGTCGGCGGCGAGCGCCGGTAGGGCCGCGAGCGCGAGAAGGAACGCGACAGTGCAACGTTTGAATGAACGCATAGTGCTCTCCATGTATGAACTTACGCGCAGGCGGGAACTACAAGTTCAGTACCAAATAACTATTTATTGGCGGGTATCCGACGATTATTGTTGTGCGCTACTCACGCGGGTTCCTTCCTGATCCAGAAGCCGGGTCAATTGCGGCCTGTCGGCGCTAATCCTGACCCTTGGCGCGCCCTGTCCGACCTTCCAAGCCCTTTCTTTCCAGACGCTTGAATTTCCGGACAGGCTGGTAGGCCGATTGCCCTTGCTGCGGAGCGGTCCAAATCCAACTGAACGCCATTCAAGGAGGCTGAATGATGCACCGCCGTTTCGTTTTCGCTCTCGTGCTCGTCGTCGTGGTCGCCGTTCCGGTCCTGGCGGACCATGCCTGGGGGAATTACCACTGGGCGCGGCAATCGAACCCGTTCACCCTGAAAGTTCATGACAATCTGACCGCCCAATGGGAGTCGTATCTGGCGGTCGCCGCCGCGGACTGGAGCCAGTCGTCGGTTCTCGACGTGAGCGTGCAATGGAATTCGCCGCTCTCATCAACCCGGCAGTGCTCCTCCGCCGCGGGGCGCATCGAGATCTGCAACGCCAAGTACGGCTACAACGGCTGGCTGGGCATCGCCGGCATCTCCATCAGCGGCGACCACATCACCAAGGGCTACACCAAGCTGAACGACACGTACTACAGCTCGTCCACGTACAACACGCCCGCCTATCGCCAGTTCGTGGTCTGCCAGGAGATCGGTCACGACTTCGGCCTCGACCATCAGGACGAGGTCTTCGACAACCCGAACCTCGGCTCGTGCATGGACTACACGAACGACCCCGACGGCGGCCCGGGCGGCGCCTCAGAGACGGATCCGGACAACCTGCATCCGAATGCCCACGACTTCGCGCAACTGGAGATCATCTATGCCCATCTGGACAGCACCACGACCATCAGCTCGGTCCTCGATGGCGTGACCCGCGACGCCACCCGTCCGCGCACGATCGAGGAGATCCTCGCCGGCGCCGGACAATGGGGCACGCCGATTCACTTCGACGCGCACGGGCGTCCGGACTGGTTCGTGATGCCGCTGCACGAGGGCCGGAAGGAGTACGTGCACGTCCTCTGGGCGCCGATCGCGATCGACGAGCCGGAGATGGAGCGCGAGCGCTCGAACTGATCACAACTCGTACTTCGAATGACCCGGGGTCAAGTCCGGCCCCGTCCCCGGGTCAATTCCCTCTCTGTGCGCATCGATTGATCCACTGATTTAGGTCATCTGTCTCTACGGCTGCGGTGGCCTGGCGCTTGGAGTGTCCGTGCCTCCGAAGGAGGAAATCGGATGCACCGTCGATCCATGGTTCTCGGGTTCCTGCTCCTCGTCCTCGCTCTGCCGCTCTCCGCTTCCCAGTTCGTGAACCTCCCGTTCGATCAGGTCGCCCGCGAGTCGCAGTACATCGTGCGCGGCACGGTCGAGCAGACCTGGAGCGCGTGTGATGACGCACACGAAGTCATCTTCACCTACGCCTCGGTCCGGGTGAATCGCTATTTCGGCGAGACCACTGGCCCGGACACGCTGGTCGTCCGCGAGGTCGGCGGCACGGTCGACGGGTATACCCAGGAGGCCATCGGCTTTCCGGCCATCCGCCAGGGCGAGAACGTGGTGCTGTTCCTCTCCCGCTGGGACGACGGCGCCGACTACCGCATCCATGCCTTCAACCAGGGCAAGTACCTGGTGAAGAGCCGCGGCGGAGTGGATGTGCTGATCGAAGATCCGCTCAAGCAGGGCGAGGAACGCCTCGAGTCGCCGGACCGCTTCCAGGTCAAGGCGAACGCCGAGGAGAACGGCCTGTTCACGATCGATGAGCTCGCGGAGATGGTCGACGCCGCCCGCGCCGGTGAGCGCGTCGAAGGTCCGTCGCGCCATCGTTAACGAGGAGGACGAATCATCATGAGAAAGCACATCATCTACACCCTCGCCGCTCTGCTCCTCGTCACCGCGTCCGTTCCGGCCTTCGGCTTCACGCTGCTCTCGCCGGTCCGCACCTGGGCCACCACGCCGGTCCCCGTCCGCGTGTACACGGCGGGGAACGCCAGCGTCACCGACGGCGACGGCGGCGTCACCGCGGTGGTCAACGCCGTCAAGGCCTGGAACGTGGTCAGCTCCAGCAGCACCAACCAGCAGGCCGTGCGCGGACAGGCTCCGGCCACGATCACGCTCAACAACAACGGCAAGATCTGCAACGGCAGCTGCCTGGCCGCCACGCTGACCGGCTACTACACCGGCAACACCATCTACGACGCCGACGTCTACACCACCACGCGCTACCCGTTCTTCTCCTCGCGGGAGAGCGACGGCTGCAGCGGCGAGTACGACATCGACGGCGTGATGGTCCACGAAGTCGGCCACGTGATCGGCCTCGGCCACTCCAGCGTCGCCGGCGCGACGATGTATCCGTCGGTCAGCGCCTGCAACACCGCCAACCGGACGCTCGAGGCGGACGACATCGCCGGCAAGAACGCCCTCTACTAGTTCTACCCGAACGACCCGGGGTCAACTCCCCGCCCAGACCCCGGGTCAATTTCCTCTCCGGTGCGCACCGTTTGATCCACACTTCCGGCACATAGCCGAAACCGGGTCCCGTGCAACTCGATCACCATCAAGGACTTGGCTTTTCATGTGCTCGCCGGGGGGCGGTGGCCCGCCGCTTGGACTAGGCGAGCCCGCGTCTCTCTCACACACCACAGACAGGAGGAGGAAAAAGGATGCACCGTCGATCACTGGTTCTCGGGTTCCTGCTGCTCGTTGTCGCAGTACCGCTCTCCGCTTCCCAGTTCGTGAACCTCCCGTTCGATCAGGTCGCCCGCGAGTCGCAGTACATCGTGCGCGGCACGGTCGAGCAGACCTGGAGCGCGTGGGATGACGCGCACGAGGTCATCTTCACCTACGCCACGGTCCGGGTGAATCGCTACTTCGGCGAGACCACCGGCCCGGACACGCTGGTCGTCCGCGAGGTTGGCGGCACGGTCGACGGCTACACCCAGGAGGCCATCGGCTTCCCGGCCATCCGCCAGGGTGAGAACGTGGTGCTGTTCCTCTCCCGCTGGGACGACGGCGCCGACTACCGCATCCATGCCTTCAACCAGGGCAAGTACCTGGTGAAGAGCCGCGGCGGAGTAGAAGTGCTGATCGAAGATCCGCTCAAGCAGGGCGAGGGACGCCTCGAGTCGCCGGACCGCTTCCAGGTCAAGGCGAACGCCGAGGAGAACGGCCTGTTCACGATCGACGAGCTCGCGGAGATGGTCGACGCCGCCCGGGCCGGTGAGCGCGTCGAAGGTCCGTCGCGTCAGCGCTAATCGAGGAGGACGAACATGAAGAAGCTCACTATCTACACCTTCGCCGCTCTCACTCTGCTGGCCACGGCCGCCCCGGCCTTCGGCTATGTGCTGCTCTCGCCGCGCCGCCGCTGGGCCTCCACGCCCGTCTCGGTGCGCACCTACTACATCGGCAACAACACCATCACCGACTCCGACAAGGGCGTGACCGCGGTCGTCGGCGCCATCAAGGTCTGGGGCATCATCAGCTCCAGCTCCACGACCTCGGCGGCTGTGCGCGGCTCCGCGCCGGCCACGATCATGCTCAACACCAACGGCAACATTTGCACCGGTGGCTGCCTGGCCGCGACCCTGACCGGCTACTACGTCTCCCAGACCGGCGATGACCGGATCTACGACGCCGACGTCTACACCTCGCAGCAGCACCAGTTCTACTCGTCGCGGGAGTCGGGCTGCAGCTCCGAGTACGACATCGACGGGGTCATGGCCCATGAGGTCGGACACGTGATCGGCATCGGCCACTCCAACGTCGCCGGCGCGACCATGTATCCCTCGGTCAGCGCCTGCAACACCGGCAACCGCACCCTCAGCTCGGACGACACCGCCGCCAAGAACGACCTCTACTGAGTTGTTTGATTGGAGCGCGCGCCGCGCCCGCGGCGCGCGCCTTTTCGTTCAGAACCGCGCGCGCGAGAGGGTATCCACGGGCGAGTAGTCGTCGGTCAGCACCGGCGTGCTGCTGTCGAAGGCCGGCGGCGGAGCGAGCGAGGCGATGAACTCGCGCAGGTGCGGCAGCCGTCCGGCGGGGGAGAGGCTGGCGCGCTGGAGCATCGTCTCCTTGGCCGTGATCAGGGCCACGTCGCTGGCCAGGATCTGCGACTGCGTGGTCAGCACGTAGCGGAAGGAGCTGCCGAGGGTGTTCTGCAGGGCCGGCAGCAGCTTCGACTGGGCGAAGGCGCAGTGGACGTGGAGGATTCCGCCCTCGTTCAGATGGTCCTTGGCCTCGGCGAAGAACTCCCGCGTGACCATGTGCGGCGGCACGGTGTCGCCGTAGCGCGTGCTGGTGTAGGAGTCGATGATGATCAGGTCCCACTTCTCGGCCGAGCGCTTGAGGAACATGCGCCCGTCGCCGACGTGGACCCGCAGGCGGTCGCCCGGCTGGACCTGGAAGTAGCGGCGGGCGACGTCGACGACCAGCGGATCGATCTCCACCGCGTCGACGGTGACGTCGTCGTAGTAGCGCGCGTACTGCTTGGCCGCCGTCCCGCCGCCCATGCCGATCACCAGCACGCGGCGGACGTTCGGGCGGATGAGCCGGGCGATGTGGAACGAGTCGCTGTGCCCGATGCCGGGGCCGAAGGGATCGGCCACGACCATGCGCGACTGCACGCCCAGGCCGAAGGTCAGCTCCCGCACTTTCCCGAGCCGCTCCCGCACCACCACCCGGTGGTAGGGGCTGTCGCCGACGAAGAGGGTCCGCCAAGTCGAGCCCTGTCCGCTGGGCGACTCGCCGAGGTGCGCGGAGCCGATGAACGCGGCGGCGGGAACGACGACGAGGACCACCGCCACCGCGGCGAAGGTGTAGCGGCGGGGCATGCCGTGGACCTGCCGTTCGCGGACCATGGACGTGACCATCAGCGAGAGGGCCGCGGCGCACGTGCCCAGGGACACGAACATCACCGTCCGGTTGATGCTCCCCAGCCAGTCGATCAGGAAGAAGGCTGTGATCACGCTGCCGGCAATGCTGCCGATCGTGGAGATCGCGGAGATCGAGCCGCTGGTCGATCCGCTCTGGCCCGTGGCCGGGCTCATGAGACGCACGGCGATGGGGGAGGTGGACGCGAGCAGCAGGGTCGGGACGGCGAAGAGGACGCTCGTGGCCAGGAAGGCGTGCAGCGCGTAGTCGAGGCCGGAGGCGGCGATGCGCGGGGCGAACAGGGCGTCGAGCCACGGAACGCAGAGGAGCAGCGCGGCGGCGTTGAGCAGCGCCGCCACCAGCGTGGACGGGCGCGGCCAGCGGTCGCCGAGCTTTCCTCCGGCCCAGTAGCCGATGCTCATGGCCGCGAGGAAGACGGCGATGACGGCCGTGGTCTCGCGCAGGGCCGAGCCGAAGGTTTTGCCGATGATCCGGAAGGCGGCGATCTCAAGAGACATGAGCATCGCACCGCCGAGGAACACCGCGACGTAGACACCGACCCGCTCGATGGGTTTCATGGGGAGCCTAGACGCTACGGCTGCTGAGTATAGCGCAGCGCTACTTGCCCTTGAACTTGGCCTGCTCGCGGTCGCGCCGGTCGCGCAGCAGCGTGGAGAGGATGAGATAGACGCCGGCGACGCTGGCGAAGAGGTATCCGAGGACGGCCAGGACGGGGTAGCCGAAGATCTGGAAGCGCGTCGGGACGCGCAGCATCAGCGAGGAGGACACCAGCAGGGCGGCGATGACCACGCCCACGGTGATGCGGTTGGCGATCTTGTGCATCCCCGACAGGAACTCCTCGGCCTGGGAGAGCTTGATGCCGAAGGAGAGCCGCCCGGCCGCGGTGAGGTCGATGATCTCCCGGGCCCGGTGAGGGAGGTCGAGGATGAGCTGGTTGAGGTCGAGCAGGGCCGGGTAGAAGTTCCGGGGGTTGAACTTCTGGGTCAGCTTCTGGGTGATGAGCTGCTCGGCGTAGTCGCGGATCACGCTCTGCGGGTCGTAGTCGGGATCGAGCTTCTTGGTGATGGCGTCGAGGTGGAGCAGGGTCTTGGCGAGCATGCTCAGCTCGGGCGGCGCGATCAGCTCGTTGTTGGCGGCGATGTTGATGACGTTGAAGATCAACTGCCCGGTGTTGACGTCCTGGGGGCTGATGTCGTGCACCGTGGCCACGAGGTTGGAGATCTCGCGGGTGAACTTGAGCGGGTCGAAGCGCTCCCGCACCTCGCACAGCCGCACGCAGGCGTCGGCGACCTCGCTGCCGCGGTTCGAGGAGATGGCCAGGAGCAGCTTGATGACCTCGTCCTGGAACTCGCTGCTGATCCGGCTGCACATGCCGAAGTCGAGGAGGACCAGCTGCGGCGCGCCGTCCTCCTCGCGGATGAAGACGTTGCCGGGGTGGGGATCGCTGTGCCAGAAGCCGTCGACGCAGATCTGCTTGAGGTAGGCGCGGGTGAGCACGGCCGCCAGCTCGGCATAGTCGCCCTCGATCAGCGCGAGCGGCGTGAGCTTGGAGACCTTGCGCCCCTTGACCAGCTCCGTGGTCAGCACGCGCGGCGAGCTGAGGTCGAGGACCACGGCCGGGATGTAGATCTGGGGGAAGGAGGCGAGGTTCTCGCGCAGGACCTCGGTGTTCCGGGCCTCCTGGAGGTAATTGAGCTCGCTGAACATCACCATGCGGGCCTGCTCGATGGCCCCGACCAGGTTCAGCTTCTTGCCGATCTCGGTATGGCGCTCGAGCTCCGTGGCGATGTCGGAGAAGACCTCCAGGTCGCGCCGCACCTGCTCGCGGATGTTCGGGCGCTGGACCTTCACCACCACCTCCCGCCCGTCGCGGAGCACGGCCCGATGCACCTGCCCCAAGGACGCCGCGGCGATCGGTGTCCCATCGAAGGACTGGAAGGCCTTCGAGATCCGCACCCCCAGCTCCTCCTCGATGGTCTTCTCCACGTCGGCGAACGAGAACGGCTCCAGGTCGTCCTGCAGCGATTCCAGGGCGATGATGTACTCGTTCGGGACGATGTCCGGCCGGGTGGAGAGGAGCTGCCCGAACTTGACGTACGTCGGACCCATGTCCTTGAGGGCCTGGGCGAACGCCTCCGCCCGGGCCTTCACGTCCGGCTCGGTGGCCTCTTCGTCCTCCTGCGGGGCGAAGAAGTCCTCCGGGCTCAGGGAGAGGCGAAAGTCCTTCCGACCGTAGCGGGCCAACAGCAGCAACAGATCGCGATACGCGCCGATGTTCCGGGTCTTGAGCACGGTGCCGGGTTGTGCAATTGGAGCGCCGGGTCAGGGCGCAGGGGCAGGTCAGTGCGTGGAGGATTCGAGGCGCTCGACGCGGGACTGGAGGTCGCTGACGGTTTCCTCGAGTGTGCGGAGGCGGCGGTCGAGGTCTGCGTGGGAGAACCTGATCATGGCCTGCGTTTCGGCAAAACCTTCCCGCATCTCCTCGCGTAGATCAGCCGCCGTACGGTCGATCTTCTCGTCGAGATGGGCAACCGTCTCCGCGAGCAGGTCGAACTTCGTCTCCATGCGCTCCGCCGTGGCCTCGAAGTGCTTGCGGGTCGCCTCGCCAACAGCCTCGGTGTGCGCCCGCGTCTCCGCATGCGCCGCGGCATTCTCCTGGCGCACGTCGGCAATGAGACTCTCCGTGTGCGCCCGCGTCTCCACGTGCGCCGCGGCATTCTCCTGCCGCATTTGCTCGAGCAGCCGCTTCAGATCCTCATCCATCGCCAGCAATGGTACCTCGGTGCCTTGCCCCCGGCCCTGATCTCTGCCCCCTGTAGAGGTCACGCGGTTACCTGCCCCCTGCGCCCTGGCCCCTGCGCCCTATGTTAGGATTCGCCATTCTTCAGTAGTCCTTCCAAGGAGCACACAATGCCGAATTACCGAACCCTTTTCACCTCGGAGTCTGTCACCGAGGGGCACCCGGACAAGATCGCGGACCAGATCTCGGACGCGATCCTCGACGCCGTTCTGGCCGAGGATCCGGTGGGGCGCGTCGCCTGTGAGACGCTCGTCACGACCGGTCTGGCCATGATCTCGGGGGAGATCACGACCAAGACTTACGTCGACTTTCCCTCCATCGTCCGGAACACCATCCGGGAGATCGGCTACACCCGGGCCAAGTACGGCTTCGACAGCGAGACCTGCGCGGTGATCTCCTCGATCGATCCGCAGTCGCCGGACATCGCCCAGGGCGTGGACACGGGCGGCGCGGGGGACCAGGGTCTGATGTTCGGCTATGCCGTGCGGGAGACGCCGGAACTGATGCCGATCCCGATCATGCTCGCCCACCAGCTCACCCGCCGGCTCACCGAGGTGCGCAAGTCCAACGAGCTCGACTTCCTGCGTCCGGACGGCAAGTCCCAGGTGACCATCGAGTACGAGGGCAAGCGCCCGGTGCGCTGCGAGGCGGTGGTCATCTCCACCCAGCACTCCCCGAACGTCAGCCACCGCGACCTCTCCGAGGCCGTGATCGAGAAGGTGATCAAGCCGGTCGTGCCGGCCGAGCTCCTGGACGCGGCGACGAAGTACCACATCAATCCCACCGGCAAGTTCGTGATCGGCGGCCCGCAGGGCGACACCGGTCTGACCGGCCGCAAGATCATCGTCGACACCTACGGCGGCCGCGGACGTCACGGCGGCGGCGCATTCTCGGGCAAAGACCCCACCAAGGTCGACCGCTCGGCGTGCTACATGGCCCGCTACATCGCCAAGAACCTCGTGGCCGCGGGCCTCGCGGACGAGGTCGAGGTGCAGCTGGCGTACGCGATCGGCGTGGCCGATCCGGTGTCGGTCTACGTCGACACCTTCGGCACGGGCAAGGTCGAGGTGCCGAAGCTGGTCGAGCTGGTGCGCGAGCACTTCCAGATGACCCCGCGCGGCATCATCGAGTCGCTGAGCCTCCGGCGGCCGATCTTCAAGAAGACCGCGGCCTACGGCCACTTCGGCCGCAACGAGCCGGGCTTCAGCTGGGAAGCGACCGACAAGGCCGAGGCGCTGCGCGCGGCGGCGGGCGTCGACGCGGTCGCGGCGGTTTAGGAAGAACGTGGAGCGGCGGGC
>JBIOTX010000364.1:0-2405 GCA_044866315.1 Thermoanaerobaculia bacterium | reverse complement strand
CCGCCCACCCTCCCAGGTCCCTCGCTCACGCTCGGGATGACACACGTTACGCCCCGCCCCCCGCCCCGTACAACTGATGCCCTCTCTTGGCCCGGCGCAGGCGGTTGCCGAGCTTTTCCTCGAGCCGATGCTCGAAGCCTTTGACTCCGTTGGCGTCCGTGCCCGCGAGGATGGCCACGAACTCGCCGTTGCGGTTGTGGCAGAGGATGTCTTCCTGGCGGCAGAGGTGGGCCAGGCTCTTGTTCAGGCCCCGGTCGTCGCCGTCGCTCTTGATCCAGTACACGGCGAAGGGGGTGTCGAACTTGGACACGGTGTCGATGCTGCGCTGGAGACGGTCGCGGAAGGCCGGGGAGAACTCGACGTCGTCGCCGTGCGTGGTGAGGACGGGACCGCCCTTGCGCACGCCGCTGCTGTCGCCGGCGTTGATCAGGGCGGACATTTCTTCCGGGGTCACTTTGCCGAGGGCGCTGTCGCGGATGTTCAGGCGACGGCCGCTGCGGCGGATGAGGGCGTCGACGCGCGCGCGCAGCTCGCCCGGGGTGAACGGCTCGGAAAAGTAGTCGTCCGCGCCGGCGCGGAGGTACAGCACCCGGTCGGCTTGCCGGTTGGCGGCCGGCGAGAGGAAGGCGACCGAAGACGTCGAGTGCTGGGCCAGCTCGAGGATGGCTTGGACTGCGCCGGCCGAGCGCTGCGGCGTGACGAGCACGAGACCTGGATTCTCGTCCTTGGCCCGGGCGACGCCCTTCTGCAGGTCGGACTCGGCCTGGACCTGGTAGCTGTCGCCGAGCGCCTCTTTCACCTTGCGGATGCTGTCGGGCTGCGCGCCGATGAGGAGCACGGTGCGGCTGATCTCCGTCGGCTGCTCCCAGGGCTTGGTGACGTCGACGACGTTCTCGCCTTCACCGCGGTAGTTCGTCAGGCCGCGTCCGTTGAGGATGCGATAGTGGGCGGAGAGGTCGTCGCTCGCGGCGTAGCGGAGCTTCGGAATGCGCATCAGCCGGCCGCCGGTCGCGGGATCGTTCTGCAGCGACAGCACGCCGAAGGCATTCTGCTCGAGCATCCGCACCACCGGGTTGAGCTCGGGATGATCGTCGTCGCTGGCAATCAGGAGGATCGTCGCGGGCAGGTCTTCCAGCGCGTTGAGCAGGGACTGGGTCAGGGTCAGTGCGAAGTGGCTGGAGTACTGCGTGTTGACGAGGGTGTAGATCGGGTCGATGACGACGCGCTTCGCGCCGATGCGCTTCACGTAGTCGCCGAGCTCTTCGACGATCGCCTGCACGTCGGCCGGGCTCTCGACCAGGTCGAAGTAGCGCGTGCTCGGGTTGAGGATCGAGAGCTGGTTGCGCACGATCGCTTCCTCGATGTTGAACCCGATCGCACCGGCCTGGGTGAGCACCTTCTCCGGCTTCTGATCGGTGATCAGGATGCCCGGCTCCTGCTGCTCGAGGCCGCGGGTGAGGAACTGCAGGCCGAGGATCGTTTTGCCGAGGCCGCCGCCTCCCTTGACGAGGTAGACGTGATTGGGCATCAGACCGCCCACGCCGTAGTCGATCAGGTCGATGCCGCTGATGATCCGATCATCTCCGACGATGATCTTGGGCGGATCGATGATCGCGGGCGTGACCGCGATCTCCGGCGCGGCCGCCGCGGCCCGAACCTCGGCGTCAGGCGCGATCGGAAGGGGGACGTCGGTTTTGACGGTGGTCGGGGACGGGACCCCAGTGCCGGGCGTGTCGGTCCGCGCGTCGAAGGTTGGATCCATGTTGGTTTCTCCGCGATTTGTGGGTTCACTGCGGCGGCGCGTTGCTGAGAGCGCCGATTTGCTGGGAAGCAACAGATTTGCCACTATCCTTGGGCAGTTGCTCTTCGAACTGAATTTCGTGCGGTGCCACGATCGGTTCGCGGCCGTCGAACACGGTTCGCACGACCTCTCGAATCCTGCGGTAATCGTTGTTCGGCGGCGCCACCGCCTCGCCCCATACCGCCGGCTCGGTGAGCTGGATGATGCGCGTGAATTTCTTGAGCGAGACGTGGCGGATGTCGGCGCGCTTGGTGTTCCGGAAGGTCGTGTACAGCTCGACCATCTGCTGGGTGGTCAGATTCGTCGACGTGTACTTCGACGAGCCCATGGCCAGCTTCGCCAGGCGCAGAGTCTGCTTCGAGTCGAGGTTGGCGAGCTTCTCCCGGACGGCGGTGAGCACCTGCTGCTGGCGCAGCTCCCGCCCGAAGTTGTTGCCCTCGAAGGAGCCCTTCACGTGCCGGTAGCGCGCGTAGCGCAGGGCCCGGCGGCCGTTCATGTGCTGCCAGCCCTTCTTGAAGCCGTCCTTGAAGAGGAAGTCGTAGAACGGGCGGTTGACGTAGACGTCGATGCCGCCGAGGGCGTCGATCACTTTCTCGAAGGCCAG
>JBIOTX010000363.1:0-6341 GCA_044866315.1 Thermoanaerobaculia bacterium | reverse complement strand
CCCCCCCCCCACGACGCCCTCAGACATCCAGTCGCAGCCGAGTCATGCTCTTCCTCCTTTCTCCCCGTAGCCAGCCGATGTAGCGATGTTCACGATTCGAGCTCCTGCTCAGGCGGCTACCATGTCGCCTTGACGAACATAGGGAGAAAAGGAGCGATGCGATGCATATCCTGGAACATCTGTTTCTGGTCGGCGAGTTCCCCGCGCGAGCCCACCTGCTGTCCGGGTTGACGCTCGAGCAAGTCACGCTACGCCCGGACGGCGCATCGCACTCGATCTACGAGGAGCTGTGGCACGTTGTGGGGTACCAGCAGAGTATCCTCAAGCCGGGCGACCCGGCCGGCGACAGGTACCCGAGCGCGGCGCCGGAGCACGAGCAACAGTGGCACGACTTGGTGCGAGTGTTCCTGGACGGCGCTCACACGGCGGCAGCGTTGGGGCAGACGCCTGAGCGGTTGGCGCTCGAGGTAGAGCCGGGCGTGACACTGGCCGACGAGCTGAGCAGCGTGGCGGTACATAACGCATATCACCTTGGCAAAATCGTAGCGTTGCGGCAGCGGATCGGCGCTTGGCCGCCTACGGCAGCGTCGGACGAGTCGTAACCGCAGGCGCGGTGCGACACCACCCGCACAGGAATCCCCGACGGCTCTTCCAATGCACGCTGACGGTAGCGACGGCTTGCTGCCACGGTAGGCCTCACCCCCCGCGGAAGAAGAGCGCCCATGACTCGCATCGCCGCATACCGAAGGCGCACGCTCGGGCGCCGACGCGCAGCAGTACGCGTATGGGCCAGTGACGATGCGTGTGCGTCACGCGCGCCAGATGCATCGGAGGGAGGCCTGCACCTACCGGCGAGCTGAGCTGTGCGTACCGACAGAAAGGCCTGTGCGTCCCGCGGTGAGAGCGGTGCCTCCCAACGGCCGGGTTGGGCGAGCCGGCTTGGGGGCTGGGCGTACCGTCGGGGCGGATTGTGCGTCCCTTCGAGTGGCTTGTGGTGCCGGCGTGAGGGACGGTGCCTCCCGACATGGGGGCTGTGTGTACCGACGCCGGGAGGGAAATTTCGCGGCACGGCTCGGACGCAAGCAAAGCTAACCGCGAAAGCGCACCCACCGTCTCATCTTGGCGGAGGGGCCTGTGAAAAGACTCGCTCTCACTCTGTTGGTCTTCGTCGTGGCCGCCTGCACATCGACGAATGCGAATCGCGTCAGAAGCTTCGAGCGCGAGGCGGACGAGATCCGCAACACGCTCCACATCCCCGGCCTGTCCGCGGCGATCGTCGAGAATCAGAAGGTCCTTTGGACGCGGGGCTTCGGATACGCCGACCTCGAGAACAAAGTGCCTGCCACGCCGGACACGCTGTATAGCATCGCCTCAGTAACGAAGACGTTCGGCTCGACGCTGCTCATGCAGCTCGTGGAGAAAGGGCAGGTCGCGCTGGATGAACCGATCGCCAGGTACCCGCCTTCGAGATACGCACCGGCGATCACGGACGAGCGCGTGCAGATCCGCCACATCCTCAGTCATACGTCCGAAGGCACGCCGGGCCAGGAATTCTCGTACAACGGCGCCCTCTACGACGCGATCACCAGCGTCATCGAGAAGAAATACGGCGCGCCGTTTGCGGACGTCATCACGCGACAGATTCTCGATCCGCTGCAAATGACGGAGAGCATCCCGGGCCACAATGTGATCGACAATCCGGAGCTCGCGCGCCGCTACGCGCCCGCGCTGGCGCGCTTCGCCAAGCCATATGCCTTCTACGGCAACGGCGAGATCGTCGCCGCTACCTACCCGGGCAAAGACCCCGGCGCCTCGGCGGGTCTGCTCTCGACGGTGCGCGATCTCGCGAAATACGACGCGGCCATCGATCGCCACGTCCTCCTCCAGCCGAAAACGCAGGAGCTCGCGTGGACGCCGTTCGTGTCGAATGCAGGGAAGCCGCTCCCGTACGGACTGGGCTGGTTCGTCGGGGACTACCGCGGCGAGCGGCTGGTCTGGCATAGCGGAAACTGGGGCTCCGGGTTCTCGGCGATGTATGTGAAAGTACCGGCGAGGAATCTCTCGCTGATTCTTCTGGCGAACAGTGAGGCGCTGAGCGACCCCTTCTGGGTCCCGGGCGAGACGAATCCGTTCGTCTGCTCGTTTCTCCGGCACTTCGTTTTCAACGGCGACGATCCCTGCAAGCAGGCCGCGGAGGCGGCGATGAACAAGTGGCTGCAAGGACGCGCCGCGCGTGCGGAGCCGGCGATCACGCTCGACGAGGCCGTCCTCGCCTCGTATGCCGGTGAGTACCAGCAGAGCGAGAAGCGGACCATCACGATCACCCGCGAGGGAAGGCACATCTTCATCGACATTCCGAGAAAAGGCGATCGATTGGAGTTGTTCGCGTCCCCGAAAGGCGATTTCTTTTTCAAGGTGACCACGACCACGCGCGTGCGATTCCTGCGCGAAGGCGCAACGGTCACCGCGCTGGAATTCGACTTCGGCGAAGGCGAGACGCCGATTCAGGCGAAGAAAATCCGGTGAGAGACTCTTGATCGCATCATTCAACGCAAGAACAGGGCCGCTCATCGAGTCTGATCTGCGGCCGCAGCAAGAATGGATTGCTTGGGCGCGAACAGGATGTGTTGACCGCTCCGGACGGGCTTGGCCCAACACCTCGGATCGGCTTGAATTTCGCCACGTTCCAACCACTCCAGAACGCGCCCTCTCGAAACCGCAAGCGCTCTGGCAAGCAGAGCGTCGAGGCGAACACAAATCGGATCCAATAGCTCGATCTCGACTCGAACGAGGTGGTCGAGTGAGAGCACTGGGCGTTCTATGGTATGGGGAATCGAACGCTCGAGCTCGACGCCCAGACGGGTGATGGCGGCAAAGTCGAAGGCTCGCTGCCGAGCCTCACCGGCATCGTTTCTACGGAAGCGGTCGAGCGCTTCCGGCCCGATCTTTTCGGGTGCCGCTCGCTCGATCACCTCGCAATTCCAAGTGTCGTTACACTCGCAGCAACGATAGATGAGCCAAACGTCGATGCGACGCTTTTGGGCGTTCACGCGAAACTTTTCGCTCGAGACGAAGGGTCGTTTTTCTTCGCAGCGGACGCAACGACGGAAGACACGAGGTGACTCGATTGCACGAAGAGTCCATTGATGGCGGAGCACGAGAGGCTTCCTTTCCGGAAGCGTCGATGTCGGCTGGAGGCCGCCCCGCCGGCCCGAGATCCCTCGGGCGCTCGAAAATCGATGGTTCTACAGGAAGTCTTCGAGTCCAAACAACGACTCAAAGGATGCCCGCCGCGGAGACGTAACACCTCGCAAGCCGCCGCGGCGCTTCCCTCGAAGATCTTCTCCGGCGAGGCGGGCACGCCATTCGACGAGCCGATGTTCGCCCGAGAGATCAAGTTCTCACAAGTTCGGGAGGGCCGGAGACTTCGAGGCGAGCTAAGCGGGTGTCATCTCGGGCTAGATTACTCCGGCGCGAGTCCGTCGAGCAATCCTGAAGGTCGAAGGGGTCGAGATTGAAGTGCATGGGCACTTGCTCGCCGGACTGCTGCAGCCGCGTCGACATCGATCGCGATGCCGTGGCGCATCCCGGGCAGTGAACGGGTGGTCACTGGTCCGCGAGTGGGATGGGCCTGCCGTTCACCCAGACTTTCCGGTTCGCAAGGTCGATGTCGTCGATCCGTCGTACCTTCCATCCAGACGCTGTGCGGATCCAGGTCTCCCGCTGGCGGACCTCGTGTCGAACGTGGCGAAGACCATCGTTCCCCTCTCGGTAGCGGCTGCCGCGTTGAAGGACCCGAACGAGCACCTCATCCGCGGAGCGCACCTCCATCGACTCGATGACGTAACGGACCTCGATCGGGGGTTTGTTCTCGGCAAACCATCGCTGCATGAGACGAGCGGTCTGCTCATGGTTTTCCGTCTCCCCGTCCGTTCCGGGGACGATGACTTCCAGGCTGGCGTCACGCGTGCCCATCACAGCCGCGAGATCCTGGGCAGCGTATGCCCGTTCGAGCAAGTCATATTGCGCGCGAATCTCTCGTTCGATGTCCACGTCCACGGAAGCACACGTGGCCAGCAAGAACCAAACGGGGAACGCCAACAGGGGAGCGCCGTTTTTGAGTCTGATCATTGGAGCACCGCTTGTGGACTATCATCGCTCGGAAGCTGAGGTGTTGGGAATGCGTCATCCGCTCGAGCCACGTCAGGACGCGCCGACGGTCACGCCCGCCGGCGACAGGCTCGATCCCCTCATCGACGGAGTGGTGATCCGCCGGCTGCCTCCGCAGGAAGACAAGCGCGGCGAGCTCGTGGAGCTCTACCGGCTCGGCTGGGGCGTGCATCCCGAGCCGCTGGTGTATTCGTACATGGTCACGCTGCGGCCGGGAGCGATCCGGGGCTGGGCGATGCACAAGCTTCAGGACGACCGGATCGCCGTCATCGGCGGATTCTTTCGGTGGGTGCTCTACGACAACCGGCCCGGCTCTCCCACGTATCAATGCCTGAATGTGCTGACGCTGAGCGAACGGAACCGCGCGCTCTTCACGATCCCGGCGCATGTCATCCACGCCTGTCAGAACATCGGCACTGCCGAGGCGGTGTTCGTGAACTTTCCGACGCGTCCGTACGATCATGCGAACCCGGATAAATACCGGATCGCCCACGACAGCGGCTTGATCCCGTTCCACTTCGATGATGCGCGCGGCTGGTGAGTCTCGCGGCGTCACGGTCGTCATCGCCACGTTCAACCGGAAGCGCATGCTTCGGTGTGCGATTCAGTCCGTACTGCGACAGCAGGTTCCTGTAGACGAGGTATTGGTCATCGGCGATCACTGCACGGACGGCTCCGCCGAGATCGTCGAAGCCTTCGGGGACGCCCGCGTCCGGTGGTTCAATCGCGACCGGAATTGCGGCAGCCAGTGGGCTCCCAACAACGACGGCATCGCACACGCCAAGAGCGATTCCATCGCCTTCCTCGGCCATGACGATCTCTGGTTTCCGTGGCACCTGGCCGGCCTCCTTCCGGCTCTCGAAGCGGGCGCCGATCTCGCGCACCCGATCGGAGCGCTCGTCGCTCCGGAAGGCGTCAGGGGCGCGTTCACGGGACCGGCCGACGTCGAAGGCTACGCGACGACCGCGATCCCACCCAGCGGGTGGCTGGTCCGCAAAACCGTGCTGCAGGCGGTCGGCGGATTCAGAGACCAGGCGACGCTCAGTCGCGGAACCGACGATGATCTTTTCCGAAGAATCGAGCGAGCCGGCTATCGGATCGACGCCGTCCCTCGGCTGAGCGTGCTCAAGTTCCCATCGCATTGGTGGAGTGCCTATTCCGCGGACGCGCCGGTGCCGCAGGAGCAGTGGCTCGAGAAGATCACGACCGACGCCGCCGAGGTTGAACGGCAAATACTCACTAGTGCCGTGATCGCCCTCGGGTCGGCGGCTCCCTACGCAACGCCGTTGCGCGCGATCAAGCTCGCGCTGAGGGTCGCCGCGCGTGGCTTCCGCAACCGGCTCGACACGGAGAAGGGCATCGTTGCTTCCGCGTTGCGGGCGCGCTTCCGATATCAACGCGGTGTGCTGCGGCGCCGTCGCGGTCTATGAACAGGAACGCGGGTGTGGCTCCCTTTCCGTCGGCCGGCGAACGTAACATTGGGTGATGAACCTCTCCCTCCTCGAAGTCGCCTTCCTCGTCGCCGGCGTCGCCGCCTCGATCGGCGGGGTCCTGGTCGTCCGCCGGCTCGTGCCGCAGGAGAAGCTGACGGAGAACAACGAGTACGCCGGGTTCACGTACTCGATCCTCGGGTTGATCTACGGGATCTACCTGGCCTTCACGGTCGTGGTGGTCTGGCAGCAGTACGAGGATGCCGAGGAGACGGTGGCCAAGGAAGTGGTCATTTTGAATGCGCTGTGGCGCGATGTGGAGGTCTTTCAGCCCGAGGCGCGCGCGCGGATGCAGCTGCGACTGCTGGAGTACGTGAGGTACGTGATCCGGGACGAGTGGCCGCGGCTCGAGAACGGGCTGGAGGACGCTTCGGCCGTCGCCTACGACCAGGTGTGGGCGGACTTTTATCGGCTCAGTCCGGACGCGCGCGATCCTCGGGAGGCGGGGTTCTATGAAGAGGCCATCGACCGGATGAACGAGTTCGCGATGGCGCGGCGGATGCGGATCCTGGCCAGCACGGCGGACCTGCCGGGGAGCATGTGGGTGCTGCTGGTCCTGGGGGCGGCGGGGACGATCATGTTCACCTGGTTCTACGGGACGCGGCACGTCTCGCTGCAGATCGCGGTGACGGCGTTCCTGGCGATCGTGATCATCTATAGCGTTTTGTTGGTGCGGATGCT
>JBIOTX010000362.1:0-7080 GCA_044866315.1 Thermoanaerobaculia bacterium | reverse complement strand
CCCCCCCCCCACTTCCACGTTTTCCCGGCCTTCGGCCTCAGCTCGATGTGGACGTTGTTGAAGTCGTCGTCCTCGTAGTCTCCGCGCACACTCAAGACCTCAAGCGAATCGCTGCGACGATGGAAATCAACGTGGCGAAAACCAGAAGCATCCATTCGGACAGCGTAGGCGTCGTGACGACGGCATTCAGGGTGGCGGAGGCTGGGCCCCCGGCCGGAACGCCGGTTCCGGTGACTTGCGAGGTCGTGTTGACGATCGCGCCGGGAATCGTGGCATGCATGAGCATCGGGACGTTGCAGGACGCACCGGCAGCCAGGGTGACGTTTGTGAATGCCCATCCGCTAGCGTTGAACGCCGCGCTGCTTCCCAGCGTCCCGCAAGTGTAAGCACCGACTTGATCCGGAGCTAAGCCAGCAGGATAGGTGTCGCTGAAATTGATTCCGGTGACTTGAAAGGCGTTAGGATTCGTAATCGTCACAGTCATCGTGGTTGTCGCCGTGCCGCCAACCGGCACGGTTGCCGGGTTGAACGACTTGGTGATTGTGATTGGCGCAGACTGTGCGAATATTGGGGTTACACAAACGATTCCTAGAAGGAGCGCCACAGTCGTAAGTCGAGGAGTCCACATCGATAGTCGCTTCCTTTCCGTCATTTCGCGGGGATACCGAGCCAAGTGTCAGGGACGAGTACGCCGAGTTGGGATGATCGGATTTTGACTCCACGGCTAGTATATCTGGTAAGCAGACGGCGAGTCGGATAGCCGAGTTCCGTGTTCCGTTGGGCGGACTGAAAAGGGATCGTCAGTCGGAACGAGCTGCAGATAGCAGCCACAGAGGCAGCCCGGAGGACGTCTGGCAGCCCCGGCAAAGTAGCACGACGACTAGCCGGATCACGACGTTAGCGTCGCGTTTGATCGGCCGACGAAGTCACCGTGAGTTCACGACAGCTGCGCGACCGAATAAGCCGCTGGTGCTACATTCGAACGATGTTTCTCGATTCCGCAGGTGGATCCCTCCGGCGAATGGTGGTTCGAGTTGTCATCCATGCCGTCCTCACATGGGGTCTTGCCGAAACACTAGTCGCGCAGGAAGAACAGCTGGAGATCGTCGAATTCACGGTCGGGTGTCGCGAGGAGCCGGCGCCTGGTGCGGGTATCTCTCTAAAGGTCCTAACTGCTTGGGTTGAAGAGAACGCGCTGTTCGCCGATATCGCGGTTGCAAACCAGTCGAGCTCCGAGATCTATCTGCCGGGACGGAATACCGGCGGCCATTACTGGGATGCGGTGCTCTACGACCGAAAGGGTGAACCGATAACGTATTGCGGCGGCGTCTCGGAATTGAATCCAGACCCATTCGCTGAGCTCGTCGCTGAATCCGATGTCGTTTCAGTGGAAGCCGGAGAGACGATCGTATTACCGCGGATTGCACTGGCGCCGTTCTGGCCATACCTTCGCGAATCGGGCTACGACGCGCGATCATTTGAAGTGTTCTATACCGGCTGGTCCAATATCGTCGTTCAGATAGATCGTGCCGCATCGAACAAACTCAGGCCCGCGCTCGAGAGCGCTAGCAAGCGCCACTGCAAGTTGTACGGCAGCGAACTGCGCGGCCGTGGCCGGCTGCCGGATGGACGATGAGTCGCAGCTTCACGATTTCGGGTGCCCGGTGTAGCGGTCCAGACCGGTAACCGATCCACGGACACCGCCGGATTGCGAAACGAAAAAGGTGCGAACCTCCGGGACTTGATGCGCGCTGTGTTTCATCACGAAGGCTGCCACCTCATCGGCACGCTTCTGCTTTTCCTCCGGCGACGCACCGTTGAGCGGCGAGTTGATGAACGTGACGACCACTGTTCCTTTGCCGATGACATTGACCTGGACACGCGCCTCGTGGAACTGCGTGGCGATTTGGCCGCGCAGGGCCATCATTTCACGAAACTGCCGTTGCCCTTCAGCAAACTTCTGGCACGAGGCACACAGGGCCAAGGAGGCGAGGAGCCAAAGCGCTCGTTTGAACATGTGCAGTCAGTTTACAACGATCATCAACGCCCCCTGAGGATTCCGGGGCGAGATCGAGACATGTAGACCAGGAATGCGAGCCCGCCAAGCACGAGTGGCGGAATCAGACGTCGGAAGTCGCCGTGTACAACGTGCGTCGCCAGAGCACCGATCATGAGCACGCCGATCGTCGCCGCAGCGGCGCGGCGGGCCTTGGGAATGAGCACGGCGACACCGCTGACGATCTCGAGGATGCCGATCAAACCCGCGGCACCTGCAGGGTATCCCCAGCGCTCGAACCTCTCGGTCCACCGGGCTGCGGAAGGCCCCACCAGCTTCGAGGCACCGATCAGGACGAAAACGATCATCAACAGGATTACGAGTGCCCAAATCACTGGCCGACGGATCGTGATCATCACGGTTCCCCCATTGGTCACTTTTGGCTCGTGCGAATCAACCTATCGAACCACCGCCATTGCGCCGATTCAACTCAAAGATCCTCAAATCCGTCACTTCCAGGTCTCTCAAATTCTCACCGGCGTGTAGAATCGGCATGTGCTCAAGACATTCGGGACCTTCGAGTTCGATGACCTTCGAAGGAATCTGAAGGCGGGGGGACAGCCGATCAGGCTGACCGGACAGGCTCTCGATTTGCTCCATCTGCTCCTCGAGCGGCCCGGAGAGCTGGTTACCCGTGAGGAGGTCCGCCGTAAATTATGGCCTGCCGCCAACGTTGAGTTCGAGCACAGCCTCGATGTTGTGATCAGCCGCCTTCGAACAGTTCTCGACGACAAGGCGCCAACCCCTCGTTACATTCAGACAGTGCCTCGAAAGGGTTACCGCTTCATCGAGCCTGTCACCGTAAAACCCGACATCGGAGCGTCGAGCCCACGCTCCCGCTGGACTCGCCGGCTGCTCACTTATATCGCCGTCGCGATCCTGACAGCGCTCGCCGCCGTCCTCTTTGCGCGCAGCCGCTACGATCGGTTTGTTCCATCCAGCTCCTCGCAAACGACACCACCCCCGACCACCCAATCACAGGACAAAACGCTGCTCGATCCGTTCGGCAATACGATCTTCGTGATCGAACCAGTCACGTAGGCCGGCGGCGAAGTCCATTCGCTGAAGCCAAATGATGAATACCCTCCGCGAACAGGCAATCGACCGAGGCCTGGACTTCATCTATCAGACTGCGTGCAAGCCGGCGTATTTCGAGGAGTATGGATTTGATTACCTCGGCTGCTTTCACTGCCTTGCCTCGACGTCGAAGGACCGAAAGCTGCGGAAAAAGGCGCTGGACTTGGGCCGTGAGCGCGCGCTCGCGTGGCGCCGCCGGAATGCCAAGGTGCCGCGCAAACCCCAGCCGGACGATATTGCGAATCTCGTTTTCGGGAGTTACGCCGCGCACAGTCTGGGTCTGCCGGACGACCAATTGAAGCAGGACCTGCGCAAGGCGGCGGCCAATTTCACGGCCGCTGATTATTACCACTTCGATCCCGCGACAGAGCCTCCGCCGAGTGATGTTCCGGATGAATGCGATTGTGGAGCTTCGAATCCGCGAGGCCGCAAGACGTGTCACAACTGCAAGAGACGCTTGACGATGATGACTCGATATGCGGTCTGGCAGGATGCGTTGATTCGGACCTACATGGGCGAACGCTATGGCGTGCGGTTGGGAGCGCCTTATGCGGAGGCGATTCAGTGGCTGCCCTCGATGCGTCCCTACCCGGCATTCGTGGATGCGGATGACATGGAATTTTACGACGCCGTGTATGCGGTCACCCACGTAGTCTACTCGCTCAATGGTTATAGTTGTTACCGGTTGTCACCGCGATGGCTGCCGGCGGAATATTCATTCCTGAAACAGAACCTCACCCGAGCGATCGTCATGAACGACCCCGAGACGATGGGGGAGTTTCTGGATGCTCTGAAATCTTTTGGACTGGATGAAGATGATCCGCTCATTCGGAAAGGCATTGACTTCTTACTCGCGACACAAAATCGGGATGGGAGCTGGGGAGATGTCGATGCGGAGGACGTTTACCAGCGTTACCATCCGACCTGGACAGCGGTTGACGGGTTACGCGAATACGCATGGCGTGGTCGACGATTGTGCTTTCCGGCTTTGGCTCCTTTATTGAGGTCGAAGTCTCATCGCCCGACGTAGGAGACATCCAAGCAGGCCGGCGCTGCATCATCTCCCCTCGAACACGAACCGCAATCCATTCGACAGCGCCCGCGGGAAGATCGAGTTGTGCGTCTCCCCGCCGCACCTCGGTGCGCTCGACGATGAGCGGCGGAGCGGACTCGGCCAGCGCGGCGGTGGCGGCACAGGCGAATCGGGTAAGCTGCTCCGGGCCAGGAGAGGGAACGGCAAACAATGTCCGACGGCGACCAGATCGACGTTCAGGAGCTGGCGATGCTCGTCCGCCGGCTGGACCGCCAGCGCCGCGCGCGCCTGGCCACGGACGCGATCGTCGAGCACTCCACCGGCTCGCTGTACGACAAGCAGCAGCACCTGCGCCTCTTGCAGGCCGTTGCGGTGGCCGCAAACGAGTCGCGCAATCTGGAGGAGGCGCTCCAGGCCGCGGTCGACCAGATCTGCGACCACCACGGCTGGCCGGTCGGCTACGCCTACCTGGTCATCGGCGTGCCGCCCGTGCTCACCCTGAGCGACATCAGCTTCATCGGCGACGTCGGCCGCTTCGACCGCTTCCGCCGCCAGCTCGAGGCCACGCCGCTCGCGCCGCGCACGGGCCTGCCCGGCGCCGCGCTCGAGCAGCGCGGTCCGGTGCTCTCGTCCTCGCTGGACTCGGTGTTCCCGCTGCCGATCGCGGTCGCTGCCTCCGAGGCGGGACTGCGCTCGGCGCTGGCCTTCCCGGTCATGGCCATCGACGCGCCGGTGGCGGTGCTGGAGTTCTTCTCGACGGAGATCATCGAGGCCCAGGAGGTGCTCCTCGACGTCACCCGCCGCATCGGCGACCTCCTCGGCAAGACGCACGCGCGCACGCTCGCAGGAGCCACGCTGCGGCGCTCGGAGGAGCAGTACCGGCTGCTGTTCCAGGGGAACGCCAATCCGATGTGGGTGCACGACGCGGAGTCGCTCGAGCTCATCGCCGTCAACGACACGGCCGTCGCCCACTACGGCTACTCGCGCGACGAGCTGCTGGGGATGCGCGTGAACGACCTGCTGCCGCCCGGCGAAGGCGCGTTCTCACCGGCCGAGCCGCGGCTGCACATCAGCAAGAAGGACGGCTCGGTGATCACCGCCGAGATCAGCGGCTACGACCTCCGCCTGCCCGGCCGCCGCGGCCGCATCGTCATGGCCGTCGACACGGACGAGGGCCGCCGCGCCGCCGAGGCCTTGCGCGAGTCGGAGCGCCGCTTCCGGGAGATGCTGGACACGATCGAGCTCGCGGCGGTGCTGCTCGATCTGGTCGGCACGGTCACCTACTGCAACCCGTACCTTCTCAAGATCAGCGGGCAAGCGAAGGCGGACGTCATCGGCCGCAATTTCTTCGAGGTCTTCATTCCCGCGGAGCGCCGCGAGGCGGCCAGCCGCGACTTCTCCGCGAACGTCGGCCGCGGCGTCCTGGCCGCGCACGACGAGAGCGAGATCGTCACCAAGACCGGCGAGCGGCGGGTCCTCCTCTGGAACAACACCCTCCTCCGCAATGCCGAGGGGAGCATCCTCGGCACGGCCAGCATCGGCTCGGACGTGACCGAGCAACGCGTCGCGGAGAAGCAGCTCCTGTACAACGCCTTCCACGACGCTCTGACCGGCCTGCCGAACCGGGCGCTCTTCCTCGACCGCGTCGAGCACGCGCTCAGCCGCGTCCATCGCGACCAGAGCCACGCCTTCGCCGTCCTGCTCCTGGACGTCGATCACTTCAAGAACGTGAACGACTCTCTCGGTCATGCGGCCGGCGACCGCCTCCTGGTGGAGATCGGCGAGCGTCTCTCCCGGTCGGTGCGCGCCGCGGACACGGTGGCGCGCTTCGGCGGCGACGAGTTCACCGTCCTCATCGAGCGCGTCGCCGACGCGACCGACGCCACGCGCACCGCGGCGCGGGTGCAGGAGGAGATCAGCGCGCCCTTCCAGGTCGGCGAGAACGAGATCTTCGCCTCGGCCAGCATCGGCATCATCGTCGCCGGTCCAGAGTACGAGTCGGCCGAGCAGATCGTGCGCGACGCCGACACGGCCATGTATCGGGCCAAGGCCCAGGGGCGCTCGCGCTCGGAGATCTTCGACGCCACCATGCGCGCCGAGGCCGTGGCTCGGCTGCAGCTGGAGACCGATCTGCGCCATGCCCTCGACCGCGACGAGCTGCGCGTGTTCTATCAGCCGATCGTGCGCCTCCGGACCGGCGAGGTCGTCGGCGCCGAGGCCCTCGTGCGCTGGCAGCATCCGCTGCGCGGCCTCATCACGCCGTCCGAGTTCATCCCGCTCGCGGAAGAGACGGGGCTGGTGATCCCGATCGGACAGCTCGTGCTGAACACCGCGTGCGAGCAGGCCGCGCGGTGGGCGCCGCGGTGGATGACGGTGAACATCTCCAGCCGCCACTTCACCCAGGGCGACCTGCTCGCCGACGTGCGCGGCGCGCTCGCGCAGTGCGGGCTGCCGCCCTCGCGCCTGCACATCGAGATCACCGAGAGCGCGATCATGGAGCAGCCCGAGGCCGCGCTGGAGATGATCCGGGAGCTGCGCGCCATCGGCTGCCGGGTCGTCCTCGACGACTTCGGCACCGGCTACTCGTCCCTCAGTTACCTGCACCGCTTCCCGATCGACGGCCTGAAGATCGACTCCTCGTTCGTGCGCGAGGTGCCGCGCGAGCGGAAGACCGTGGAGATCATCCGCTCGATCATCGCCCTCGGACGCGGGCTCACCCTCGCCGTCATCGGCGAGGGCATCGAGACCGCGGAACAGCTCGCGCTCCTCAGAGAGCTGGAGTGCGATTTCGGGCAGGGGTTTTTGTTTGCGGAGCCCGCGGCGGGGGACTGATCCAAGTGTCATCCCGAGCGTGAGCGAGGGACCTGGGTGGGTGGGAGGCGCGCGTCTCGTGCCACCCGCCCGCCCAGGTCCC